>JAIMBC010000086.1 GCA_023511675.1 Pirellulales bacterium
TCGCTCCACTCGGGGGAGTGCAATCCGTTGCATCCCAATAGGTTACACGAAAACGCCAATTGTGTAGATACCAATGCCCAAAGGGAGAGGGGAGACTATTTGGCGGCGGGCTGCGGTTTCTGGTGTTCGATGAATTGCATACCTACCGGGGGCGCCAGGGGGCGGACGTGGCGATGCTCATCCGCCGCCTGAAGGAACGTTGCGCTGCGCGGAACCTGATCCACATCGGCACCAGTGCCACGATGGTCGCCAACCGAGACGCCAGCTCGGCCGAGCGGCGGGCCGCCGTGGCCGCTTTTGCCCAGCGGCTGTTCGGCCATGTGTTCGAAGCCAATCAGGTGGTGGAGGAGACGCTGGTGCCCTTTACCGAGGGCGGCCCCCCCAGCCCCGCTGAGCTGTGTGCGGCGCTTTCCGCACCTTTGCCGACCACACTGGAAGCGTTCCGGCAGAATGCGCTCGCACGATGGGTGGAATTCGAGTTCGGCATCGAATGCGAGGAGGGCGGAAGGCCGCGACGGCGTGTGCCGCAGACTCTGGCCGCCGCCGCACAGCGGTTGGCGGAGATCACCGGCAGCGCGCCGGCCGCTTGCGCAGACCGCCTCCGCCAGGTGCTGATGTGTGGGGGCAGCCTGGCGCGCGACGATGGGGGGCGGGCGTTCGCCTACAAGCTGCACCAGTTCATTGGCCAGGGCCGCGCGCTGTATGCAACCGTGCAGCCGCTCGAGCGACGCGAGTTTTCACTGGAAGGCCAGGTGCAGGCCGGCGGCGGACGGATCTTCCTCCCGCTCAAGTTCTGCCGCCAGTGCGGTCAGGACTACTATCACGTCTTGCGAGGCGACACGAGCTTTCTGCCGCATCCCGTCGGAATTGAACCGGCGAACGAGGAAGACCCGCAACGCCCTGGCTATCTGCTGTTGGCGCCCGCCGAAAACGACTGGAGCGAGGACCGCATCCCCGACGAATGGTACGACAGCCGGGGCCGGCTGACTCAGACGTGGCGTAACCGCGTACCCGAGCCCATGTGGGTAGCCCCGGACGGCACGTACGCGATGCAGCCGCGCGCCGGCATGATCAAGATGTGGTGGCAAGCGGCGCCCTTCTCTCTGTGCCTGAGTTGCGGAGACTTCTACACCGCCAGGGAAAGAGACTTCTCGAAGCTGGCCTCCCTCTCCAGCGAAGCCCGCAGCAGTGCGACCACGGTGTTGGCCACGTCGCTGTTGCGCCACGCGGCCGCCGCCGGCTCCCGCGACAAGCTGTTAACGTTCACGGACAACCGCCAGGATGCCTCGCTCCAGGCCGGCCATTTCAATGATTTTGTCCATGTTTCCGTGATTCGCTGCGCGCTGTGCGCCGCGCTACAGCAGACGCCCGAATTGACCTTCGACCAGGTGGCAGGCGGGGTGGTGGCGGCCTGCGGGCTCGGTATCCGCGACATCGCGCGGAACACCGAACTCGATCCGCAGTCGGCCGCGGCCCAGGAGGTGTGGCGGGTGTTTACCGAGCTGACGGAATACCGGCTGTATGAGGATCTGCGCCGCGGCTGGCGCGTGGTGCAGCCGAACCTGGAGCATGTTGGGTTGTTGCGGATCGGATATCGAGGGCTGGAGGAGTTGTGTGCCGACGAGCGGCGTTGGCAGTTCCACCCCGACATGGCGGCCATGCCGGCGGCGGAGCGAGAAACGGTCGTGCGGGCCGTGCTGGACCAGTTTCGCCGTAAGCTGGCGATTTCGTGTGCTTGCCTCGAGGAGGCCATGCAGCAACAGATCCGCCGGCGTGCCGAACAGCACCTGAACGAGTTCTGGGGGCTGGACGCAGACGTGAATGAGCTGCGCACGGCCGAGCGTTACGTGCGGCTGGGGCGGTCCAATCGCCCGGCGCACGGATTCAGCCTGAGCGAGCGCAGTGCGATCGGCAGGTTCCTGCGGCAACGGTTCCGTCTTTCGACCGGGGGGTACCTGCCGTTTCTGGATGCGCTGCTGGGGCTCTTGGTGAGCCAGGGATTCCTGGTTCGCCTGGAGCCGGTGGACGACCATCAGTTCTACCGGCTCGACGCCGCGTGCCTGCTGTGGCGGCTGGGGGACGGCTCGCCGCCGCCGGCGGACCCGATGTATGCGCGGCGCTGCTCGCCGCCGGTCAACGCCTTTTTCCAGCGGTTCTACAGGGAGTCTTCGGCCGCTCTGGCGGCGTTGGAGGCACGCGAACACACCGCCCAGGTGGTCAGGCCGGGCGAGCGGGAACGGCGCGAACGCCGGTTCCGTTGGGAAGACAGCGACCTTAGCAAGGAACGGGAGGTCGGCCGTCGCCTGCCTTACCTGGTGTGCTCCCCGACGATGGAACTGGGCGTAGATATTGCGGACCTGGACCTCGTCCATCTGCGGAATGTTCCGCCGACCCCCGCCAATTACGCGCAGCGCAGCGGCCGTGCGGGGCGTCAGGGGCAGCCCGGGCTGGTGTTCACGTATTGCGGCGCACTGAATAGCCACGACCAGTATTTCTTCCACCGCAGGGAGGAGATGGTTGCCGGCAGCGTTCGACCGCCCCGCCTCGAGCTGGCCAATGAAGCCTTGGTGCGGGCCCATGTACACGCCGTCTGGCTTGCGCAGGTACGTCTGCCGCTGGGGCAGTCTATCGAGAAGGTGATCGACACCGACCTGGAGCGGCTGCCCCTGAGGACCGAAGCGGCCGGGGCCATCCAACTTGGGGAATCGGCACGGCAGCAACTGCGCCAGCGTGTGCGGACGATCCTCGCGCCGGATACGGGGATGTTGGAGCAGACCGGCTGGTTCAACAATGCCTGGATCGATCGCGTGCTGGACGAGGCGCCGCAGCAATTCGACCGGGCGTTCGATCGGTGGCGGGAACTCTATCGCGCGGCGAACCGGCAACTGGAACAGGCCCAGTACGACCTGCGCCGCGCGCGGCGCCGCGAGGACCAGGAGGAGGCCCGACGCCGTGAAGAAGAAGCCATGCACCAGCGGAACCTGCTGTTGCAGATCAACACCAGTCGCGAAGAAGGCGACTTCTACCCATACCGCTACCTGGCCAGCGAAGGCTTCCTGCCGGGTTACAACTTCCCGGCGCTGCCGGTCCGGGCCTGGGTGCCCAGGGACCAGGGCGAGTTCATTGGGCGGCCGCGGTTCCTTGCCCTCCGCGAGTTTGCCCCAGGCAACATCCTCTACCACGAAGGGGCCAAGTGGGAGGTCGTCAGCTTCCAGTCTCCGCCCGGCGGCCTTGACGAGCGCCGCTCGCAACGAAGGCTGTGCCGCACGTGTGGTGCCTTCTGCGACCATACGCTCGACCTCTGCCCCCTGTGCCAGAGCCGCTTCGACGGCCAGAACAGCCTGCTGGTGAACTTGCTAGACATGCCCAACGTGCGGGTCCGGCGGCGTGAACGCATCACCTGCGACGAGGAAGAGCGGCGCCGGCGGGGCTACAACATCGAGACCGCCTACCAGTTTCCCGGCGGGGCGGATGCACCGCGGGTGCAAGAAACAGACGTGATCTTTAGTGGCACCCCCGTGTTGCGGCTCATCTACGCGCCCGCTGCTACCTTGCTCCGCGTGAACCACGGCGCACGTGCGGCGAACCAGCCGGGCTTCCTGGTGGACTTCGAAAGCGGCGAGGTATTCACAGCAACCCCGCCGGCCGGCAACCCTTCTCGGCCCCGGCGGCTGGAGCATGTACGCCTCTCCGTCCAGGGAACGCAGAACGTGCTGCTCGTGCGGCTTGTGCGGCCCGAGTGGGGAGCCGATCCCATCCTGGAAACCACCCTGCAATACGCCTTGCAGCGTGGCTGCGAGCAGTTATTCCAACTCGATGAATCTGAGTTGGCCGCAGAGCGGATCGGCGAGGGCGAGCACCGGGCGCTCCTCTTCTACGAGGCCGCCGAGGGCGGCGCCGGCGTCCTCCGCCGGCTGGTGGACGAGGCCGATGCCATCTCCCGCGTTGCGCACGAAGCATTGCGCCGCTGCCACTTCGACTACCAGGGCACCGACCTGCTGCCCGCCTGCCAGGCCGCCTGCTACGAGTGCTTGCTGAGCTATAACAATCAGCACGAGGCGATGCAGTTGGATCGCCGCCGTGTGTTGCCCACGCTGCTGGAGCTGTCCGCCTCCCGAACCTTACCCCGGATCGGCGGCCGCGACTGGGCGACCCACCTGGCCTGGCTCCAATCCCTTACAGATTCTCGCTCGGAACTGGAGCGTCGATTCCTCGCCGCCTTGGCCGCTGGTTACCATCGCCTGCCCGACGAGGCACAGCGGTCCATACCTGACTTGCACTGCGTCGCCGACTTCTACTACTCGCCGAACATCTGCGTGTTCTGCGACGGATCGGTCCACGACCAGCCGGCCCAGGCCGCACGCGATGATCAGACTCGGCGAGAACTGGTGAACTGCGGCTACCGCGTGATCGTCATCCGGTACGATCGCGACCTCCAGTCCCAGATTGCGGATTATCCCGAAGTGTTCGGCTTGGTGCGGCCCGCTAGCTAACATCGCTGCAACCCGAGGAAGACCTCCCTGACCCACGACGTCCGGCACAAATTCGGGGCCGCCCGCCTCTCTCCGCCTGATGCCCTGGTAGCGGGCGGCGGCGTGCGCGGCGATGCACTTGCGAGCTGGGTAGGCAACGTTGTGAGAGACGCTCGCCCCCTAACCAGAAGGCAGAAGCGATTGTGGGGGGCAAGATGCCACCCCCCCCCTCCGTGGGGCCGGCCGCCGCGCAGTTAATCTGGCAGCACGTGGATCGTGTGGTGCAGGCTGCCGCGGAAGGGTTGGCCGTCGCGGCCCTTCAGGTCGTAGCGTGTTTCCAGACACCAGGCCGGCGCCAGATCGGGAATTTCCAGCAGCAGGCTCTGGCCGTCAGCCTCCAGGCGAGCCGCGGCGACGTTCAGCTCCCGCTCGTCGTGGTGAGCCGAGCCATAGTTGGCCGTGCGGCGCAACGACCAGGTGCGCACCTGATAGTTCTCGGGGCGGCAGGCCGCAGCCGCATCGAGCGGAGCGGAAAAACGCAGCAGCAGCCTGCCACGGCGGGCCTGCACGGCCAGCGGCACATACAACGGTTTGCCTGTGTAACGGATGCGGTACACACCTCCGGGCTGCTGTTGATTGCCTGCCCAGGCATACATGCCGCACACGTAAAGCTGCCCGTCGACGGGATGGAATCGTCCTCGCATCACGCCGGTCGGAAAGGGCCACAGCGGCAACAGCGCCATGCCGCCCTGCATGCACTGCCCGAGCCGAGGATGAGGCACGCACTCGTGTGCCACCACGTACACCTGACCGTGACCGTACGATAGATTCAGCAGACTGCCATCCAGCGGTCCCCAGGCCTTGCTGGTAACCCACAGCAGCTCCGCGGGAGAGCGATCGAAGGTGTTGGTGATCCAACACAGGGGCGGCTCCATGGCATCGTCCGACGTATCTTGCACGTTGTGGTAGCCCAGCAGATTGCCGTAGAATCGACCGGGGCGTACCCAGTTGATGCGGTTCTTGGGCACCCAGTGTCCCTCCTGGTCGGTGACGAAGAACGTCCCGTCAGCATTCAGACACACGCCGTTGGCCGCTCGAAAGCCCGTGGCCAGGATCTCGGTCCGCGAGCCGTCTGCACTCACTCGCAACAGCGTGCCGTGCTGGGGCACCACTGCGGGCAACGCATGTCTGGCAGACTTGGCATAGTACAGGTTCCCCTGAGCGTCGGCTTGCAACCCCATGGCAAACTCGTGGAAGTGCTCGGTCACCTGGTGGTCATTGTTGAAACACTCGTACCAGTCTGTTTCGCCGTCGCCGTTGAGGTCGTGCAAGCGCACAATCTGGTCCCGACAGGCGAGATACACGCGGTCATCGATGATTTTCAAACCCAGCGGCTGAAATAAGCCGCTGGCAATGCGCCGCCAGATAAGCCGCGCGGGGCCGCTATGTGTCAAACCCTCTGCCTCTTCTGCCGGCAAGAGCGGTCCTGGCGCATGGCGTTGGGACGCGGCCTTTGGTCTGCCTGACTCCGGCAGAGCCGGGGCGTTGCCATCCGCCTCGCTTTGAGGACCACCCTGCTTGTCAAAGCCGGCCGCGCTGTCCGGCGCCGTCGGGTCTAGCCCCCGCAGTCCGGAGACTTCCCACACGTCGCCGTCCCAGGTGCAGACGGCCATGCGGTCGCCATCCGCATAGAAGTCCAGGCCCGTGCAGCGCAGTGGGCAAAGCCACGGATTGTCCTGCGGGACGGTTAGGACATCGACCGCAAACGGCCCATCGTCGGTCCCGAACTGGACGCTCGTGGCAAGCAATTCGGGCCATCGCGGCGGCCCACCGTGCAGCAGCTTGTCGAAGTCAGCAGGCGGGGTCACTTGTTGAGCCGCCTGCCGAAGAGACTGTTGCGAACCGCCCAGCAAGATGCCTACGAGCAGCGGCCCATGGTGGGGGGGAATCCGCACCACGCGGCGGCCCGCCTCTACGCGAAGCTGGCAGCCCTCGCCACACACCAGCACGCCAGGTGCGTCCGCAACAGCCACGGCCGCAACCAGTTCGCGGTCCGCTGGACCCGCCCAGAGCCAGCGCGCAAACACCGGCGGGGAGTTCTCTGCAACAAGCTGAGGCAGCTCACGGATCAGACAATCTCCCACCGTGTACTCCAGCACCACGTCCAGCCCATGGTGATAGAGGCCGCGGTAACGCGCCCAGGAGCGGGGCAGCGGACCGTAATGCCGGCCGTCGCGTCCCAGCAGCCGAGGGTCCTCGAAGCTGCCGCTGTCAGGATCGGCCCAGCCCGGCCCGGGCGGCGTGTGCCAGGAAAGCCGGCCCACAATCTGAGGATGCACCCCATGCTGCCCGTCAAATTGGATTCCCTGAAAGTCGATGAACCGCGCGGGACCCTCATCCGCGTGCCAGCCGCCCGCGATGCGGAGAGTATCATGGTCGAAGACCACCCATGCTGTCCCACGCGCTACGCCGCCGGGTCCGTGGTCGAGGCGGATGGCAATCCCCTTGTATGCGATATGGGGTAGATCATCCCACTCCGCCGGCACCGGTTCGGCCTGCTGTCCCGTGCTAGGCGCTGCGGAGACAAATCCCAACTGGTAGGTATGGATCAGGTTGGGCCCGTAGTCCATGGTGGTCCAGGGGGCGAGGTCAGCAGGCGGCGGGCCCAGGGTGTCGCCCCGCGGCAGGCGGGCTAGGTAGTCCGCGTCTACAGAGACATACTGTGTAGGATTGTGCGGCTTGAGGTAGGCCTCTCGCAGATAGTGGATCACATCATATTTCTGCTGCGGCACCATCCAGCTCTGGGGGGCCATCAGACCAAATCCGCGCGTCAGCGTTTGGTAGATCGAATAGGGGTCGCTGCCGTTCTTGAAGCGGCCCTCTGCGAACCGCAGCGCGGTGGGGAGAGAGCCTTCTCGAGCGGGCGAGCCATGGCAGCTTGCGCACACGCGGGTATAGATCGCCTCGCCGCGTGCCAGGCTCTCGGCGTTCCAGGCAGAGATCAGGCCAGCATGGTCCACATGGCTTTCGTACTCGGGAATCTGCGCCAGCAGCCAGGGCGGAGGCACCAACGATCCGGCACGCGCGGGGCCGCCATCACGCAGCTCCATGAGATAGCAAACGAGGTCGAGAAACTGCTGCCGCGAGCTTAACATGCCTATCTGCTCTGCCGGCATCAGCGACAGGCTGCTCGGAGCACGTTCGGCGATCTCGTCGGCAGAGAGGCGTACCAGTGCGTTCTCTCCACCCGCTTCTTGCAGCAGCAAGGCGTCTGGGGTGTCCTGCACGACCAGGCCCGTCAGCACGCGTCCGTCCGTGGTGATCACCTGCACGGCTTCGAATCCCCTCGCAATCCGCCGGGAGGGCCAGAGCAACGATTCAACCAGGTGTACGTCCGTGGTATCTGGCGGAAGCCGGGCAAGATTGGGAGCCAGCAAGGGGGGGCGATCGACAGTGCGATGGCAGCGGGTGCAGGCCAGATAAGGCTGGTGGAAGGCGATGGCGCCGCGCAACACGTCTCCTTCCCGGCGGGCAGCAAGGGCCAGTTGTTCGAGCGGTTCCTGTTGCAGCGCCGCCACGAGTGCCGCTGGTGCGGCCGCCGGCGCGCCTGGCTGGGCAACACCCTCCGAGGGCTGAGCCGCGACCTCCGGCGCCTGTGCGGCTAGTGGGCGGCAGCACGCTGCCGCAACGAGCAGGCAC
Organism: Pirellulales bacterium; assembly: GCA_023511675.1. Classification (GTDB taxonomy): domain Bacteria; phylum Planctomycetota; class Planctomycetia; order Pirellulales; family JAIMBC01; genus JAIMBC01. The sequence goes on from JAIMBC010000086.1 coordinate 8,172, forward strand.
AGCAAGCCCCGCAGCCTTGCGCCTGAGGAAGCTGTACGGCAACAAGTCCAGCACCCCAGCCAGGAGAACGGCAACCGTGAAACAAAGGCAGCGACGTGCATGCGTTCCTCACGGCGGGATCGAGAGAAGGTCAGCGCAGAGGTCTTCCCCAGTTTGCTTGGGCTGCCGTTGGTTGCCAAGGGGGGCAAGACGGGCCTCGATGGCAGGGTAAGCAGCGGCAAGTTAGGGTGAGTCATCGCGCATCGCCAGGCTGGTAACTGTACACGAGCACCAGACGAGCATGGTCGGCGGTGGTGCGTGCACGCAGGCTGGTGCTCTCAGAGCAAGGGGGGTGAACGTCTGGCCCGCCAGTATGCCAGCGCGATGGGAGAGACGAAGGAAAGCGGGCGAGATGCGTGCGCTGCCAGGAGGGCGATTAAAGAGCAGAGGCGGGCGAGACGCCCGCGCTGCCGACGGGGGGCTGGGCAGAGGCGGGCGAGATGCCCGCGCTCCCGGAGGGGGCTCATGCCGCGGGGCCGCGTGCGGCTTGAATCAGTTCTGCGGCGCCTTGAGCGAGCAAGTCGTCCGCGGCTGCCACGCCAAGTTCCTCGGGGGCGGCCAGATTCCCCTGGCGGTCGGTGAACAAGCGCGTGCGTCCATCGGCACTCAACACCACCGCCGAGAGGTGCAGGCCGTTGGAGGTCCGGGGCCGGCACCAGGCGGCCACGGGTGCCAGGCAGCCGCCCCGGAGGCGGGCCAACAGGGCGCGCTCCGCGCGTACGGCAGCGTGAGAGGGTGCGTCATCGAGCCGCTTCAGCAGCTCCAGGGTATGCTGGTCATCGAGGCGGGCCTCAATGCCCAACGCTCCCTGTCCCACGGCAGGTAGCACGGCGTCACACGGCAGGGGGTAGACCATATCGGTCGCCAGCGCGAGGCGTTCCAGACCTGCCTGGGCCAGGACGAGGGCGTCGTACTGCCCTGCCAGCAGCTTGCGCAACCGCGTATCGACATTGCCCCGGATGTCGCACATCTGCAAGTCTGGCCGAGCGTGCCACAGTTGCACACGGCGCCGCAGACTGCCCGTGCCCACCCTCGCCTGCGGAGCTAGTCCCGCTAGCGACGGCGCACCAGGCGCCACCAGCACGTCGGCCACCGGGCCGCGCGGCGGAACCGCCGCCAGCACCAGCCCCTCCACCTTTTCGGTAGGTAGATCCTTGAGGCTGTGGACGACCAAATCCACCAGCCCCTGTTGCAAGGCCCGTTGCAACTCCTTGGTGAACACGCCCTGGCTGCCCAAGCTGCCAACGGGAGCAGAGGGCTGCTGGTCCGCACGTGTTGAGATCTCGACCAGCTCGACCGAGGCTCCGCAAGCGCGGAGGCGGTCCGCCACCCATTCCGCCTGCCACCGAGCGAGGGCACTGCCGCGGGTGCCCAGGCGAAGACTGCGATCGGCCATGTGCTCCCCCCTACCTGGCGGCTGCGGGCGGCCGCGACACAGCCGGCGGCGGCACCACCACGCCGCAACTGATCACGAACTGGAACGCCTGGTCGATGCTCATGTTCAGCTCCACCACCTCGCTCTTGAGCGCCGTGATGGTGACACCCGTGAGCGGCATGGGAGAGCAAGGGATCATGATGGCCAGTGTGGGCTCGCCGGCGGCCTGCTGCAACTCGGGCAGGCTTTCGCCGGTGACAAAACCGAGCGACCAGATTCCCTTGCGCGGGTACTCCACCGCTACCACACGGGTGTAGGGCAACTGGCGGTCGCTGAGCATGAAGTCGGTCACCTGCTTGATCGACCCGTACACGTTGCGCACCAGGGGCAGACGAAAGATGCCCTGCTCCAGCAGATTCCAGAATACCCGTCCCATGCCCGCTGCCAGGAACTTGCCCAGCAAGTACAGCAGCAGCACAAACACCACGAGCACCAGGGGCACCACGCGATGCGGCTGCAAGTAGCGTTGTTCCACGTAGCGGCGGAACACGGCATCTCTGTCCGCCGTGAGCAACATGCCGCCCTCGCCTGCTTGCTCCAGGTAGTCCGCAATCTCTTCGGGGACGTAGCCGCCGTTGGGCAACAAGATGTACGTTTCACCCTCCTTGGTCCGCACCCCGCGATAGCGGCCCAATTCCATCGCCGTGCCCTCCGGCCGCACCACATACTCGCGCTGGACCCACCAAGCCGCCGCCGCACGCGTGCCGGACATCACAGGGCCGATCACATAAAGCCTGATGGTGTTGCCCATCCACAAGAAGAATACGACCGTCAGCAACGGCGGAATCAGCAGCGCCAACCCGTGCAGCACAGCCCGGCGAAACGGCCGGCTGCCACGCGCATCGGTGGCCGAGGTTGGGGAAGGCATCACTCGTTCTCGCAACGAAGGGCTAGCCGCCCTGGGCGCGCGCCAGCACCACTACCGCCACGGCAGCGGCGCCGGCCCGCTTCAACAGGCGGGCAGCCGTGTTGACGGTCGTGCCTGTGGTCATGATGTCGTCGACCAGCAACACGCGCATGCCTCGTACATCGTACCCTTTCCCCAGCGCCAGGGCACGGCGCACGTTCTTCCGCCGCTCGCCCGGAGGCAAGCTGCCTTGCGGCCGAGAATACCGGGGCCTGCGCACCACCCGCGCTTCGTAGTCGAGTCCCAGGCGCTGCGCCAGACGCTCGGCCACAAGTTCCGGCCCATTGACGCCGCGCAGCAGGCGCCGCAGCCAATGCATCGGCACGGGCACCACCAGATCCGGCCGCCACTCAGCCAGCAAGGGGCCCACCTGCTCGACCAGCAGGTCGCCCAGCGCCAGCGCCAGCGGCTCGTGGCCGGCCCGTTTGATGCGGCGAATCGCAATCCGCAACGCCCCCTCATCCTGCCCTAACGTAAACACGGCGTCGAAGGAAAACCGAACATGCCCGCAAAACGCACATCCCTCCGGCCGCGGCGGCTGCGCCCCCAGCCGCCCCGCACAACGCGGACAGCGCGGCTCTGCTCGCGGCACCAACTGGCCACGGCATCCCGCGCACACGCCCCCGGCCGAATCTGTGCCGCAGACAACGCACGCCGGCGGATATACCAGGTCCAGCAGGGCGGTCCACGCCAACGCCAAGCCGCGCGGCAACATCTCACCTCCTCCTCGCACAACTCAGCATTGTACCGCCGCGCCCCGCTGCCGCCTGCCACGTGCCGGGCCGGCCGACCGCGCCCGCGGTTGCCGCGGCTCATGGCGCACAAACAACAAAGCCCGCACAGCCGGCACAGCTTGTCGCCCTGCGTACCGGCTGGAGATTCCCGCGGCCTGCCGTCGATAGTGGTGTTGTCAGCTTGGACCACCACCCTATCGTATTTGCTTCCCAGATGTCGAAGTCGCGCCGTCGCCAGTCCGGCTCGGTCCAGTCCCCACTGGAAACCTACCTCCGAGAGATCAACGAAACTGCGCTGCTTACCGCGGAGGACGAGCAGCAACTCGCCCAGGCCATCGCTGCCGGCGACAGCCAGGCACGCGACCGCATGGTGCGGGCAAACCTCCGCCTGGTGGTGAACATTGCCCGCGGCTACACGGGCAAGGGCCTCAGTCTGCAAGACCTGATCGAGGAGGGGAATCTGGGCCTGTTGCGGGCCGTGGAGGGCTTCGACCCCTCGATGGGGACGCGGTTCAGCACCTATGCCAGCTACTGGATCAAGCAGTCGATCAAGCGCGCACTCATCAACTCTGCCAAGACCATCCGCATTCCGGCCTACATGGTGGAGCTGCTCTCCAAGTGGCGGCGGGCCAGTACCCGCCTGAGCGAGGAGCTGGGCCGCACCCCTACTCCGGAGGAGGTGGCACGCGTCCTTGGGCTGGCACGCAAGAAGCTCCCCATCATCAAGAAGGCCATTCGCATCTACAACTCCACGCCCCAAACCGACCAGCCCGATGCCGGCTGGTCCCTCGGGGAGATGGTGATGGACGAACGCACCAAAAGCCCCGAAGAGGAGCTGGTAGAATGCGACGACCTGGCGCACGCCATGCGCCTGCTTGAAACCATGGACCCGCGCGAGGCCACCATCCTGCGGATGCGCTTTGGCCTCGACGATAACCAGCCCCGCACGCTCAAGGAGATCGGGGAGCGCCTCGGCCTGACCCGCGAGCGCGTGCGGCAGATCGAGACCGAGGCCCTGGGTAAACTGGCTGCCGCCCTCCAGGGCGACGCGCCGCAGCCAGCCCCCTCCAAGTCCTAACGGCCACCGCCAACAGACCGTCTGGGACGCCGCCCGCCGGCGACGCACCAGCCGTGCGGCAACCGCCGGCAGCGTGCCGCCCACGGGGTGGCTGCCTGCTTTCCCTCTGCCGCCAGTCCCACTGCTTGCGGCTCGGCTGCCTGAGGCCGACGCGCCTGGCCTGGCGCACAGGCATGCCGCCGCGCTTGCTTCCTGCACACGCACAGGAATCCGCCCTGCCTGCCAGAGCAGCGGGCAATCTGCACATTTTTCCGGTCCACGCCAGGTCGAATTCCCCTGCCTGCCGGAGCAGGGGGACAGCGGCAGACTTCAGGGGGCGGTGCGGAACTCGGCGGCAAACGCCTGGGCAGACAGCGGCGCCCCCGTGGCGTGCCGCGTTAGCTCGTCCCAGCGCAAAGTGCGGCCGGCAGCAAACACGCGCTGGCGCATGAACTCTCCCACCGCGGGGTTGGCGGCATACACGGCCGTCGCCGGAGAATCGCTGTGCAGCACTTCGCGCGCCATTGCGGCGTGAAGCTGGCAGGCAAACAGCTCGCCCAGCATGTAGTTGTGGTAGTAGCAGGGCGCACTGACGATGTGAATCTTGCTGGCATAATCGGGTGCGTTGCGCCCTTCCGGCCGCCGGACGAGCTGATACTGCTCGACCAGCCTCCACCACAACGCATTCAAGTCCTGCGAGGGGTCCCGGTACAGCTCCTTCTCAAAACGGAACATCACCTGGCACCAACGCGAGAAGATCAACAGCCGCTGGCGGCGCATGGCCGCGCCCGCCCGATTGAATGCCGCAGGATCCTCCACCTCGACGCCCATCAGGGCCAGCCAGTCTGCGCTCTTGGCAAAGCGCTCGAACATCATGGCCACGCCCTCGGTGCACAGCGTGTGTGCGTCGGTCCGCAACAGATACGGCAGCGATCGCGGGATGTACCGGCTGCTGTACACCGCATGGCCTAGCTCGTGCAACATGGTGCTCATCCAGTACTCGTTGGGCACGATATTGGCCAGCACCCGTACGTCTCCCTCGCGATCGATGTCCGTGCAAAAAGCATGCGGGCTCTTGCCCGGTTTCTCGTACAGATCGCTCGCCTGCAAGACCTCGTCAATCGGCAGGCCGATGCCAGCGTAGAAGCGCCGGCACAACTCCAGCAAGTCTTGCTGGGCATACACGGCATCGAGGTTGGCGCCTCCCAGCCAGGGGGCTTCCTGAAAGAACGGATCCTGGTAGTGCCAGGGCCGCAGTTCCGCCGTGTCGATGCCGTACTGGGATGCCAGGTGCCGGTCCAGCTCCTGCTTGAGCTGGCTGAACGGTTCGCGCGTGAGCTGATCGAGTTCGTCGAACAACCGCACCAAATCTGCCTGGTCCTGCTCGCTGAGCTGGAGCTGCATGGCGTGATAGTCAGCAAAGCCCAGCTCGCGGGCGGCCTGATTGCGCATCTCTACCAGTGCCAGCAGATCGCTGGCCACCCGTTCGCCGACGCGCTTGCTGGCCTCCCAGACGGCACGCCGCCGAGCGCTATCTTGAGACTCTTTGAGCACCTTGCGAACCTGGCTGTCTGTAAGCTGCTCGTCCCCCACGCGGGCGCGATAGGCGTTGAATTGCTGCTCGATGGCATTGGCCCGCGCCACCATGCGGCGGAGCAGATCGGGATCTACCTGCTTGGGCAGGGCCTGCAAGTACAAAAGCTCGATCTGTCGCGCAAGCAGCGGCGTGCTGGGGCGTGCTTGGCGGCAGGCACGCAGGCGGGCAAACCGCTGCCGATCGGCCAGCGCCAGGTCGAGCCGGGTCTCGGCCTCTTCCTTGGCGCGGAACGCCTCATCGGAACCGGTAACGTTCGCGTCCCACCAACGGCGGTTGACCTCGATTTCCAGGGGGCGCAGATCGCGCTCGTACTCAGCAATCAACTTGCGTGCGGACTCGTCGGCAGTTTGGGCCATGGCAAGTTTCACACAGCTCAGCAGGGCAACAGACAGCCAGAAACGCATACGTTGCCTACGCAAAAGGCGGCCGGCAGGAAATGGGTTGGAAAGCCGCCATTGTGGCTGCGCGGCCGCACGCGCTCAAGAGCCGCCGGCCCCTGACGGAGCAGAGCAGCAGAGGTCAGACCTGGCCGCCCCTAGCATGCAAGGGCTGGCCGCCGCCCGGCCACACAACGTGTGCGAAGGGGCACACCCGGCTTGCCACTCCATGCTCGCAGGGGAGCGATTGCAGCCCGAGCGGTCGGCGCCATGGCGGCCGACTCCTCTCTGAGCCCCGGAAGCTCGCTTCACCGTTGCTTGAGGGTCGGCTGAGATGCCCCTCCGGCAGCGTACTTCTGGCTTGGTGCCGCATGGAAGGCGCGTCGCCGCGTGAAGGCTACGGCACGCACGCGAGGGTAGGCGGGTGGGAGGAGCCTTCCTTGCGGCAGTCCGTCGAGCGGGCGCGTACGGCTGAAGCCCCTGCCGCGTTTGGCACACCGCTTGCTCTGTCAAGAGCGCAGAAAGCGCCGGCGGCATGCCGGCAACAGAGACGGACGCCTGCACGTGGCGGCATCGCGCTTGCCGCGGCGCCGTGTGGGGTGATGCGCGAACGCATCAACCGTGCGAGCGGACCACGGAGGTCTTGGCCATGACGCACACTGGATTGAAGCCATTTGACACGACGCTGCAGATCACGCATGCCTGGCTCAACGACTTGCAACAGCGGATGGGCTGGGAGGATCCCCACCGGGCATACTTTGCCTTGCGAGCCGTGTTGCACGTATTGCGAGACCGTCTGACGGTCGAGCAGGCCGCAGCGCTGGCTGCCCAGCTTCCGCTGCTGGTCCGCGGCATCTTCTATGAAGGGTGGCACCCCCACGGCAAGCCGCTCAGAGTACGCCACAGAGAAGAGTTTCTCGCTCAGGTAGCCAAGGAGTTTCCAGAACTCGGCACCGACGTGGACACAATCACGCGAGCCGTCCTCGAAGTGCTGAGCGAACACCTTACCAGCGGCGAGGTGGAGAAACTCAAGCAGGGCCTGCCTGAGGAGCTGCGTTCCCTGTGGCCCTGATGCCTGGGCTGCCGCACAGGGCCACGGCCATCAGACCTGCTCGACCCCGGCCGCGCGTTTGCACGGCGCAACGTCCCTCCGCGAGGTGATGGCAATGAAACTACCGCTGCAAGTGTCTTTCCGCGGCATGAAACGCGTAGCGGCGATCGAGGCCATGGTGCGCGAAAAGGCCGCCCGCCTGGATCGCTTTGCACAGGACATCATGAGCTGCCGTGTGGTGGTGGAGCCAGCCGGCAAGCACCACGTCCACGGCAACCAGTACGAGGTGCACATCGATATTACCTTGCCGGACGAAGAGATCGTCATCACTCGCGAGCCCGCCGAACATAAAGAGCACCGCAACATCCAAACGGCTCTGCGAGATGCCTTCGACGCCGCACGCCGCCGGCTGGAAGATTTCGTCCGCCGCCGTCGGCTGGCCGTGAAAACGCACACGCCTCTGCCTCACGGCCGGGTCACACGCCTTGTGCCGGACGAGGACTATGGCATCTTGACCACGCCCGACGGCCGGGAGGTCTACTTCCACCGGGCCAGCGTGCTGCACAATGCCTTTGACAAACTGCAAATCGGCACCGAAGTGGCCTTCGTGGAAGAGCTGGGAGACAATGGCCCCCAGGCCAGTACGGTGAGGCGCGTGGGCCGCCACAACCGCCTCTAAGCTTGGCGGCAACCCAGCCACTGCCCAAGATCCGCCCCGAGGGCGTAGCCGCTCTTCCGCGTCCGGCCCCCCTGGAGGGACGCGCTCTGTCGCGTTCGGGCGAGCGCGAACCGTGCGCGCCGATCACGGCCCCGACGGAGCGTGGCCCTCCATCGCCGAGCGCGGCGCTGACCTGGAGGGACGCGCTCCGTCGCGTCCGGGCAAGCGCAAACGGCATGCGCCAATCACGGCCACGAAGGAGCGTGCCCCTCCATCTGGCCCCTCGGCGAATGCGTTCCGTTGGGGCGTTGGGGGCTGGAAACGGCAGCGGCATTGACAGTGTCACGCCTGCCCGTTACGCTTCGCCCCTCGATCGGGCATCTCTGCGATCTGCCGCGGGTAGGATACCTGCCAAATGCTAGCACTGGATGGCGGCCGACTGCCGGAGGGGCCGCAGCGCAGCCGGGCTTGGCCGTCCCATAGCAAGCGGAAAACCCTGCACGCTGCAATTCTGGCGTTGCTGGCGTGGTTCTGGTCTGGCTGCGCCGCGGCTCCCGCGCGGCACACAGCCTTGCTGGCGCCGGCCCAGAAGCCGCCGGAAAGCGTGGGGCTGGAGATCTTTGTGCTCCGCTACCTGCCTGATGATCTGCCGCTCTCCCAGCATCTCTGGGAGCAGGTAGACGAGCAGCAATTGCCGCCAGGTACGCGGAGATTGCTGGCGGCCAACGGCCTCCGCGCGGGCTTGGTGGGAGTGCAACTGCCCGAGCCGCTGGTGCAAGCCATGAATCTTCCCGAGCGGCCGGCCGAAGATCCCGAGAGCACGCAGTTGCTCGAGGTAGCACAGCAGCCGCGGCTTGCGCGGCGGCTGTTGCAGATCCGCAGCGGCCAGCAGGGCCGGATCATCACCACGGGGGAATTTGCGCGGCACGCCGAGCTGGCCGTGCTGGTTCGTAATGAGCAGGGAGAAGTGGCGGGGCGCACGTATCGGCAGGTGATGGGGTTGCTGGCCCTGGAGGTACACGGTCTGGGAGACGGGCGGATACGGCTGGAGCTGACTCCCCAGATCGAGCATGGGGAGCCACAGCGGACCGTGGTGGCGCGCCAGGGCATCATGCACTATGAGTTTGGGCCGGCACGCGAGTCGTTCGACGAGCTACGTCTCTCCGCGGTGCTTGCTCCGGGTCAGTCGCTGTTGATGGGCGCGTGGCCCGAACAGGCTGGTACCATTGGCCGGCAGCTTTTCGGCGAGCGGATTTCGGGACGAGAGGAGCAAAAGCTGGTGCTGATCCGACTCTTGCAACCGCAGGCAGACGTGCTCTTGGCACCAGGGCGCGATCCTCAATTGTCAGAAGCCTCTGGCCTAGCTGGGGAGGGCGATGGCAAGTAGCCTGCCGCCGCAGTAAGCCTGAAAGCAGCCGCGCCGATCCAGCGAGCCGCCGTGCCGATCCTGCAAGCTGCTGCCCCCCTGCTGGCCTGGGGCGGCTACGTCCGAACCGCCAGCGTGGCCCGTACGGCTTCAAGCTGGCCTGCCGAACCCAGCAGCTTGTTGCGGCTGGTGATGAAAGCCGCATACTCAGCCATGAACCGTTTGCCGGGCGTGCGCAGGTCGAACTCCTCTGGCGCGTCCCGAAACACCTCGCGGTGCACGGCGCACCACACCAGGCGTCCATCCGTATCGATGTTGACCTTGGTTACTCCCAGGCGTGCGGCGGGCAGATACTCCTGTTCCGGTACGCCGCTGGTATCTGGCAAGTTGCCGCCTGCGGCATTGATGCGGTCCACCAGCCAGCGCGGTACGCTGCTGGCGCCGTGCATGACCAGGGGGAAGCCAGGCAGCCGTTGCTGGATGGCGCGGATACGGTCGAAGTGCAGTCCCTGCTTTCCCTTGAACTTGTAGGCCCCATGAGAGGTGCCGATGGCCACGGCCAGCGAATCGCAGCCCGTGCGCTGCACGAACTCCACGGCCTGGTCAGGGTCGGTAAGGCAGGCATGCGCGGCATCGACCTGGATGTCCTCTTCCACGCCTCCCAGCATGCCCAGCTCCGCCTCGACGGAGACGCCACGCTCGTGCGCCCGCTCCACCACGCGGCGGGTGATGGCCACGTTCTTCTCGAACTCCTCGTGCGATGCATCGATCATCACGGAAGAGTAAAACCCGCTTTCGATGCATTCGTAACACACCTCCTCCGTCCCATGGTCCAGGTGCACGGCAAAGATCGCCTCGGGGAAAATCTCCTCGGCCGTGCGAATGATGGCTTCCAGAAACCGCTTGTCCGTGTAGCTGCGCGCCCCCCGCGAAATCTGAATGATAAACGGAGCAGCGACCGCGGGATCCGTGGCGTCGTTGTTCGATTGATGCTTGCCCAGGTTGCCGCGGAACAACCCCACCGTCTGTTCGAGGTTGTTGATGTTGTAGGCGCCCACGGCATACTTGCCGTACGCGTGTTCGAAAAGTTCGCGTGTGGTGACAATCATGGCCTGGATTCCTGTCGCCTGGCGCACAGACACGAGGCATGGCGGCGGCAAAATACCCCCGCGCGGGGCGCAACGCCGTCGCAATTGCGCGCCCGCCGCTCGGGCTCTCGCGTACGGGCCGCCTTACAGCAGGGCCGAGACTGCCGGCCTTGCCACCAACCGTGCCGCTTGCCGTTGGCGTGTTTTGCAAGTCTACCACACCTGGCGTGCAGCGGCTAGGGCGGGGCCGGGCCGTCTTGAGAGCGAGGGCAGCTCGGCGTGGCTGCTGGGACCGGCCTCAGCGCGCACTGCTTGCCGGCGGCAGCACGTACAAGCTGCGTCCCGTCTGGCTGCTCGCCGGCAGCGACAGCTCATACTGTACAGGCCGCTGATGATCCGCAAGCTGCCGCCGTGCGTTGTACACGCGATGAAACTTCCACAGCATGCGCACGAAGTTGGTCTGCCCGTGCAGCAGCAGCCGCGCGGCATGCCATGCCGTCTTGCAGAGGGCGCGCCAGCCTAGATGTTTGCGTGCCAGTACCTGCTGGGTGCGGACCAGCTCTTCGTAGAACTGGGCAAGCGGCAGGCGTGTGGGCAACACGGCGTGCTGCACGTCGAACAGGCGATAGTCGCGCGTCACACAGCGGGCCGCCTCGCTGGGCCAGGTTTCCGTGCCCGGATAAGGAGTATTCACGGTCAGGTGCACAATCTCGGGTACACTCTGGGCCCACTGGCGCACTGCGGCAAAGCGCTCGGCATCCCAGGCGGGATCGGCAATCAGGTTCACCGCCACGGTCAGGCCGAGGCTGCGGGCACATGCCAGCCCCTCGAAACTGCGGTCCAGCTCCATCCGCTTGCGGTAGCGTCGCAGCCCTTCGGCATCGACCGCTTCCAGGCCCAGAAACAGGTATTGCAGCCCCAGCTCCCGCCAGCGGCGGAACACCTCGCGATTACGCAACAGCACGTCGCCGCGCGTCTCGAGGTAGTACTGCTTGCGGATGCCGCGGCGCGCCACCTCTTCTGCCAGCGCCAGTCCGTGGTCCGCGTGGATGAAGGCCACATCGTCCACGAGGAACACGCCAGGCTCCCGGATCCGCTTGAGTTCCTCGGCCGCTCGTGCTGGATCGGCCTGCCGATAACTCCGGCCATAGAAGGTCCAGGCGCTGCAAAAGGTACAGTCCCAGGGGCAGCCGCGAGAGAATTCGATGGAGGCACATGGATCGAGCATGCCCAGGAAATACTTGCGCCGGCGGCGCGAGAGGTCGCGCGCCGGCGGTATCTCGTCGATGTGTGGCAGACGGATCGGCGGCGGGCCGGTTCCCCAGAGGCTTTCCACCCCGGGCAGCTCGTGGATGCGGCGGCGGTCGTGTGCGGCCGCCTCCAGGAGTTGCCCGACGATGCCCTCGCCCTCTCCCCGCACCACGCAATCGATGGCGCCGCCGGCATGCTCGAGCAACTCGGGTGCGATGAAGCTGGCACTGTGGCCGCCCACAAAGATGAACACCCCGGGCAGCAGCCTGCGCGCGGCGCGTGCTAGGTCGATCACCTCGGGTACATTCGCCAGGTAGTTGAGAGAAAAGCCGATGGCGTCAGGCCGGGCTTTCACCTGCCGCCAGAAGTCGCCGTGCCCGAATACTTGCAAGTCGAGCAGCGCCACGCGATGGCCGGCACGGCGTGCCGCTTCCGCCACCAGCTCCAGGCCCAGCGGCTCGAGCCGCAGGTAGATCTCGGAGTAGAGCAGGGGGCTGGGATGGACCAACAACACGTGCACGGACTCACTCCCGAGCTGGACCATGGACGCGGCTGCGCCCGCTCTTGGACGCGCCGCACGCTAGCGTTATGGTGTACCGCAGCCGCCCTAGCAAGCTTTGCAACCCCTGGACCAGCCATCCCAGCCTTTGCCAGCCCGGCACAAGCCAGCCATGCGAATCGTCGTGCTCGACGGCTACACCCTCAATCCGGGCGATAACCCCTGGGATCCCCTGGCTGCACTCGGCGAGCTGGTGGTCTACGACCGCACGCCACCGGAGCTGCTGCTCGAGCGGGCACGAGACGCCGAGATTCTGGTGGTGAACAAGCAGCCCCTGGCAGCTACAGATCTGGAGCTGCTTCCACGGCTGCGGCTGGTGGCCGTGTCTGCCACGGGATACAACATGGTGGACGTGGCGGCGGCCCGCCGCAGAGGCGTGGTGGTGGTAAATGTGCCGGAGTACGGCACCGCCGCCGTGGCCCAGTTTACCTGGGCCCTGATTCTGGAACTGTGCCACCATGTTG
>JAIMBC010000087.1 GCA_023511675.1 Pirellulales bacterium
GCTTAGGACTGGCAAACCAGAGCGACGCCGACTCCAGCGCCCGAAACAACTCCGCCGCCCCAGCATCGTAGGGAGATTCGGGAGCGGTTCCCGCAGGCGTGGCAGCCGGCTTCGTCGCCGCGCCGTTCGCAATGGGACGCTCTCCCCACAGTACGAGCTGGCCCCCTTCGAGCAAACCTCCGTGCAATACAATCATGGATCCACCAATCGTCGCGGTGGCGTACTCCGTCTACGCATGCCAGTTTCTCTCCTGCCCGCCTGGCACGTGGCAGCGCCGCTGCGCGCAGCCGGCGCCCTGGCAGGCCTGGTTCTATCACTTCGCCACGCGTAAGCGCGCAGCGCACTCGCTTTCCGCTCCCTACGCCCGGCAGGCGTCCGCCACCCGTTCCGCAACATGCACAACGAGCCTGCCGAAAACGGCCCAATGGGCAAGCCTTACACCCATCAGAGTTTAACCTGCGGCATTGCCCTGCGCGAAGCAGTCAACCATATGAATCCTAACCACGATATGCTGGCAGAGTTGGGTAAGCCTCCCTTCATGCCAACACCGAGGCAGGATTGAGAAGCTGCCGGCACCGCAAGACTCCAGCGGATACGCATGCCAGGCCCAAGCTGCCCCGGCACGGTGGCTGATACCACCGCCGCGTTTGCGCCGGCGTGCGTGGCACTCCGCCATCCCCCGACATTAGGATGGCAGAGCGTTGTCAAGCGTGCAGGCGCGGTAGGTGGCGTCTTGCCGACCGCTTTGCGTGGCGGGCAGCCGCCACGCGGCATGCGGGCCTACCTGGTTTAGGCCGCTTGACCTGCTGGGTCCCTCCACGGTAAATTTACGGTACTGAGACTCAGTATCAAGTCCGGCGTATGGCTGACCGAATAGCAGATGTAGGCCGAGCGACCTGCTCGGATTGATCAGGCGGCGATGATCCGGTTTCCGACGGCCCCCGCGCATGCACAGCAGGCAGCAGATGGTTGCGCTGCCGGCGGCTGCTCCATGGTCCAGCAGCAGGCTGGCAAGGGAGCATGCCAACCGGCGGGGCCGGGCAGCGCTGGCATGGCCGAAGCGAACGGGGCGGGCACCCGCATTCTCTGCCACTGTTTGCAAGTGACGGAGGCGATGGTGGAGGAGGCGATTCACGCCGGCGTGGTGCAAAGTCTGCGTGACGTGATCGTATGCACCGGCGCGGGCGATGGTTGCACTGCCTGCCGTGCGGTGCTGCGTGCGTACCTGATCCGACGGGGCGTGGTCGGCTGAGAAGGCCCGCTACTCCGACTCTTCGCCCATCTGCTCGGCCAGGTAGTTTTGCAGGCCGAGTTCGCGGATGAGGTCGAGCTGCGTTTCAAGCCAGTCGACGTGCTCTTCCGAGTCTTTGAGAATGTGCTCGAGCAGTTCGCGGCTGCCGGCGTCTTGCACCTGCAAACAGAGGTGGATGGCCTGGTTGTAGGTTTGCACGCCGCGCATCTCCAGGGCCAGGTCGTTCTCGAACTGCTCAGGCACGGTGGTGCCCACGCGGATCACGTCGTAGCGCGCGATCTCCGGCACGCCCTCCAGAAACAAAATCCGATCGATCAGCATCTCGGCATGCTTCATCTCCCCCAGAGACTCTTCATAGTGCTTCTTGGCCAGCCGATGGTAGCCCCAGTTCTTGCACATCTTGGCCTGGCAAAAGTACTGGTTGATGGCGGTCAGCTCGATGGTCAGGCCTCGATTAAGGGCCTCGATGACCTGCGGGTTGCCTTGCATGGATCGTGCTCCTTCGCTGTGAGCAAACCGCGCAAAGCCGTGCAGAGACGGTCAGCGGGCTTCGCGGGCTTGCGACGTAACACATGCTAGATTGGACAGCCTGCCGACCCTGAATCTCGCATCTGACGTAGACCAGGGCCGCGTCGCTTGGGTCGCGCCTGGCGGCGCTCTGCTTGGCCCAGCGTGGTCACGGGTATGCTCGATGCATCAGGGTCAGAGGTAGCGTAAACATCAAGAAGCGCGGAGATTGTAGGGAGCAGACGGACGCATGTCCAGGGGCAGCGCCGCCCGCTGCTTCATTTTTTCTACTTCCGTCCTTGCTAACGCGGCGGGCGCCAGCGCAAATGCAATCGAGACTCAATGTCAGCGAGGCGCCCGGAGCAATGCGCATGCCCTTGCCTTGCGTTCCGCGAGGCACCCTTACTCCCCTGCAACGCGGCGCCGCGAGCCGCCGTCGCCGTACCTTGTCGGGGCGGGTGGCGTTTTGCGGGACGCTCGCAGCAGCGCGCCACACGGCAGGCGCGCAGGGACAGGCCGCACCGCTGATCTAGCCGACGAGGCAAATGTGGGCCCGCCACATCTGGCCCGCTGGGCGCAGCACGGCCACCAGCTCTCCCGCCGCATTGCATGCAGCCAGTTCCCCTGGCGGGCAGCCAGCAAGTTGCACGCCCTGGCCATGCTGGATGCGCTGGATCTGCTGGGGCGCGAGTTGTACTCGGGGAAGCATGGCCACGGCATCGCGGGGGGGCCGCAGTATTTGAGAAAGCGTCTCAGGTCGCAGCGACTCAAGGGGCACGGCGTCGGCCAGGGTGAAGGGGCCCACAGCCGTGCGCACCAGGCTGCTCATCACGGCGGCGGTACCCAGCGCCTCTGCTACATCGCGACCCAGGGCACGGACATAGGTGCCGGCGCTACACTCGATGGCCAGCTCCAGCTCCGGATAATCATAGCGGCAGATTTCCAGCCGATAGACATGCACGGGACGGGCTGCTAATTCCACCGTTTCTCCGGCGCGTGCCAGGCGGTAGGCCCTGTGTCCCTGCACCTTGATCGCTGAAAATACCGGAGGTCGCTGTAAGATCTCTCCCCGCTGCACAGCGCACGCACGTTCGATGTCCTCCCACGACGGCACCGGCGGTGAGGCCAGCATCTGCACCTCTCCCTGCACGTCGTCCGTGGGACTGCTGCAGCCCAACAAAAAGCAAGCGCGGTACTGCTTGCGCATCTGCTGCACATAGGACATCAGCCGCGTGGCCCTGCCCACGCAGACCACCAACACGCCGCTGGCCAGCGGGTCCAGCGTCCCCGCGTGCCCGGCGCGCGCCGGACGCACCAGACGCGCTACCACGTCCACCACGCGCCGCGACGTCATGCCCGCTGGCTTGTGCAGATTTAACACGCCGCAAATCACAGCAGATTCCGAATCGGAAAGGTGTACAGGTCTGCAACCTCCTCGGCCGAGCGCTGCTGGAGATGTTGCAATCGCTCCCAGAGTCGCCGCGGTTCATCGACGCCCAACTGAGCGAGGCGGCGGAATTTTTCGGCTAGCAAGCGATCGAGCTGCTGGTCGGTGCAGCGAGCATGTCCCAGCGGGTATAGAATCAGGCCGCTGGACAGCCAGCCCAGGCGACGGTGTTGCAGCTCGACGGTGGTAGGAATGCCGTCGGGATAGCGTGTGTCATATTCGGGTCCGCCGTGGCACAGCTCGATGCGTTGCATCAACTCGCGGGTGAGGGGGTGGAACAGGCTGGCGGGTTCGTAATCGGCGGGCAGGAGCATCAACTCGGCCCAGCCGGCTTGCCGCTGCTCGAATGCCTTGCGCAGCAGGGTGGCCACGATGTATGGGAGGGAATGGTCGGCGCTTTGGCGCGTGCGGGGATCGCGCTTGGCAGGGTCGGCAATGATGCTGAAGGCGGGTTCGTAGATCGTGATCCGGAGTTGCAGCACGTCCTGCGGCGTCTCCAGCACAGCGGGGTGCCGCTGCAAGATGTCGATCAGTCCCTGGATGGCGCCGGCCGACTGGTGTTCATACAAGCCGAGCTTGAAATGCATGCCGCACACGGCAAAATCGTCCCCCCTGGCAGTGAGCACCAGATCGAAGGGACTTTCCCCGGCACGATCGGGCCGGCCAAACAGGCAGAAAATGGCCTGGGGATTGCGGAACACGTCCGCCGGCCCCTGAAATCCACGCAGTGCGCGGTGCACGCTCAGCACGGCCATCTCTGCGGAAATCGCCGCGCTGGCCCCCTTGCTGTCTGAAAGCTGATGGCCCGCGCGAATGGCCCGAAACGGTATGTAGTGCGCCACGAGCAGGCCCAGTGCTGACTCGATCTGCTCGACGCTCGCTCCCAACAGTGCCCCATACACGGCTGCCGAGGCGATGGCCCCATGTATCACGTGGTCCAGCTTGTGCTCCTTGAGCGAGAACACCTCTGCCAGCCTGCCGCGAATCTCATCGATTAACAGCATGGCCCGCAACGCCTTGGCCCCGTCGCTCGCCGCCACACTCGCGCCCGCCACCGCCACCGGATAAAAGTCGTTGTGGCCGAACTCCCCCGCTGTATGGCCGCGCAGCGGATCATAGCCGAAGTTCGTGCCGTTGGCGTCCCACTCCCGCACCGCCGCACAATTCGCCAGCACCGCCTTCTCTGGCATCACCCGCAGCCGGGAGCCAAAACATACGGCGCCGCTCCGACCCACGGCCGGATACTCCAGGGCCTCCTGCCGCAATACGGTGGGGGCATTGGTTCCGCACGCCAGGGCCGATACGGCGCAGGCCACGCTGTCGAGGTGGAAGCGCTCCACGGCTTGCAGTGCACGCGTGCCCACCTCTCCCAGCCGGCCCGCCAGAAAGTCGATGCAGAACGCGGCCAGCCCGCGGGCCTGGTTCTCATGCCGAGCCAGACAAACGTAAGACTTCTCCATCGCGCGGATTATGGGGCGTGGCAGCGATACCCGCAACTCCCCCGCGTGCAAACCGACGGCATGCGGTACGCAGAACGGGCAGAGGGCCGTGGTGCTCCGCAGACCCAAGCGATCAGCCAGAGAAAGAACGGCACGTGCCAGCCGCGCCGAGGGCGTAATGCCCGCGCGGCTAGGCAGGACCCTAGCTGCGTGTGCTGCGCCCCGCGGTTAACAAAGTTCCCGGATCGGTTCGCCGTGATCGAGCAGGGGGCGGGGCCGGCCGCGATGGTCCAGATAGGCAGCTTCCAGCGGAATGCCAAAGTGCCGGTAGATGGTAGCTGCCAGATCGCCCGGCGTCACAGGCCGGTCCTGGATGTGCGCCCCGTCCCGGTCGCTAGCCCCGATGACCTGCCCATGACGCAGCCCCCCTCCCGCCATCAACATCGACATCACCACGGGCCAGTGGTCCCTGCCATCGGTCGAACCCTGGGTGCCGATCCTCGGCGTGCGGCCGAATTCTCCCATCGCCAGCACAAGCACGTCGTCCAGCAGGCCGCGTTCTTCGAGATCCAGCACCAGCGTGGTGATCAGGTGATCGAACAGCGGCAGCAGCGGTCCCAGCCCCTTCTTGATGCCGCCATAGGGCGGGATATTGTCCCCGTGCGTATCCCACGTACCGGAGGCCGGATGGTACGAGAGGTCGATGGTTACAAAGGCAACGCCGGCCTCCACCAGGCGGCGTGCCAGCAACGCCTCCTGGCACCATAGGTGCGAGCTGTAACGCTCACGTACCGCCTCGGGCTCCTGCGCCAGGTCGAATGCCTGCTGGACCCGCCTGCCCAGTACCATCTCGACCGCCTGCTGCTGATACGCGTCCATCGCCTGCATGGCGCCTGAGGCATCCCACTCGCGCCGCAATCTGTCGATACCGGACAGTAGCCGTTGCCGCTCCAGCAGCCGCTCCACACTCAGCCCCGCCGCAAAGCGGAACAGCTCCGGCGTGTGGATACGTCCCGTATCTGCCCCCACATGGTCATAAACCGGCAGCGCCGCCGCCCGATTGGCGATGAACGGGTCGTGCTGCGCCCCAAGGTAGCCGGCGTAGCCAATGTGCGTCCGCGAGGTCTGAAAGGCCACGTACGCCGGCATGCCCGCCGCATTGGCCCCGTGCCAGGCCGAAACCGCGGAACCAATCGACGGATACCACTCCGCCTCCGCATTCTCTCGCGGTTCGGCCGCTCGGTTGGCCGTCTGCATCACCATGTTCGGCTCATGGTTAGAAAAACGGCAATCCACCGATCGAATCAAGGTGAATCGATCCAGACATGCTGCCAGCCGCGGCAGGTGCTCGCAGATCGTTACCCCCGGCAGACGCGTCTCCGTGACACCAAACGGCCCGCGGATCTCGCTCGGACGCCCCGGCTTCGGATCCAATGTGTCGATATGGCTAGGCCCACCCGCCATCCACAACAGAATCAAGCTCTTGCCATCCGGTGCCCCCGCGCGCCCGGCTGTCGGCTCCGCTCGCGCACGCAACAGCGCCGGTACCGTCAAGCCCGCAACACCGGCCAAACCGGCCTTGAGCATCCCCCGCCGGTTGGTAAGCACCAGCCCCTCCCGGGCACGCGGCCTCCAATGCGCAAACGCATGCGATCCCAGCCAACTGTGCTGCATGGGCGTACACTGGGGGTGTGGCCGTCACTCGCCTCGCAGACCGACTGCGAGGCAGGTTTTCATATATATCCATCTCGGTTGATACGTTCAAGCGCATTGCAGCTTGACAGTTCTCACCGAACCGCGCACCGGCATGCTGGCCAGCGGGAACTGCTCCCCGGCTAGCAGGCAGAAATCACGCACGGACCGCAGGCGTGGTGGGCAGCGATTGTGGCAGCAGGGGCAAAGCTCCCTCGCTGCGATCGCCAGACCGTTGTGAAATGCTGCGGAGGACGGTACGCTTGACGCTGCAACAAAGCGTTTACGTCCACGCGGTCCGGGCTGCACAGCCGAGCATGCCCCCATAGCGAGGGCACATACGGAATTGCGGCCGCGTCCCGACCGCGAGCGCGCACGTCCCCGGCTGCCGTAAACTCCGGGGCGGGCGAGGCATCGCCGGCTGAGCGTGCTGGTCGGCACGGTTCCGAGCATCTTTGTGTGAGACGGCACTTGCCTGCCGGCGGGGACGGCACTGGCATCTGCCGCCAAGGAGTGCTTGATGTCAGCCGATTTCTTGTCCCTATGGGCATGCGACCTGGTGCTGTTGGCAGCCTGGTGGGGGCGTCATCTTGCCGCTGTTGGTGGAGCGTGTGGGGGGAGCGTTGGCCTGCGGCAGCGATGGCTGGGCTGTGTGGCAGTGTTGGCAGCGTGGCCGGGATATCTTGCGGTTGCCGGGGACGAGGCGGAGCGGTCGGATCTGTTTACCAGCGGGATGGGAGGGTATCACACGTATCGCATACCAGCTCTGCTGGGCACGCCGGGGGGGACGTTGCTGGCTTTTTGCGAGGGGCGCAAGACCAGCCGCAATGACGACGGAGACATCGATCTGTTGCTGCGGCGCAGCACGGACGGCGGCCGTACCTGGGAAGCGCCCCAGGTTGTATACGAGGAGGGAGACGACGCGCCCGTCACCATCGGCAATCCGTGTGCGGTGGTGGATGGGCAGACTCAGACCATCTGGCTGGCCTTTTGCAGGAACAACACGGATGTGCTGTTTTCCAAAAGCACCGACGATGGACGCACGTGGAGCGCCCCGGTCGATGTCACGGCATCTGTAAAGCGCAGCGAGTGGGGATGGTATGCCACGGGGCCCGGCATAGGCATCCAGCTCAAACGAGGGCCGCATGCCGGGAGGCTGGTGATCCCCTGCGATCACAGCGAAGAGCGGGAGGGCCGCCGTGTGATGCACTCTCACGCCATCTTCAGCGATGATGGCGGCCACACCTGGCGGGCGGGCGAGAGCGTCAGCCCTCATACGGACGAGTGCCAGCTCGCCGAGCTGGGAGACGGGACGTTGCTGATCAACATGCGCAACTACTGGGGGAGAGATGGCGGCCGCCCCGAGCGCGGCGGCCGCCGCGCCGTGGCACGAAGTCACGACGGAGGCGCTACCTGGAGCGACGTGTCGTTCGATGCCACCCTGGTCGAGCCCATGTGCCAGGCGAGCCTGATCTCTGTCGAGCGGCCTGACGGGAGCCGGCTGCTGTGCTTTGCCAATCCGGCCTCGTCGACCACGCGCCATCGCCTTACCTTGAGGGTCAGTTTCGACGAAGGTGCTACCTGGCCTGTCGAGCGTCTGATCGACGCGGGCGCTGCCGCTTATTCGGCACTGGCATGGCTGGGCGAGGGGCAAGTGGCGATCCTCTACGAGCGCGACGATTACCGCTACCTGACCTACCTCGTCGTGGCGATTGAGCAGCCGTAGGCAGCAGTGCGCCTGCGCCACCGTCTTCCACACGGGGGCATGCTGCGCGGGTGATGGGGGGAAAATGCTAAGCGGGCGATGGCGAGCGGCAAATGCTGTCGCTTCATGCGAGCCGAGCCATGCCGACCGACTCACGCTGGGCAGCTCATCCTGGGAGGCTCACTCGTTCCTGCCGCTCGGCACCCCCGGAAGGTCCGCCGTAGGCTGGACGCTCGCCGCAGCCGGGACGCTCGCCGCTGGCCGTCCGCCCAACTCAACCGGCTGTGCGGCCGGTGTAAGGCGGCAGCGGCCGACCCTCCGCCCTGGTCAGGGGAGAGGCGAACATGAGCGAAATGGACAACAGAGCAGACAAAGCACCACCGCACTGTGCACGCGAGAGGCAGACGGCAATCCTGTGGCCGGCTAGTCCCCCGGCGCACTTCGTCTGCGGCTGCGGGCCTGGGCTTTTTCTTCCAGCGAGGCGCCGGCGGGATCGGCAAAAGGCTCGGTAATCGGGCGGCCTTGTTCATCCACGCCCGTGAGCAGCTCGATCTTTCGCTCGGCCTGTTCCAGAAAGGCATGGCACTGTGCCAGCAATTTCACGCCTTGCTCGTACTGGGCCAGCGATTCGCTCAGGCTCAGCTCGCCATCTTCCAGGGCGCGCACAATCTGCTCCAAACGCGCCAGAGACTCTTCAAAGGAGGCCGGTGCCGCCGCCTGTTGCTCGTTCGGTTGCTGGCTCATAGCTCTTTGATGTAAATGCGGCGAAACTGCACCAGGCTCGGCGGCGAGGTCCAGGCCCCATCTTGCATGGAGCCGTGGTGTTGCAGGCCGATGGGGCCTCGTGCGGGAATCTCGGGCAGCCTCGCCTCTTCCAGCACTAGCTTGCCGTTGAGGACCACGGTCAGACGCTCGCCGCGCAAGGTGATCTCAAAGCGGTTCCACTGGCCGATGTGCCGGTCTGCGTTCACCTTGGGCGTGACGCCCGCACGCACCTCGGGCGGCATGCTCGCGTCCATGCGGTAGCCATACACCTCGCCCGAGCCGATCGGCCAGCACCAGATGTTCACCTGGCTCTTCGGCTGGCCTCGGAGAAAGATTCCTGAGTCCGAGTCCGGCACCACCATGCGGATCTCCTCCCCACGCTCGTTCAGCTTGTGAGTGCCGTCCGGCAGGATGATCGGTACCCGCGGGTTCAGATAGGGCGTTTCCTTGATCCGCCAGTCTACCAGCAGCACGAAGTCTCCAAACGCCTGCTCGGTCCAGAGCGACTTGTCTCCCGATGCCTCGCTGCGGGCATCATAGTCGATGACTCCGTCGATCACGCGCCAGTGCCCGTTGTCGCCTTCAGGCACCTTCCAGCCGGTGAAGTCGCGGCCGTTGAACAGAGGTACGAAGCCGTCGGGAACCGGATCGTCGGCTTGCTGGCACAGGGCGGGCGAAACAGTGAGGCAGACGACGCACACGAGACAGAAAGCGGAGGCGCGATTCATGGCAGCCGATTCCTAGGAGGCGGCGGGGGCTGGGGCCGGCCCGACGCTGCTCGCGGGACCTGGCCGGCACAACGAGTGCATGCCACTACCCTACCGCCCGAGCAGGGGCAGATCCAGCGGCCAGCGCCCGCTGCGGTTCCGCGCTGGCAGGCAGTCAATGGGCGTCGTCCGGCTCTCGGACATCGGCCTGCGGATGGGCGTCAGGCTGCTGACAGAAGGCGGCCTGCTGATAGATGTCAGCCCGCGGATGCGCGTCTGCTTGCTCACGGGGCGGTCTTGTGCGGCAGGCGAGATTTCGTTGCGGGCTGGCTGCTTGCCACGGCAATTGCCGTTCATCATCATGCGTATGGCGCGTGACGACATTGAGACGCTTTGCGGCCGAGAAAGCGGCGTGACATGGTGGGTTGATTTGCTGCGATGGGAAGCCGTTCCTGCCTGTGGCAGGTAGAGTAATCGAGCCATGCATTGGGAACTCGAAGATCAGGCACGACAGTCTGTGCTGCCGTGCGGAGTCGGTAGTAGGCTCGAGGCGTGCGCAGCGACGGCCGGCCGCTCCGACATGTTCGTTATGATGCGTGCCGCAACACCGGATGGGCGGAATACGCCTGCCTGTGGCGTCCGCCGTGAAATCTGATGACCTTAGAAGAGCGAGACACCACGGCCTTGGCGCACACTGGGCGGGCGGCAATCCGCCCGACCCGTGTACGCTGGTGGATTGCGGGGCTGACCATGCTCACGGCCGTGGCGCTCTACCTTGACCGCGTATGCATCTCTGAGGTGCTCAAGCACGAAAGTGTGCGGAGCGAGCTGGCGCTGAGCGCGGCGGAGACCGACTTCACGCTGAGTGCCTTCTTCTGGACTTACGCCTTGCTGCAAGTTCCCTCGGGCTGGCTGAGCGACCGTTATGGGGCGCGTTACGTGCTGGCGGGCTACGTGCTGGCGTGGTCGTTATGCACGGGCCTAACCGGGCTGGCCGCGGGCCTTGTGGGGCTGGCCGTGCTGCGGATGGGCATGGGCGCTGCGCAGGCGGGCGCGTACCCCACGGCCGGGGCACTGCTTTCGCGTTGGATGCCCTTTCACGAGCGGGCGTCGGCCAGCGCCCTGGTCGCTTTTGGCGGGCGCGTGGGCGGCGCCATGGCGCCCTATCTGACGGCCGTGCTCATCGAGGCGTGCCGGGGCTGGCGGCCCGTGATGGTGCTGTACGGCCTGATCGGCGCTCTGACGGCTTTCGCCTTCTGGCTGGTGGTTCGAGAACGGCCCGACGATCACCCGAGCTGTAACGAGGCCGAGCGAGCCATGGTGGCACGCCACGCAGGGATGGGCGGGGATGCAAGCGTCGCCGCGTCGGGCCGTATGCACGGCTCGGACCGCCCTGCGCATCATCCCACCGCCAGCATACTGAAGACTTTGCTGCGGCTCTCCGGCAGCCTCAACATGTGGCTGATGTGCCTGCTGCAGTTTGCCACGAATGTCGGCTGGGTGTTTCTGATCACCAAGCTGGCTGACTATCTCAACAATGTAAAACGCGTTCCGAATGTTACCGGCGGCCTGATGGTGAGTGTGGTGCTGGTGGTGGGTATGCTGGCCATGCTCCTGGGCGGGCCGCTGGCAGACCGGGCCGTGCGCTGGTGGGGCGTGCGCTGGGGGCGTGCCCTGCCTTTGGCCGGCTCTCGCTTTCTCGCCGCGCTGGGATACGTGGGCGTCCTGTGGTTCGATGACCCATGGGCAGAGACCGCCTGCTTTGCCCTGGTGGCCCTGGCCACAGATCTGGGCGTACCCGCCTGCTGGGCCTACATGCAGGACGTGGGCGGCAAGCAAGTAGGCATGATCCTGGGTTGGGGCAACATGTGGGGAAACCTCGGCGCGGCAGTATCTCCCATGTTGGCCGGCGCAGTCTTGCGCCGCTGGGACGCCAACGGCGACTGGAACGAGGCCATGTGGCTGATGCTGGCTGCATTCGTGGTTTCGGGACTGGCAAGCCTGGGAGTCGATGCCCGCGCGTGCTTCGACCCCGGCAGCCGGCCCTCGCGGCACGCCTAAGCTCCTCGTGGACTGGCTCGGAGGCCACACAGCCTGGTGTGGCCGATACCTTCGCGTGGGCGATACCATGCCGCAGTTGATCGGCTCTTGCGCCTGAGATCAGCGAGGAGCCAGAGCGGTCCTCAGCTTGAGGCCTCGTGCGCCCGAAATCGTCGAGCGGATGCGAGCGTCGCGCACGGCGGGCGCTCAAGTGCTTGTACCGCCGGGCAGGGTCCGCTGCCGGCGGGTGACCGCTGCTGCACAGGAAAGGCTGGCCATCGCCGGGGCCTCAGCCCGACGTGCGCACCTTGCTGCCTGTGCCTTCTGCCTGCGGCTGGGGCGGCCGTATGGCAGCCGCCAGGGCATCTTCGAGCTGCGGGTAGCGGAACGTGTAACCTGTCTCGATCGCTCGCTTGGGCAGCACGCGCTGGGAGCAGAGCAGCACGTCGGCAAAACCGCCAAGGGCTAGCCGTAGCATGGGGCCGGGGACGGGGAGGATGGCAGGGCGGCGGAGCACGCGTGCCAGCGTGCGGGTGAACTCGCGATTCGTTGCGGGCTGGGGGCTGACGGCGTTCAAGGGCCCATCGATCTCGCTGTGCATGGCGGCATGGCGGAACAGGCCCACGACATCGTCGAGGTGGATCCACGGCATCCACTGCCTGCCGCTGGCTAGCCGGCCTCCAAGTCCTAAGCGAAAGGGAGGGAGCATTTTTGCCAGGGCACCACCGCCCGGTCCTAGCACCACGCCGATCCGCAAGCAGACCACGCGGATGCCCGCCTCGCGTGCTCGCCCCGCTGTCTCTTCCCACGCCTGACACACCTCGGCCAGAAAGTCGTTGCCGGGGGACGCGCTCTCGTCCAGCTCGGTATCTCCCCGGTCCCCGTAGTAGCCCACGGCCGAGGCAGAAACCAACACGCGGGGCCGCTCATCCAACCGAGCCATCGCTTCCACCAGCCGCAGCGTGCCCAGCACGCGGCTCTCGCGAATCTGCCGCATGCGTTCGGCCGTCCAGCGGCCGGCGGCCACCGGCTCGCCAGCTAGGTGAAACACGGCCACCACTTGCTTGAAGGCCTCGGCCGGAGGCGGCTGGAGCATGGGATCCCAGCCGTGTACCTCCAGGTCGCGGCCGAGTTGCCGCTTGGCCCGGAAGGGATCCCGGCTCAGGATTACTGGCTCAGCAATTTCGCGCAGCAGCGCGCGACCGACAAATCCCGTAGCTCCCGTCACCAGTGCACGCATGCGAGATCTCTCTGTGAAAGCCCTCAATGTGGTACAGGCTCTCATGCATCGTAGCCTGCCCTGCCCACGGATTGAAGGACGCGCGGCCGGGGCCCATCGTGCGTTGACCGGCGGCGGACTGCTGGCCAGCGGAAAGGAGTGCGGGTGGGGTCGCGGCCAGCAATTACGGGGCAAGTTTGCGGAGATAGGTTTGACGAGTGGCAGCGTGCTGCCTGCCGGGAGTTCCCCACCGGGACGACACAACCTGCGGCGTGATGGGGTGGCTGCTACTCGTGCGGCGGAGGCGGGCGATTACAATGGGCGCCGGACGGAAGGTCCGTTCCCAGAGGTCACATCAGGTGGTCCGCCAGCACGAGAGATCGACATGAACCAGCAACGGCTGCCGCGGCGAGAGTTTGGCCGCTGCCTCGTGGGCGGCGTGGCGTTTGCCTTGCCGCTGCAGGCCACGGCAGCATTGCAGGAGGGCGTGGCAGGGTCACAGCCGCCGCCCGACGCCTCGCCTGCGGCAGAAGGTCAAGGCGCTCGCGACGGCGCGCTACGGCAGGGAGAGCCGCGCTCACCGGAAGAGCACTACCTGGCCCTGGTGCAATTACTCTATCCGGACGAGCGGCTGGGAGAGGCTGAGCTACAAGCGGTGCGCGGGCAGATTCAGGCTATGCTCGCGCGAGGGCGGGCGCTCTCGGAGTTTCCGCTCAGCAATGCGGATGAGCCGGCTGTTTCTTTTGCCGCTTACCGCGCGGCCGAGTGAAGCGCCATGCCCGTGCCCCCCGAACATGCGTTTGCCGATCTGGTGCGTCTGGGCCGAGCGCTCCGCGCCGGAGAGTACACGTGCGTTGAATTGTGTGAGTTTTTCCTGCAACGGCTGGAGGCGCACGGTCCTCGTTTGAATGCGGTGGTCACGATTCTTCGCGAGCCGGCGCTGGAGGAAGCCCGCCGCCGCGACGCGGAGCTGCGCGCAGGCCGCGACCGGGGCCCGCTGCACGGCATCCCATACGGCGCCAAGGACTTGCTGGCCACCGCCGCCATCCCCACCACCTGGGGCGCCGCGCCGCTGCGCGGCCAGATCTTCGAGCGCGATGCTACCGTGATCCGCCGCCTGCGCGAGGCCGGTGCGGTGTTGGCGGCCAAGCTGGCCATGGTAGAGCTTGCCGGCGGCCTGGGGTACGATCAGGCCAATGCCTCCTTCACCGGTCCGGGGCTGAATCCCTGGGACCTGGCGTCCTGGAGCGGCGGATCGTCGAGCGGCTCGGGTTCAGCCGTGGGTGCCGGACTGGTGCCCTTTGCCATCGGCTCGGAGACCTGGGGCTCGATCATCACTCCAGCAGGGTATTGCGGCATTTCCGGGCTGCGGCCCACCTACGGCCGCGTCAGCCGCCACGGGGCCATGGCCCTGAGCTGGAGTCTGGACAAGCTGGGTCCCATGTGCCGCACAGCGGCCGACTGCGGCCTGGTGCTGGCTGCCATCGCCGGACCCGACCCCGAAGACCCCACTGCGGTGGACCGCCCCTTCGTCTGGCCGCCCGAGAGCGAGCCCCGGCACGAGGCCGAGAAGGCCGAACCCCCGCGGCGGTTTCGCCTGGCTGTGCTCAAGGGCGCTGCCGTGCAGACGCAGCCGGAAGTGCGTGCCAACTTCGAGCAGTCGTTGCAGGTGCTCGCCCAGCACGCAGATCTGGTCGATGTCGACCAGCCGCGGCTGCCCGCCGGTATCGCCAATGCCACGATCATTGCCTGCGAGATGGCCGCCGCCTTCGAGAGCTTGGTGCGCAGCGGAGACATCTGGGAGATGACAGCGCCGGAAGATCGCATCGGCATGCATGCAGCACTGTTCATTCCTGCCAAGGACTACATCAATGCGCAGCGGGTGCGGCGGCGGGCGCAGCGTGTGATGGACGAACTGTTGGCGCCGTTCGATGCCTTGGCGGCGCCGGCCCTGGCCACGGTTGCTCCGCCGATTGCGGTGCCTTTTGCCGAGTATCAGCGTGGCTTTGGCACGGGCGGGCTGTCGGCCTTGGAGAATGCCGCGGGCCTGCCCGGCCTGACGGTGCCTAACGGATTTGGCGAGCGGGGTTTGCCCACGGGCTTGCTGCTGGTGGGCCGTGCCTTTGGAGAGCAAGGCGTATTGGAAGTGGCCGAGTATTACCAGGGGCAGACCGATTGGCATCAGCGTGTGCCGCCGGCATTCCAGTGAACTGGGTAGCGGGCAGAGCGGTTCACAGCGGCGGCGGGTGATGGTGGAGGTGCGTCCTTGAGTGAGCGATATGCAGAGCGGCGGGAGCGGGCCATGCGGTGGGTTCGCCGCGCGGGGGCGGAGGCGCTGCTGGTTTCCAGCGTGCCCAACGTGCGTTGGCTGACGGGCTTTACGGGGGATGACAGTGTGTTGCTGCTGGCAGAGCGGCAGGCGTTGATGATTAGCGACACGCGTTATGACCAGCAGCTTGGCGAGGAATGTCCTGAGCTGGAACGCGTGATCCGCCGCGCGGGGACGACTCTAATGGAGGCTGTGGTGCGCGCGGTGCGGCAGTGCCGAGTGGGCAAACTGGCGATCGAGGGGCAATCGCTGACGGCGGCGGATTATCTGGAGTTGACGGCGAAGCTGACGGGGACCACCGTGCAAGCGACGAGCGGCATGGTCGAGCGGCTGCGGCAGGTGAAGGACAGGGAAGAGCTGGCGGCGATTCGCGAGGCGATTGCGGCGGCCGAGCGCGGCTTTGCGGTGCTGCGTGCCACGTTGCGGCCCGAACAGACGGAGAAGGAGGTGGCCGACGCGTTGGAGCATCAGTTGCGGCTATTGGGGGCGGAGGGGGCGAGTTTTCGCAGTATTGTAGCGGTGGGGGATCGAGCAGCGCTGCCGCACTATCGGCCGGGCGGGCGGCGCGTGGGGCAGGGACGTTTTATGCTGGTGGACTGGGGCGCGCGTGTGAGGGGTTATGTGAGCGACTTGACGCGTGTGGTACCAACCAGTAGAATCCCCGCCAAACTTGACCGCCTGTTTCGAGTTGTGGAATTAGCCCAGGCACAGGCAATTCGCTTGCTGAGGCCAGGCGCGGTGGCCGAGGAGGTCGACGCGGCGGCCAGAGCGGTGATCGCGGGTGCCGGGTTGGGAAGGTATTTTGGACACGGCCTTGGCCACGGTATCGGCCTGGAGGTTCATGAGGGCCCTCGGCTGGCACCCGGGTCGAAGGCCGTCCTCAGGGCCGGCATGGTGGTGACGGTGGAGCCTGGCATCTACGTGCCGGGCTGGGGTGGTGTGCGGCTGGAGGACGACGTGCTGATCACGCGCAGCGGCGCCCAAGTGCTCACGACCGTTTCCCGAAACCTGGCCGAACTCGCCTTGTTCTAGCTTGAGGAGCCAGCGCACGTGACGAACGAGTCCGCGCCTTCGCCACGGCAGCGACGGAGGACCGCCATGTCGACTTCCGGCACCCATTCCGGCGACGTATTCGATCTGCGCCGCATCCGCCGCCTGGTGGAGTTGATGAATGAGCATGGCTTGGCGGAGATCGACCTGCGGGAGGCGGACGTGCGGATCCGGATCCGCAAGGGATACGAGCTGGGCGTGGGCGCCTCCCCGACCGTACATCTTCCTCCGGCACCCATTGAGCGGCCGCACGCCCCGCCCGCGGAGCCGCCCCCCAGCGACGAGCATCTTCAGCTTATCCGCAGCGTGATGGTCGGGACCTTCTTTGCCTCCCCCAATCCCGAGGCGCCCCCCTTCGTCAAGGTAGGCGACCGTGTGGGGCCGGACACGATCGTCTGCATCATCGAGGCCATGAAGGTGTTCAACGAGATTCCGGCCGGTGTGTCTGGGCAAATCGTGGCGGTGCTGGTCCAGAATGGCGATCCCGTCGAGTATGGCCAGCCCCTGTTCAAGGTCGATACCCGCTAAACCCTCCGGTCCAACGCGCTGTCATGTACAAGCGGATCCT
Organism: Pirellulales bacterium; assembly: GCA_023511675.1. Lineage (GTDB taxonomy): Bacteria > Planctomycetota > Planctomycetia > Pirellulales > JAIMBC01 > JAIMBC01. The sequence goes on from JAIMBC010000087.1 coordinate 16,721, forward strand.
GGTTGCCAACCGGGGGGAGATTGCCTTGCGGATCATCCGCGCCTGCCGCGAATTGGGCGTGGAGACAGTGGCCATCTTTAGCGAGGCCGACCGCGGCGCTCAGTACCTCCAACTGGCGGATGAGGCCTATTGCGTCGGCTCGGCGCGGGCCAGCGACAGTTATCTGCGCATCGACCGGGTGATTAGCGCCGCCGAGATCGGCAATGTGCAGGCCATCCATCCCGGCTATGGCTTTCTGGCCGAGAATGCGCACTTCAACGAGATCTGCCGGAGCTGTAACATCGACTTCATCGGCCCTCCGCACGAGGCCATGCGGTTGCTGGGAGACAAGAACTCAGCCCGCCGCGTGGCTCGCGAGGCAGGCGTGCCCTGCGTGCCCGGTAGCCCCGGTCCTATCTCGGACGAGGGCGAGGCCCTGCGGATTGCGCACGAGATTGGCTTTCCCGTGTTGATCAAGGCCGCCGCGGGCGGCGGCGGCCGCGGCATGCGCGTGGCCGCCAACGATCTGGTGCTCAAATCGGCCCTGCAACAGGCGCAGGCGGAGGCGGCGGCGGCCTTCGGAGACGGGACGCTCTACCTGGAGAAGTATATCGAACGTCCTCGGCACATCGAGGTCCAGATCCTGGCCGACCATCACGGCAATGCCGTTCATTTGTGGGAGCGTGACTGCTCGCTGCAGCGCCGGCACCAGAAGATCATTGAAGAGAGCCCCGCCCCGAACCTGCCCCAATCGCTGCGGGAGGAGATCTGCAACGCGGCGGTGAAGCTCGTGAAGGCCGCGGGCTACACGAATGCCGGCACGGTCGAGTTCATCCTCGACCAGCAGGGACACTTTTACTTCATCGAGGTGAATGCGCGCATTCAGGTGGAGCATCCCGTCACGGAGCTGGTCACGGGTATCGACCTGATCAAGATGCAGCTGCGCGTGGCCTGCGGGGAGCCGCTGCCCTTCAAGCAGGAGGAGATCCGCACCAGCGGCGCGGCCATCGAGTGCCGCATCAACGCCGAGGATCCGGAGCACGACTTCCGGCCGTGCCCAGGCCGCATAGAGCAGATTTTCCCTCCCGGCGGTCCCGGCGTGCGTTTCGACTCCCACGTGCATCCGGGCTATCTGGTGCCCCCCTATTACGACTCGATGATTGGCAAGCTGCTGGTGCATCAGCCGACCAGAGAGGAGGCCATCCGCACCATGCGCCGGGCCCTGGCAGAACTGCGCATCCAGGGCGTAAAGACCACCGTGCCGCGCCAGATGGAAATCCTCAACCACGCCGCCTTTGTGGAAGGGCGAGTGGATACCAAGTTTATTGAACGCACCTGGCCCCCATCAGCAAGCTGACGATGCCGTGTGCCACGGCGCCGTGTGGCAGACGCCGGCGTTGACGGCGAGGGGCGTGCGGAGCGCCGCCACTTGCTCGGCATCGGACCTCAGGCTGGGCCAACGGCGGCTATTGGCGTGCCTCGGGCACCTCGGTGGCCAACCAGGCATCCAGCGCGGCCCGCAACTCGGCGGTTAGCTCCGGATACTCTGCGTGCAGGCTGCGCCGCTCGCCAGGATCCGTCTCCACGTTGTACAACTCCGGCGGCTGGCCGCCGCAGATCACCAGCTTCAAGTCGCCGCGCATGGCCGCAAGCTGCTGATAGCCCTCGCTGCGCCACTCCCAGAACAGGGTGCGTTCAGGCGGGCGTTCGCCGTACAGCCAGAGGGGCAGCAGGTCGATGCCATCCAGTGCCAGGTCGCTCCGCTGGATGCCCGCCGCCGCCAGCAGCGTGGGAAACAGGTCCATCATGTGCACCGGCACGTGCGTTTCTCCACCCGCGGCGATGCGCCCCTTCCAACGCACCAGCCCAGGGACGCGAATCCCCCCTTCCCACAGGCTGCGCTTGCCGCCCCGAAAGGGACGATTGCTGTCGTGAAAGGCGCTCGCCCCACGGTTGCCCTGCTCGAACGTGGCACCATGATCGCTGCTGAAGATCACGATGGTCTGCTCCGCCAGGCCCAGTTCATCCAGCACATCCAGCACGCGGCCGATCTGCTTGTCCAGGCTTGTGACCATGGCGGCGTAAGTGGCATATACCGGATCGGCCGGATCGCGCTCCGGAAACTTGCCCACATGCTCCGCCACCTCTTCTGCCGGCGCCTGGATGTGGAAATGCGTGGCAATGTAGGGCAGATACAAGAAGAACGGCTGCTGCCGATGTGCCCGGATGAACTCGCAGGCCCAATCGGTGAACAGCGCATTGGCGTGGCCTTGTACCGGCCGCTGCTCACGCCCAAACCAGAGCTGGGTGGGAAACTGCTCCCAGGCGTGGCGTGCGTTGGTGAAGCCACGGAATTCGGCAAAACCCTGGTCCAGCGGATGCACGTATGAGGCCTCGCCCGCACGCGGCCGCCCATGATGCCACTTGCCATACAGCGCGCAAACGTAGCCTGCCTCCGCCAGCGCCTCGGCCAGCGTCACTTCTCGACGCGGCAGATCCGCCGAGTTGGTGACCACTCCGTTGTGGATGCCATAACGGCCTGTCATCAGCACCGCTCGGCTCGGAGCGCACACCACGGCACCGCTGTACCAGCGGCGGAAGACCACCCCCTCCGCCGCCAGTCGATCTAACCTCGGCGTGCTCCACTCCGTCCGGCCGTTGAAGCCCACATCTCCCCAGCCCAGATCGTCGGCCAGGATCAACACAATGTTCGGCGGCCTGCTCTCGGCACGCGCCGCCCAGCACAGGCCCCCGAGGCAGCACGCAACTGCCAGCAGCCAGTTCGCCCCGCGCACACGCGGCGGCACGCCAAAGATCGCTCCCCACCCTGGCTGATGCACCCCTCTGGCCCCGGCCACGCCGCAGCCTGCGTGAGGCTGCCTCAGATCACGGGTTCTCATGCTGCATCCTCTCTATGGTGCGCCGCGCGGACCGCAAACCACGCGTGTGATGCCAATCATACAGCATGCGCCCCCAAGTCCAGAGCGCCGCCCGGCTCTTCCTATACCCAGGCCTGTCCGCCGTAACCGCTCATCGGGGGGCGGGCGTCTTGCATCCCTTACTCTCTCGTTGCCAAGCGCCTGCCTCGGAACTTGAGAGACCTTTCCCAGCGACTGTGACCACCGAGGCGGAGCCTCGCAGACAGCGTTCCCAGACCGGAGCCTGGGAACGAGAGAAGGGGTCACAAGCTCCAGGACCGCATAAACGCGGTCACGAGAAACCTGGGCAGCATCCCGCGTGCGAGAGAACTTGCTCGTAATGATCTGCTTCAGCGGGTCCGGGGCGGGGCGAGACGCTCGGCTGCGCGCGTGGTCACAAGCTCCAGGACCGCATCGATGCGGTCACTACAAACCTCACACCGAGTTTTCAGGCAGGCGCCTGGGAACGCGAGAGTCGAGAGGGCAGGCGCCTGGGAACAAAGGAAGAAGCGCTGCTGGCGGCCGCCCCGGTGGCTGCGGGGTGGGCGGGTGAGTCGGTCCTGGATCGCCGAGCAGCCGCTACTGGCGCTGCCGGGAGCGGGAACGCCGCCGCGGCGGCTTGGCCATGCTCCACTCCTTGGTCAGCGTCTCGAACACCTCTGGGCTCTCGTAGCGAATGATATTACGCCCTTCGGGCATGGGGCCGATCAAGCCCTTGAACACGGGCATGCCGCGCAGGCTCAGGTCGGTGCTGCAATCGTCGACACCAATTTGCACGTGCATCCGGTGGAGGGCCTCCTCCTTGGCGTAGTCCTTGATGCGGATTTGACCATCGGCCCCGCGGGTAACCACCCGGAAGACGTCTTTTTTCATCGCGTCGATCTCCCAGCCTGTCGGACTGTATCACCTGGCTGCTCTTCCCCGCCACTTGGTGTTGGGCCACGCTGCCACGGTTGCATCATGGCGGCGGCCAGCTCGAGATGTCGGCAGGGCG
>JAIMBC010000009.1 GCA_023511675.1 Pirellulales bacterium
ACTAAAATAATTCGTGGCTACAAACTGCACATGGCAAAACGACATAATCCCTTGTCAGACAGGCCCATGCGGCGAAAGTGGCCTAAAAAATGGCGGAAAGTTCGGCCTAGCGAGACACCACGCTGCTGGAGTGCGAGTCTCTGCGGCCCATGCGCGTGGCAAGGCCGCCAACCAGGTGCTGACCGGGATAGTTGAGCAAAGTTCGGCAACCGGTTATTCTTCCCTGGCAGTTTTTCAGGCACTCGCGTTTCGGCCAGGTTCGGCACGTGAAAAAGAGTCGTGCTCAGGGGCCCATCGGCAGGACCAGGCCGCGGGGCTGCCGCGGGCCACAACTGGAAGAAGGAGCATTTCATGGGCCTGTTCGAGGGAAAAAGGGGGGTGATCCTTGGCGTGGCAAACGACCACTCCATCGCCTGGGCCATTGCGCATTTCGTGATGGCCGAGGGAGGGCTGTGCGGCTTCACGCATCTGCCCGACCGGCCTGACGACGAGCGGCAACGCAACCGCCGCCGCGTTGCCCAGCTTACCGACCCCCAGCCGAACGCACGGTTCCTGTTGCCCATGGACGTCACCAGCGATGAGGACATCGCCCGCGTCGTGCAGCAGGCGCGAGAGTCGTTCGGCACCATCGACTTTCTGGTCCACTCCATCGCCTACGCTCCTCTGGAAGATCTCAAGGCGGACACCGTGGATACCAGCCGTGCCGGCTTCAAGCACGCCATGGAGGTGAGCGCCTACAGCCTGATCGCCGTGGTACGGGCTCTCCGGCCGCTGTTCCAGCAGGGTGGCAGCGTGCTCACGCTCACCTACTTTGGCGGCGAAAAGGCGGTACCGGGCTACAACGTGATGGGCATTTGCAAGGCCGCGTTGGACGCCATCGTGAAGTACCTGGCGTTCGATCTCGGACCGCAGGGCGTGCGCGTGAATGCGGTGAGCGCCGGCCCCTTGCGCACTCTCGCCGGCCGGGCGGCAGGCGTGGACGAGATGTTGCTGTTGTACGAGAAGATGGCGCCCCTGGGCCGTAACGTCACGCACGAGGAGGTCGCGCGGGCCGCGGCATTCTTGCTCTCTGACCTGGGAAGCGGCATCACGGGCGAAATCCTGCACGTCGATGCGGGTTACAACATCATGGGCTCTCCGGGACGCCTGCTGGAGGCTCATCGCAAGGCTGGGTCCTGAGCGAGGTGCCGGGCCATACCGCTTGCGCTGGCTGGTGTGCGGCTGGAGATGAATTGCACGTGTTTGCAACAACAAGCTTCCAGCGGCCGGGGCAGCATCCGCCGGTCACCGAGGGATCGCACAGAGCATGGTACAGCCGGAGCCGGAGGTACGCTCGCCGCGCAGGTTGATTGCCGTGGCCGTGGTCGAGCACGAAGGAAGGTTCCTGATCGGCCGGCGGCCGCCCGGCACGCCCCTGGAGGGCTACTGGGAGTTCCCTGGCGGCAAGGTGCAGTCCGGAGAGACCGCGGCCCAGGCCGCGATCCGAGAATGTGCCGAGGAGACCGGCCTCGATGTGACCATATGCGGCGAATACCCCTCTGCCCTGTACGACTATCCACACGGCCAGTTGGAATTGCGGTTCTTCGCTTGCCGCCTTTCGCATACGCCGCAGACACCACGAGCACCCTATCAGTGGGTTGCTGCCCATGAGCTGGCTCAGTACACGTTTCCGCCCGCCAACGCCTCTCTGGTTGCTCACTTGATCACGCAGCTAGGCATGACAGGCGCACAGCCGTAAACCGTCCGTGCTGCGGCCTGAAGGGGATGTTGTGGTCTGGTGCCGGCCTGACGTGCCGTGCGCGCATGGCCTCTCCCCATGGTTGATGATGCCGCTGTTCGACATTGCAGCCGTTCGATAGCGCGTGTCCTGGCTCTCCGCGCGCACCAGATAAGTGGGGAGTGATTGCGGCCCAGCCGGTGCGCTCGCCCGGCCGCGACGGAACGCGTCCCTCCAGGCCACAGATCGAGCGCCGCGCGATGCCGCCGAGATCGTGCCGCGCGCGGTGCGCGTCGGCCAGCGCACGACGTGGACCGAGGTTGCCAAGACAGGCATCGGGCTTGGGCCCTGTGCGCCCGGCATGCGCCCAGCCGTAGGCAGGGCAGCGGGCGCCAACCGTGTTCAGGCCGGAAGCGGCCAGGCGGCGTGAAGCCGCAGGAGCTTGTTGCTAAAGTAACAAGAGCGCCCGCCCGCGCCGCCATGCAGTGGTTGCATCGCCGGCAGGGCGGCTCCGAGCTATCTCCCCACGGCACCATGGCTGAGTCGGACCATTTCCAGCGATCCCGCCGCCGCTCCGAGGGCATGTCCAACGGCGTGTTCCCAGCAGAGGGAGAGCATGCGGCTGTGCCCTGCGCCGACGTTGCGAACCGCATGCCCGGCCTTTCAGACGCGGCATCGCATGCCGTCGTGCTCGAGCACAATCGCCGGCGGTGGGATGAGTTGGCCGCCTGTGGCCATCCCCTCACCCGGCCGGCGACCAACGAGCAGGTACACGACCCGCTCGCCAGCCTCGACCTCTCCTGGATCGATGGCGGCGTATCGGGCAAACGCATCCTGTGCCTGGCGGGTGGGGGGGGCCGCCAGAGCGTGTTGTACGCCGCCGCGGGGGCCGAAGTCACCGTGGTGGATCTTTCGCCCGCCATGCTCGCCCTCGACAGGCAAGTCGCTGCCTGGCACGGCCTGAATCTCCGCACCATCCTCGCCTCGATGAACGACCTCTCGATGCTCGGCCCGGAGTGCTTCGACGTGGTCCTCCAGCCCGTCAGCACCTGCTACGTGCCGGACGTGAAAGCCGTGTTCGAGCAGGTGGCACGCGTGCTCGTGCCCGGCGGACTGTACATCAGCCAGCACAAGCAGCCCGTGAGCTTGCAGGCCTCCGTCTCCCCCGGCCCTGAGGGATACGTGTTGCAGGTTCCCTACTATCACAGCGGTCCGCTGCCGCCGGTGAGAGACAGCCCGCATCGGGAGCACGGCACGCTCGAGTACTTGCACCGCTGGGAACAACTGCTGGGCGGACTGTGCCGTGCCGGCTTCGTGATCGAGGACGTGGCCGAACCCCTGCATGCGCGGGCAGACGCCTCCTGGGGCAGCTTTGCTCATCGCAGCCTGTACGTCGCACCTTATGTGCGCATCAAGGCCCGCCGCACCGGCAGCCCAGCCAAGCGCGTGTGGGTACCGGGGTCATAGAGCCGCACCGCAGCAGGCGCCCGTGCCGGCAAGGGGGCGCGTGCTGCAACTCCTGCCGCATGAGGTACCGCAGCATGCCGCACGTCAACGCCATCAGCTTTCGCGAGGGCCGCAGTGTCGGGAGAATCTGCCATCTGGTGCGCGCGTGGTGGTGGCCGTGGGGAAACAAAGCAGTGGCGGCTGGCGGCTGCCGCAACGGAGGTATGGCCGACGCGGCGGATGCGCTTGCATGGCTTGCGCGCGGGCAGCTCCGGCCCGTGATCGTCGCGCGCTTTGCCTTGGAGCAGATCAACAAGGCGTTCGAGCTTGTGCGCAGCGGCGAGGTCGTGGGATGCGTGGTGATGACGATAGCCGATCAATAGAGCGAGCGTCAGGCAAGGATACGGTGTGGCCCGCGTGCGGCTGGTCGCACCGGGCGTAGCGAGCGCGGCGTACTGTGGGCGACGGGGACAATCGCGGCGCAAGGAACTGCGTCTGGCCCGCGCGGGCAGCGTACTCCGGGCGGCGGGGCCAAGCATGCCCCAGCTATGCAGGCTAGCCATGCAACTGGTAGACTGACTGCCATGACGGCAAGGCGTGACGCCCGTACCTAGCCCGGCGCGCGGCTTGATCGCCGCGTGGCCGTCCCATGGTCCTCCGGCGGAGGGACGCGCGCGCATGTCCGAGCATGCACGATCCGCCCCAGATCGCTTGGCCGCCTTCTAGCTGATCCGTGTGCGGTGTGTTATTACGTGCGGGAGGCAAGCCATGACGACAACCAAGTTTGAGGTGAAGAAGCACGGCTTTCACTTTGACAATGGCACGTTTCGCACTTCGGTGGGGCCGTTCCCGTGCAGCGTGCTGTGCGGGGGCATGTCGTACTCGGCCCTCGATTACTTCAAGTGCGGTATCAGGGTGCCCGAACTCACCAAGGCCCCGGCAGAAGGCAATCCGCTGGAAAAATATCTCTACCGCCGGCAAATGACGGCGCACTACTACACCTGGCACCTGTTTCTGGCGGCCTGGTCCGCGCCCATCCCCCTGCTCGGCGTGACCAGCAGCCTGGTGCAAGGGAGCATGAAGGAACTCGATTACTACCTGTCCAGCGAGGGGCCGCTGGTGATGTGCCTGTTCGAGAACATGGGTACCGGCCACCACGTGCTCGCCATCGGCTGCGACAAGGCGAAACAGCGCATCGAGCTGTACGACAACAACCATCACGACCGCAACTGCAACCTGACGTACAAGAACGGCATCTGGCAGCATTCTCTCTCGAGCACAAAGTGGAAGGGTTGGTTTCTGGATTGGGGCCATTACACCGACGGCACGCGCCTGCCGCCCCTCTCCTGGCGGTTCTGCAAGAAATGCCACAGCCTGGTGACCACGAGCTTTGGCCAGACCGGCAAGTGCCACGCCGGCGGCTCTCACTCACATAATCTGGTGTTCGAGTACTTTCTGCCCTGCTTCGTCAACGAGGGGGAGCGCGGCTGGCGCGTGTGCAGCAAGTGCCAGGCCCTGTTCTACAGCCCCAGCGGCCAGGCCACGGGCTGGTGCGCAGATAGCAACAACCACACGCCCATGAGCCTGGGTAAACAGCTCCTCGAGTTCGGCGTCGATTCCAGCGGGCAGGGAGAGAAGAAGTGGCACATGTGCAAGCTCTGCTTCGGCCTCTTCTGGGCTGGCAGCGGCAACGGTACCTGCACCGTCGGCGGCACGCACGAACGCTCCAGCAAGCAATACGTGGTGGCCCATCGTACGGTGTAGTTCGTTGGGGGCAACTTGGCCAGAGGCACGCCCAGCCGCACATCGCCTGGCCAAGAACGTCGATTCCGTCGCCGCTTTCCGGGCCGCACCAAGCCGCGCGGGACGGGTTCCGCTGGAGGTCGAAGGTCCGGGCCCTGGCCGGGTGCGTACTCGAAGAGAAGCGGCATACTCGTGCTGGCCGTCGGTTGCGGCGGGCAAGCGCATCCGTGACGCGGGCGGCGCACGAGGATCGAGGGCAACTCCCATCGCCCTAAGCGCCCGGCGATCCCGCAGGCGGCGGCACCGCTTGCCCCTCAGCCGCCAACACGGCTTGGTCCCTTTCGCGTGGGTACCGGCGGCCATCGTGGCGGAGAGGGGCGAGCGGACCGCAGCCAGCCTGCTCGATGAAAGGGGCTAGATGTCGAAGTACAAGCAGAACTCGTAGGGATGCGGCCGCAAGCGCATGGCATCCACTTCCTTCTCGCGCTTGTAGCTGATCCAGGTGTCGATCACATCCTTGGTGAACACGCCGCCGCGCAGCAAGAACTCATGGTTGGCTTCCAGGGCATCCAGTGCCTGGTCGAGCGAACCGGGCGTCTTGGGCACCTTGGCCAGCTCTTCCGGCGGCAGGTCGTAGATGTCCTTATCCAGCGGCTCGCCCGGATGGATCTTGTTCTGGATGCCGTCGATGGCCGCCATGAGCATGGCCGCAAACGAGAGATAGGGGTTGCAGCTCGGGTCCGGGCAGCGGAACTCGACCCGCTTGGCCTTGGGACTGGCGCTGTACATGGGAATGCGGCAGGCCGCGGAACGGTTCCGCTGCGAATAGGCCAGGTTCACGGGCGCCTCATAGCCCGGCACCAGGCGCTTGTAGCTGTTTGTGGTGGGGCAGGCAAAGGCCAGGATCGACGGCGCATGCCGCAGCAGCCCGCCAATGGCGTACAAGGCCATGTCTGACAGGCCGGCATACCCGCTGCCGGCAAACAGCGGCTCGCCCCCCTTCCACAGAGAAAAGTGCGTGTGCATGCCAGAGCCGTTGTCGCCAAAGATCGGCTTCGGCATGAAGGTCACCGTCTTATTGTACTTCTTGGCCACGTTCTTCACGATGTACTTGTAGAGGCACATCGCGTCGGCCATTGCCACCAGGTCCAGAAACTTCAGGTCGATTTCGGCCTGACCTGCCGTGCCCACCTCGTGATGCTGCGCCTCGACGCTCAGGCCGCACTCGACCATCGTCAGCATCATCTCGTTGCGGATGTTCATCATCTGGTCGGCCGGCGGCACGGGGAAGTACCCCTCCTTGTGCCGCAACTTGTAGCCCAGGTTGGGATTCTCCACGCGGCCCCGGTTCCATTCCCCCTCGATACTGTCGATATGGTAGTAGCCCTCGTGGGCACGCTGGTCGTACCGCACGTCGTCGAAGATGAAGAACTCGGCTTCGGGGCCCACGTAACAGGTGTCGGCAATGCCTGTGCTCTTCAGGTAGTTCACCGCCTTGCGGGCCACGTTGCGCGGGTCGCGGGTGTAGTCCTCGCGGGTGATGGGGTCCTGGATGTTGCAGATCATCCCCAGGGTGGGGATGGTGGTGAAGGGGTCCACGATGGCGGTTTCAGGCACGGGCACGAGGATCATGTCGCTTTCGTTGATGGCTTGCCAGCCGCGAATGCTGGAGCCGTCGAACCCCAGGCCGTCTTCAAACACGCCCTCGTCGAGCTTGTCGACCGGAATGGTGAAGTGCTGCCAGATGCCGGGAAAGTCCATGAACCGCAAATCGACGGCCTTGATGTTCTTTTCCCGGCACAGAACGAGGACCTCTTTGGGAGTCACTGCGAATCCCCTTTCCAATTGAATGACACGGTTTCCAGAAGGACGTACGGATGGTCAACCCCCCGCGCAGCGACACGGCTTGCAGCCGCGAGCGACAACGCGACGGACCTACCAGAGCCAAACCAGACTCGTCGGCCAAGCAAACTCGATGCCGGGGCGCGTAAAGACGGCATCATAGCGCATAATCCAAGAATGGCAATGGGTTTGCGAAAAAACGCCTTGTCGGCCCAAAGCCAAGCTTTGCACTAGGTTTAGGCATTGCTTGCAGGCAAACTGGGCAGTTCGGCGGCAACCTGCTCCGGCACTTCCTCCTCAAGGGGCTGCTGTGCCTGCCGCTTGGCCTCATACTTTTCGCGCCACTGGTAAACCAGCGCCAACAGCGCTGGTACCAGCACCGTGCGGACCACGAAGGTATCCAGGAGCACTCCCAGGGAGAGCGCAAACCCCAACGCGCGAATGCCGCGCAGGCTGCCGGTGAGCATCGTGGCGAAGGTGCCGGCCATGATGACGCCACAACTCGTGATGATCCCTCCCGTGTGGACCAGAGCCCGCTGTAAACCCTTGAGCCGGCCGTGGCGGGGCTGCTCTTCCAGCACCCGCGTCACCAGGTAAATGTTGTAATCCTGCCCTACGGCAACCAAGATCACAAACAAGAACAGCGGCAGCTTCCAGTCGATGCCCGGGGTGCCGGCGTGCCGCGCGCCAAAGACCAGGGCCGTGGCTCCCAGCGTGACGAAGTAGCTGAACAACACCGAGAACATCAGGTAGAGGGTCATCCCCGTGCGGCGCAAGATGAGCAGCAGCACGGCCAGCACGGCCAGTGTCGTTAGCCGTTGGATCAAGACCTGGTCGGCTTGAGTTACCAGCCGCAGGTCACGGCAGCCGGCAGTGGTTCCCGCCAGGTGGAACTGTGTGCCGTACCATGCCGAGTTGGGATCGGCCGCCACGGCCTGCACGCGAGCTTGCAGCAGATCCAGCAACTGCACTGCCTCCAGCGAGAAGGGATCGTAACGCAACACGAGTTCGAACCGCGTGACTCTGCCGCGCAACTCTCCGGCCTGGCTGACAAAGTAGGCCCGCGTGCGCGGATGCCGTAGCACGCTCAGCTTGCGGCGCCCCTGCGAAGAGAACGCGTTGGCCAGACCCGGACGGTCTCCCAGCGGCTCGGTCAGACTGCGCACGCTCGCAATGGGCCTGGCGGCCTGCACCTCTACACCGGAGGGCAGCCGCACCACCTGCTGCCAGCGCGCGGCCGTAAACGGTGCCAGCAAGGGCTCCACCTGCTCCGCGAGCGACTCCGGCCGCAGGGCAAGCAGCCGCTGTGCCTCGGCGGCGGCCCTGGCATTGCCGCGTTCAGGCGGCAAGACGGTATACACCACTGTCTCGTAAAGCGCCCTTGTCAGCAATGCGATCGCGCGGCGGCCCGCTCGCGAATCGTAATGCTCGATCCGGCCCGCAGCCGCAATCCGGCCGGGTGCCTGCCCATCGGCAGCATGCGTGTTGCGCACCTCGGGCGACGTGCTGCGCCCGCCCGACTGCGGGCCGGCGGGGGTACCCGGCTCGCGTGCCGAGGGGCCTGGCGGATTGCTTGGCGTGCCGGTCATGGTGGCCACAAGCGTAACAGGGCCCGTCTCACCCGCGAAAAAATGGCGCCTCAGAAGCTGAGTGCCCTGAACGCTTGGTCGGGAGGCGTCCAGCTCTGCCAGCAGGTCGTAATTCGCTGGCACATCCAGGCCATACCACGCGAAGGGCGTGAGGATCGCCAGGGCACATCCCAGGATCAGGGCCGGGCGGCGGATGATGCCGCGCGCAAGATTGGGCCAGAGGTTTTCCAGGCCAGCGGGCCGGGATGTGGTGTCCGCCGGCTGGTCCTCCCGGCGTGCAAATGGGTGGAGGCGGCCCACGGCTTGGGGCGATCGGTCCTTCCGTGCCGCAGCGCCCCATGGCCAGAACACGGCATGCCCAAAGACACGCAGCAGGGCCGGCGCCAGCGTCAGCGACGCGGCCAGCGCCACCACCAGGCAAACCGCGATTGCCGGCCCGCTGTGGCGATACTTGCCAAACGCCGCAAAGGCCATGACCGCCAGGCCAGCAATGGTGGTCAGTGCGCTGGCCACCAGCGCCTGGCTCACCTTGCCCAGGGCCGTGCCTGCCGCTTCGCGCGGCGCAAGCCCCTTGGCTAGCTCCTCGCGATATCGAGCGATGAGAAACAAGCAGTAGTCTGTGCCGCAGCCGAACAGCAGCACGACGATGAAGATGCGCGTGGTGGTGAACACGCGCAGCCGCAGCCAGGAGAGCCACCAGGGCAGGTCGGCTCCGGCCAGCCAGGCCACCAGCTCGAGCGCGACAATCCCCGATACCGCAATCGTGGCCAGCGGCACCGCTGCCAGCAAGGGCGCCCGATAGACCAGCAGCAGGATGGCCAGCACGGTGAGCACGGTCGCTAGTTCCGTGTTTTGGATGCTCTCCTTGGCTGCGGTCAACATGTCTCCGCCGATCGCAGCCGAGCCAGTGATCCCCAGCCGTAGAGAAGGGGGCACGGACTGTTCGTGCCGAAAGCGGTCCAGATGCCGGCGCATCTGCTGCAAGGCCTCAATATTGCTGGTGGCCATGAACTCCCGCTTGAGGATCACGACCACCAGCGCGGCGCGGCCGTCTGGGCTGACCAGCTTGTCTCCTACAACGGCAGAGCGTGGCGTCCACACATCCGCCACGGGCAGGCCGCTCGTACGCAGCTTTTCGATGCTCTGCCCCAGGCGCTCAACCAGGTCGCGGTCGGAAGGTTCCAGGCGGCCCTCCTCGCGTGCGCATACCAGCACAAACTGGCTGCGGCCCTGATGCTGCGGGAATGCCCGCGCCAGCAGCCGCTCCGCTTGCACGCTGGTCATCTCATCCGGCAGATACGCCAGATCGCCATCGCGAGCCACAGACTGCCACTCGGGCGCGGCCAGGTGCAGGCCCAGCGCTACGGCACCCCAGCCGACGATCGCCCACACCCAGTGACGCGAGACGAAACTTCCCAATCGCTCGTACATGGTGCAAGGCGGCCGACGCACGGCGGCGTTTGGCTCGCGAGGGGCGCCAAGAAAGACTAGCAACCCGCTCGATGGTACCCCGCTCGCCGCTGGCTGTGAAGCATGCCCTGGCCTGCTGGCCGCCCTCACTGGTTGTGGCAGCCCCGCAGCCGCCTTGGCCGGCGGCTGCGCGTCGCGGCGGCTCAGCGGGCGAAGCCGGTTAGGGGCTGCGAGCCACCCCCGTGCGCGGCGGGGCCAGCCGGCGTGCCTCGCGAATGGCTGCCTCGAGCGCCGGGTCGCCCACGCGCGGCACGTTGCCGGCCGCATCAGGCCGGGCCACAACCTGCACTTCCACGTCCGGCTGGACCCCGACCTCGTTGTAGGGATGGCCGTGGGGAGAGTAGAAGCGTGCCGTGGTCAACCGCAAACCGGCATTGGAGGCGTTGAGGGGAAAGATTCCCTGCACCGAGCCTTTGCCGTAACTGCGGCTTCCCACGATGGTACCACGCCGATGATCGCGGATCGCCCCGGCGAAAATCTCGCTGGCGCTTGCGCTTTCTCCGTCGATCAGCACCACCAGGGGAGTACGCCACGTGCCGGAAGCGTGCGCGCTATAGCTGAAGTCTTCCTGGCGGTTGCGGCCGCGGGTGGAAACGATCACTCCCTGGGAAACGAACTTGTCTGCCACCTCCACGCTGGTGGTCAACAAGCCGCCCGGATTGCCGCGCAGGTCGATGATCAGGCTGCGCATCCCGGCGCGGTGCAGCTTCCACAGCGCTGCGTCCAGGTCCCGCGTGGTGGTCTTCTGAAAGCAGGTCAACCGCAGATAGGCCACGCCGTGCGCACGGTCGATGATACGTGCCTCGTCGATGCTTGGCACCTCGACCTCCTCCCGGCGGATCTGCACGGCGCGCGCGGCCCGTCCGGGAGAGGCCACCAGGATCTCCACCAGCGTGCCTTCTGGACCTTGCAGCAGGTTGGCCGCCTCGTCGGCTGACATTTCCCGCGTGCTGCGCCCGTCGACCGCCACGATGCGATCTCCGGCTTGCAGGCGGGCACGCTGGGCAGGGCTGCCGGGAATCACCTTGACAATCTGCAAGGCTCCCTCGGCGGCCTTCAATTCGATGCCCAATCCCACGAAATTCCCCTCGATCTGCGCATACACCTCGTCAAGCTGGCCAGCCGTGAGAAAGGTGCTATATGCGTCCAGGGCCCCCGCCGCGCCACAGGCGTATTCCAGTACGGTGACGGTTTCGGGCAGCCCCAGGCTGTCATACGCCAGGCGTGCCAGACGGCTCACGCACTCGCGAGCAGCCTGCCGGCTGGTAGGCTGCAGATCGGCCGCGTGGCTGCGCAAGTCCCGGCGGAAGCGGTGAATGCGGGCAGGGACGACGTCGGACAGATGGCTCTCGAGAAACAGAGGGTCTTCCAGGGCGATCTCCAGGGCGCGCGTGCCGTGTTGGACCAGGGAGGTCCATGCTGGAGCGTCCACGTAATGGGCGTGAATCTTCAGCAACACCTCGGAGTACAGGTCCAGGGCGGCCTCGGGCGTCAGCTCCTTGAGGCTCTGCAAAAAGGTCCGATCATGGTAGCGCCGGCCAAGGTCGTAGTGGATGCGGCTGACCTGCATCCGCTCCGCCAGGTCGCGATCGTGCGGGTAGCTGCGGAGCGCCTCTTCATAGAGCGTGAGCGCCTCTCCCCAGCGCCGTTGGGCCTCCAACGCCTGACCGCGCGTAAGCACGCCCGCCAGCTCATCGGACACGCTGGACTGCGGTCCTATCTCTTCCTGGGCCGTGCCAGCCGAGGGACTGAAAGAGATCTGCGCCCACGCGGATCCAGCGCCAACGACCGCGGCGAGGACAACCAGGTGGCTCAGCTTTCGCATGACCCAACGACGCATGGTGTGTTCCAGAGTCAGGTGGGGGAGTGGGGCCACGGCGCGGCCGAGAAGGAGGGCTCAAAATCCCCGGCCTCTGCAATATAGGCCACGATTTGGCCGTAGTCAAAAAGCGGCAGGCGAGGGCCTGTTTCTCTGCTCCTACAAGTGCTACGACCGTTACCACCAGCCCTTGGCCGGCAGCACGGCGGAACCGGTAAGAGCGGCATGGCGGCCTGCCCAAAAAACTTCTGCTATCCCGGCGGGTCTGAACCTTCCTACGGCTGCAATGGTCCCAAAGTTCGGGCGATCCTGCCCGCCGCGGCTGCCACAGCGGCTCAAGCCGTCTCTGGGCCGGCCGCATGTGGGCGATTCTTCACCGACTTCCGCGCGCAGCGAGCACGCCGCGGACGAACACCTGGCACGTGCGTTCGGCCATGGCATGCCGGCTCCGCGTCCCAGCCGCCAATCGAGCCATGGCGGCCAGTGGAGCCATGCCGGCCAATCGAGCCATGCCGGCCATGTGCGGGGCCGGCCCGTGCGCATGGAACGTGCGGGAGCCCTTCGTCAGCCATGCCGGTCACGCGCTGGGCCAGGCGCCCCAGCCCCTTGCGGTCGGGCGCTGCTTGCGCGCCGGTCAGACCGCCCCTCCACGCTTTGAGTGGACTCGCCCCGCTGCCTTCGTCGCGGCTGTTGGGGTACGGCGGGCCCCGCTCTGCAACAGGCGTCTGCGTCGCGCGTGGGTCCTAAGAGTGGCAAGGCGTACCGGGGCCGATGTGCTGTGCGATGGCCTCCTGCAACTGCTCCTCCTCCGTGCGGGCATAAGGCAGGCGGTGCAGCCAGGCCAGAAGAACACAGCCCGCCAGAAAGCCCGCCAGCACCGTTGGCCAGTTGTAGACGCAACTGCCGCCGGGGGTGCGGCTGACAAGCCACCCCAACAGGGGGGCCTCGGCCGCACGTGCCGCCAACTCGCTGGAGAACAGGGCCAGCCCGTTATGTACCGCGTGATAGCAGACCGCGGGCAGGAGGCTGCCGCTTTGCACCGCAAGGTAGCCGATCACCAGGCCTACCAGAGCAGCCACCAGAGACTGTTGGAAGAGGCCGTGGCTCACGCCAAAGAAAAAGCTGGCGGCGGCGATGGCCCACCATTTATGCCCCAGGTGTCTCAGTCCGGAGAGGATGAAGCCGCGGAAGGCCAGTTCCTCGCAGATGGCTGGCAGGAGGGCCAGCACGAGCAACAGATGCCAGGGAGAGGGTGCCTGGGAAACGTAATGGCCCAGCGAGGCTGCCAGGCGGTCGTCCAGGTCGTACAGTTCGGTTACGACGACATTGAGACGCATCACGACGGGGTGCAGGGCCACGGCGAGCAGCACGGCGGCGGGAAGGCAGGCGGGGTGCGGCAGGCGCAGCAGCAGCGTGCTACGGGGGCTGCGGGTGAGCATCACGGTCATTAACAGGGGGGGTGTTGCGACCACGGCGAGTTGGATGACGACGGCGGCGCGGGCAAACTCTCCGAAGGACTGCGGCGTGGGCAGGTGCAGGCTGACGTAGAACTGCAAGATGAGGATCAGCACGCCGCAAAACACGGCGGCCGGCGCGCTGGGGGTGTCATGGCGGTCTCGCAGGAGCTGTCGGAACCAGAGACCGAGGTGCAGCCGCTCGCTTTCTCGGAACAGCACGCTCTCTCGATTGAACTGGTCGATGGCCCAGCGCACAGCCAGCAAGCAGCAGGCTGTCGTCACACCGACCACAGGCGCGAGGTACCGCAGGGCTTCGAGGTAACTTCCTTGCAAGAGAGCGTGCAGCAGCAGCACCACGCCCGTAACGGGAATCAGGCTGTTGCCCAGGTTCAATTCCACGCTGGGCGCCAGGGGGAGGATCATCAGCGGCATGATGACCATCACCAGCGGCATCAGATAGTACTGCCCTTCCTTGGTGCTGCGTGCAAAGGCAGCCAGCGCCAGGCACAGCGCGCTGAACAGGGCGGACATGGGCAGCAGCGCCAGCGCCAACCAGAGGGGCGTAAGCGGCGGCGGCGGGCCCACGTGGGGCAGATAGCTCATCAGCAACGAGCCCGTCAGCCCGATGGAGAGCACGTTCAACAAGGCAGTAAACACGCTGAACAACATGACCGTGCAGAGCTTGCCCCAGACAATCTCGCTGCGCTGGGCAGGGCTGGAGAGGAGCGTTTCCAGCGTGCCACGCTCTTTTTCGCCCGCACACAGGTCGATGGCTGGATAAAAGGCACCGGTGAGCGCCCAGATCAGCAGCAAGAACGGCAGCAGATTGGCCCACATGCCGGCACTACGGTGGGCGGGGGGCGCCACGTCGTGCTCCGAGATTTCAAAGGGCCGCACTGCCTGTGCGGGAAGCTGGCGCGCGGCGAGATTGCGGCGGGCGACCTCTTCTCGCCACGCTTGCAGCACCGGCGCAAGCCGGACCTCGTAGGTGAGCGTCGACTTGTCATCCGCCGTGTTGTAGTAGATTTCAAAGCGCGGCAGCTCCCCCGCCTCTGGCAGCGTGGCAGCGGAGCTTGGGGCAGCGGCCTGTGCAGGGCTAGCGCGGTGTGCGGTGTTCGTGCCGACAGCAGCGGCGTCCGCGGAGGCGCGTTCTTCCGGGGGGGCAGCGGCATCGCCTGCGATCCGCGCCCGGGAGACGGCAGACGGCTGGGGTGTTTCCGCGCCGTCCCGGGCCGAGCGGCTCTGCGAAGAAGGAGCGCGCCCAGCGGCAGCAGCCTGCTGGGGAAGAGCTGGCTCCCGCCGGCTCGGCTCCTCGACGGGGCAAGAAGCTGCCAGGCGTTCGCGCATGGCCGCCAGCCGTTTACCGAAGCCCGGCGGAAAGCAGACGACCACGTGCGCCGTTCCTTCTGCCAGTGCGCGTTGCGCCTGCACGGCGGTCGGCACGCTTGGGGCGGATGCCAGTTCCACACGCAAGAGCTGGCTGGCCGCCGTCCGCTCCGCTGGATCGCCGGCGAACAGATCGCGGGCAAAGCGGCCGTTCTCGATGAGCGGCGGTTCGTCGGGAAGTTCCTCCGCGCCCAGAATCAGTACCCGCGTCGGCCGCTGGCGCACGAATTGCAGCAACTGCAACAGGCTCATGCCCAACAGCGGATACAGCAGCAGCGGCAGCACGGCGATCATGAACAGCGTCCGCCTGTCGCGAAGCTGATCCCGCACCTCCCGGCAGAAAATCAGGCGTACGTTCGACCAGCTCATGGCCCCGCTCCTGCCAGAGCCCTGGCGGTATGCTCGGCATCCGCTTGCCGCGTCTCGCCCGCATCATGAGCCGAGATCAACCGGAAGAACAGTTCCTCCAGATCCCGCTCATGGTACACGTCCCGCAGTTCCTCGATCGTGCCCTGAGCCAGAATCCGGCCGCGGTGCATGATGGCCACTCGGTCGCACAGCTTCTCCGCCTCGCGCATGATGTGCGTGGAAAACACAATACACTTGCCACAATCGCGCAGCTCCGCCACCGTACGCAGCAAAGCCCGCGCTACCAGCACGTCCAACCCGCTGGTCGCCTCGTCGAAAATCAGCACCGGCGGATCATGCACGATCGCCCGTGCAATGGATACTTTCTGCCGCATGCCGGTAGACATCTTGGCGCCCAGCAGATCGCGGATCTCTTGCATCTGCAAACGGGCAAAGAGTTCCTCCATCCGCTGGCGCAGCTCCTCGGCCTCCAGGCCGTACAGCCGGCCGAAGTACTCGACCATCTCCCAGGCCGTCATCCGGTCGTAAACGCCCGTGTTGGCCGACATGAACCCGATCTGGTAGCGGACCTGCGCAGCCTGTGTGACCACGTCGTAACCGTTGATGCTGGCAGTTCCGCGCGTGGGGCGGAGGACGGTCGAAAGGATCCGCAGGGCGGTGGTCTTGCCCGCCCCGTTGGGCCCCAGAAGACCCAGAATCTCTCCGGCGTACGCGTCCAGGTTTACGCCGTCCAGGGCCACCAGCTTGCCGCGCCGCAGGTCGGCGTACTCCTTTGTAAGCTGGCACACGTGGATCATGCTGGTGGCGCAGGGGCTGCGGACTGTACGGTTTGGGCGGAAGCGGAAAGCTGGTGAGCTGGCCACGGGACCTGGGCCCCGCTGCCCTCCACGCATGTACGATGAAGTCTAGCTTAGCCCAGGGCATACACAGGGGCGGGCCGCCTTACAGGCGGCATGGGCCGCAGGCTCGCGCACTGCCCGAGCTGTCACCCTTCGGTTCGGTGTCTTTCTGACGCTCACCCGGCAGTGGCATGGCCCGTAAGCACCTGCTAGGCGGCCTGCCTTGCCATGGCTGCTGCCTCGCAGCACTCGCCGGCAGCGGCTTCTGGCAGGCGCCACGGCCACGGCTTTATAATAAGAGCGTAGCCCATTTGGCCCCCTGGGTGCGATCTATGCCCGTGCAGATGAAGTTGTCTCGGATCGTCATCAACGAAAGCTCCGAACATCAGTGCATCTACTTGCGGGAGGCGGAGGGCTCCCGCAGCTTTCCGATCGTGATCGGCATTTTCGAGGCCACCAGCATCGACCGGCGCGTAAAACGCCTGACCTCGCCTCGCCCCCTGACCCACGACCTGATCGTGAGCGTGGCGGATAACCTGGGCGCGGAGTTGCAGAGCGTGCTTATCAGCGAACTGAAAGAAGGCACCTATTATGCCCGACTGCGCCTCAAGCGAGACGGCGAGCTGGTCGAGGTCGACGCACGCCCGTCAGACGCCATCGCCGTGGCCGTGACCTGCGATCCCCCGCTGCCCATCTACGTGAACGAAGAGGTGCTCGACGAGGCCTTGCGCCCCTGAGCCGCAAGCCCTCTGGGTGCGACCGAACAGATTCCGCAGGTCCAGCCGCTTCGGCCGCCGGCGGCCGTGGCGATGGGAGGAAGCCGCTGCCACGCCGCCTTTACCGCACCAGGCCCGCAACCGGCGCGTTGGCAGCTTCTAGTTCAAGCAGCCGCTCCAACGGTGCAATCACCAGAATGGTGTCGTGCCCCTGCAACACCACGTCGTGGCTCGGGTTGACGTTCACGCCTTGGGCACCGCTATGCATCACGATGTTCACCAGGGCGTCGGCCTGAATCTGGCCCACCCGCTTGCCCACCAATCCGCCGCTGGGGCAGATGGTCATGTCGACCATGTGGACCGGCCGCCCCGCTAGCTCAAAGCCCTGATACACCTTCCGCCCGGTGGCTGCGGCAATGAATGCCGGCGCGGCAACGCGCGCTGTGGAGATGGCGGGCATGGAAAACGCCCCGCCGAACTTGCTGGCCAGGGTGTCATCGAACAGCCGCAGCACGACCTTGAGTTTGGGGTTCAGGTCGCGCGCTGTGAGGGCGGAGTCGAGGTTGGTCAGGTCATCGCTGGTGGCGGCGATGAACGCTCGGGCGGCCTTGACGCCGGCCTGCTCGAGGACCTTCGCGTTGCGTCCATCGCCATGGATCACAGGCACGCCCAGGTCGGTCACTTCGTCGAGGAAAGGCGTCTCCCCCTGTTTTTCGACTGCTACGACCGCCTCGCGCAGGTCGAGCAGCCCGCGTATAATGCGATACCCCACCTTGCCGACGCCAACCACCACCACGTGGTCTCGGTGCAATGAGGCTACCATGCGATGCCACTCCTGGAGTTTGCTTTTCTGCGTGAATACGAGATATGCCAGCCGCACGACGGAATCTGCCACCGCTCCCAAGCCGACCAGCGGCAGCAAGAAGAACAGCGGCTGCAAGTACCAGTGTGCGTCATCAGGAAACTGCACTTCGTTGGGCGTTTCCATGAAGATCAACAAGAACGCGGCATGGCAAGCGGCGGGAAAGCTGGGCTTCTCGACCGCAAGGAATCGCAGCATCATGCCCCCGAGCAGAACCATGGACGTGAACACGACCAGCGGCCAGCGGAATTCCCAGAGCAGATAGCGAACGTAGCGGAGGTGGATCTGCCAGTGATGAGGCCGTGGCATGGTCGGCGTTTCCACAGTGCGCTGCTGAGGATGCGCTGCCGAGCGGCCTGCCGAGAGTGGACCCTGCCGCCTGCGTCCTGCGGCAGTCCGGCCGGCGGCCCTATCATACGCGGCGGCGTGCCGCGGCTCAAATCAGCCCGCTTGGGAGCCGGGCGTGCCCGCCCCGTCACGTCGCCGCCGTATCACGGTACCAGTCCACGTAGGCACGCACTCCCTCTGCAAAACCGATCTGCGGTCGATAGTTGAGCAGTCGCTGGGCCTTGCTTAAGTCGGCACACGTGGCCGGCAAGTCCGCGGGCGAACCAGGCCGCAGCTCGATCTGGGCCGCCTTGCCGAGTGCCTGAGCCACCAGCTCGATCACCTCGCGGATGGCGATGGGCTCTGCGTGGCCCAGATTCACGGCTTCTCCCACAGCCGCCTCACATGCCAACGCAGCCAACAGACCCCGGCACACATCGCTGACGTGTGTGAAATCGCGTTGCACGCTGCCGTCTCCGTACAGGGGGATGGGCTGCCCGCGCTCGATGGCACGCGTGAACACGGCCAAGGCCAGGTCGGGACGCAGCCGGGGCCCATACACGCTGAACAACCGCGCGCACACGGCCGGTACGCCATGCACGCGCCAGTACATCAGGCAGAGCAGCTCCGCCGCCCGCTTGGAAACGCCGTACGGAGATAGCGGCACGCCCAGCGGACCGTCTTCCAAAAACGGTACCGGCGCCCCCCATCCGTACACGGTCGACGAAGAGGCCAGCAGAAACCGCTCCAGCGGCCGACCGCGCACCGCCTCCAGCAGCGCCAGCGTCCCGCCCACATTCACCTGCTCGTACCGCCACGGATCGGCCAGACTTGCTCGCACGCCGGCATGGCCCCCCAAATGGGCCACGTACCTGATGGCCTCCTCCGCAACCAGTCGCTGCATGAATGCTGCGTCGCAAAAGCTATGCTCGATCAGCCTGACGCGCGGATGCGCTACAAAGCCGGCCACGTTGGCCCGCTTGCGGGCAACATCGTAGCTGGGATTGAAATCGTCCAGGCATACCAGCCGGCAGTTCGTTTCTTCCAGCAGCAGCTCGACCAGGTGGCTGCCGATGAACCCGGCCGCACCCGTCACCAGCACGGTGCCGTCGATCACTTCTCGCTCCTTATGCTAAAGGAAGCCGGTTCGCCCGCTGTTTGCCCATACACCATACGCCGCGCCTGGCGTGCGGGCACGCGCACGTCTCAGGCCAGCCTGCTGGATCGACTTTTACCATGTCGGCTGGCCGGCAGCCATGAACTCCACTGCGTATCTCGTTGCGGCAGCCCGCAGGCCACAAGGCGGTCCACACGTCTGGCCCAAGCAGCATCAGCGGCTGGGGAGCATGGCCAGACGGCGCTTGGGCGGTTTCCGATCCTCGGTCCCCCCCCGCCACCTATCTTCATTTTCTGGCCATGCGTGACCGCCGTTCGTGGACCCTCCTTCATAGGCACACTTGCCGCCAAGCTGGTCACGACGACGCGTGGTGGCGGCGATGTGCTGCCCCGTGGGGCGGCGGGGTGCGGCGGCGACGTCCGTCGTCTCTTGGCCGTCCGTCTTTCCCATCTTGCTCACGTGGCCGGCAAGGGCTCGCGGCGACTGCCATATGGTACGAGGCGTCATCTGCCTGGTGCGTACAGGTGCGGCAGGGCGGGCCGGAGCGATCGCGGCCGTGTGGCATATGCCATGCTGGCGGCTTGGCGGCCGAGAGGGGTCAAGTCGAACTTTACGCCGTCCGAGGCGGCGCGAATAATGTGGGCGTGGGGCGTGCCACGGAAGGAAGAACCAGGGGCCGACAGGCTCCAGGCGGGAGAAAAGCCGGCATGAAGGATTGCAAGCACACAAGGCGAGCGGGGGTGGACTGCAGTGGGTGGTGGTGCGCCGTTTGGATCATGGCGGCGTGCGTGGCCGGTTGCGGCCGTTCAGAGAGCGGCGCTCCCGCCGCGCCGTCGCTTACAGCCATGGAGGTGCTGCAACGTATGCAGCAGGCCTATCGGCAGGCCAAGAGTTATGCCGACAATGGCCGGCTGATCCATCAATTCCGTCAGGGCAAGGAGCGGGTACACGACCAGGTCGATTTCAGTGTGGCCTTCGTGCGCCCCAACAAGCTGCGGCTGCATGTCTATCAGGCTACAGTGGTGTGCAACGGGCAGCAGCTCTGGGCGACGATTGGCGATCTGCCGCATCAGGTGCTCAAGGCGGATGCGCCAGCCGCAATCGAGCTGGCGGATCTCTACGAGCGGCCCGTGTTGGGCGAGGTGCTGCGCGGGGGCATTGTGGGGCCAGCCATCCAACTGGCCCTGCTGCTGGATGACGACGTGCTGGAGCAGATTCTGGAAGGCGCAGAACCGCCCGAGTTGCGAGGTTTCCAAACGGTGGAGGGGGCAAGCTGCTATCGCGTGTTGCTGAGGCGGCCGGACGGCGAGTTGAGCCTCTGGATCGACCAGCAACACTTTGTGCTCCGCAAGATCGCGTTTCCCGTGCGCGAGTATCGCAAGGCCCTGGAAGCAGGCGGCCGGCCGAAGGTAGAGGGGCTGGTGCTGGCGGTCGAGTTCAAGGGAGCACGACTGAACGCTCCGCTGGACGAGGCGGCCTTCGCCTATCAGCCGCCTCAGGAGGCCAGGCTTGTTAGCGAGTTCGACCTGGCCAGTCTCGCTCCTCCGCCCGTACCTCCCTCCAAATTGCTGGGGCAGGCGGTGCCCGACTTTACGTTTGTCGGTCTCGACGGGAAGCAGTACACGCGGGAGAACTGTGCCGGCCGCATTCTCGTGCTGGACTTCTGGGCGACCGACTGCCTCCCCTGCCGGGACGTGATGGGCTTGCTGGAGCGGGTCCGTGCCGCTCAGCCCGCCGAACAGGTGCAGTTTCTAAGCGTGAGCATCGATCCGGCCAGCGTGCCGGACAGCCAGCTCGAGCAGTACTGCCGCGACGCGGGCGCGAAGCTGCCGATTGCTCGCGATCCCCGGCTGGCAGCGCGCGATGTTTTCGGCGTCGAGGCGATTCCCGCCTTGTTTGTGATCGATGCTCAGGGAATCGTGCAAGTGAGCGAAGTGGGGTTGAACCCAGCGCTGGACAGAGTGCTGACACGCCGCCTGGAGAAGCTGCTGGCGGGAGAAAGTGTGCATGAGGAGGTGCTGGCAGAGTACCAGCATCGCCAGGCCGAGTATGAGAAGTCGGTGGCGCGCTCCCAGCAGGCGGCTGCGGCCGGTGAGATCCCGCTGGGTGAAATCAAGCCCGCCAGCGAGCCGGAAACCCTCCATGCCCAACGTCTCTGGTCCACGCTCGATGTGCCACGGCCGGGCAATTTTCTGCTGGTCCCGCAGAGCGAGGGCCACCGCGTGTTCGTGGCGTCTGGTTGGGATGCCGTGGCCGAACTCGGTCCGCAAGGGCAAGTTCTCTCTCGGCACAGCCTGTCTCTCCCGCCCGGTCCGGAGGAGCCGATCGTAAGCTACTTCCGCACGGCTGCCGATGCGCAGGGACGCCGCTGGTACGTCGCCTGCGCACCAAGCCAGCAGCGGCTCCACCTCTTCGACGAGGCGTGGCAGCGCGTGCTCACCTTTCCTGCGGAGGGAACGCACGATGGCATCTCGGATGTGCAGTTTGACGATCTCGATGCCGATGGCGAACCCGAATTGCTGGTGGCCTACTACGGCGTGGTGGGCGTGCAGTGCGTCGATCTCTCGGGCCGCCGCCGCTGGAGCGTGCGTTCTCTGGAGAACGTGTTCAACATGGCCGTTATCGGTACGCAGAGCGGGGCGCCCAGGGCGATCCTTTGCGCTAACCAGCTTGGTACCCCCGTGCCCATCACGGCCCAGGGCCAAGCAGGCCGGGCAATCGAGGTCCCGGGACGTTTCTTCCGGCTCGTCGTGGCCCGCGACCTCGATGACGACGGCGAGCCTGACCTGTGCGGACTTGCCGTGACCCGCGCGGGGGACGACACGGCCGTCGGCTTCAATCTGCGCGGGCAAGAGCTGTGGAGCTACACGCTCCCCTTGGGAGTCCACCGCAACGCGGCGCTCGAACCCGTCACAGCGGGAAACCTGCTGGGAGACGCAACCGCCCAGTGGGTGTTTGCGGGCGCCGACGGCACCATCCACATCCTGTCGCAGCAGGGCGAGCTGATCGACCATTTTGCGCTCGGAGCGGCACCGAGTGGCCTGGCCGTCGCGAGCCTGGACGGCCGCTCCGTGCTGCTAGTTTCTCTTGGAGATCGCGTCGAAGCGTGGCAGTTGTCTCCGTAACGCCTCAACTGCTCGCGCTGCGGTATGCCGCCAGCGCCCGGTGGAAGAACCACCGGGAACTCGCCAGGCAGGCCAGCGTCGCCGCCAGCGTAAAGAGCGCCAGCGGCCAGTATTGGGCTTCCAGCGGCCAGGCGAGCAGCCGGGCAGGCACATTGACCACGACCAGCACCGGAACCACGAACGTAAAGAGCTGCCGCAACGGCGTTCCGTAGCGGCCGGTGTAAATCTCCATGGGATATCGGGAAAAGGTCGTCAGGTAGAACCAGAAGTCGTACAGGCTCTGATTGCGGCCGAGCCAAACGCTCATGCTCGCCAGCACGATCATCAGGCTGTACAAGATGCCCACGCCGCAGAGCACATAGAGCGGATACAGCACCATCGCGACCAGCCCCGGCCGTGTGGGTAAGTGGACCAGCGAGTAACCCAAAAGCCCCAGCGCGAACACGAAGTTCGCCAGAGAAGACCACTCGATCCGCCGTAGCGACAGCAAGAACTGCGTGTCAATCGGCTTGAGCAGGGCAAAGTCCAGGTTGCCCGTGCGGATGAGTTCGCCCAGTTCATCAGCGTTGGGCATGAAGAACGCCTGCACCAGGCTGTTGACAAACAGCGTGGTGGACAGAAACACGAAGAACGGATACTTGCTCCAACCGGTTTGCCAGCCAATCTCGCTGGTGTTGTTGAAGATCAGGATGTAGAAACCCAGATTCATCAGCACCCAGGAGAGCGAGGCCGCGCAATCGAGCAAGAAATTGGCGCGAAATGCCATTTCTCGCTGCAGGCTGTAGCGGGCAAACGCTACAAAGAGCCGCAGATAACTGGGACGGCTGGCCTCCCTCCGCGTTGCAGAGGGCAGCTTTGCATCTGGTTGGGCAGCAGCTTTCATGTTGGCAGGCGAGCCTCAGCCGCACGCACCGCCGCCAGGGCCGCCTCGGCATCCACCGCCGCTCGCAGCTCCTCAAGAAACTCCGGCTGCGAAAGCATCCGGCTGAGACGTGCCAGGATCCGCAGGTGCCCCCGATCGTCTGTCGAAAGGATCAAGAAAAACACGTCCGTCAACACGCCACGGCTGCCGCCAAACGGCACCCCGCGCTCACACCTCCCCAGAGCCAACATCGCCTGCGCCAGCAGGTGCGGCATCGGCCGCCGAGGGTGCAGCAAAGCCACGCCCACGTCCAGTGCCGTAGGGTGCATCTCTTCTCGTGCCAGCACCGCCGCCGCCATGGCCTCCGCATCCCACAACAAGCCCGTCCGCGCCGCAACCTGGCACATCTCATGGATCACCGAATTGCGCGTCTTGGCCGCCAGTGGGATTTGTATGGCCTCCGGCAGCAGCAGCTCGCTCGCCGTGAGGGCAGGCTCCAGCTCCGCCCGCGTGGGCTGCATGGCCTCTTCCACGCGGGCCAGCTCTGCCTCCTCGGACAGGCCAATGCGATCCTCCAGCCAGCGATGAATCTCGGCCGGCGAGAAGCGCCACTGCCCGCCCACACGGCGGCCAGGCAGCCTGCCCCGGTCTGCTAGCCGCTGCACCTGTTCGGGCCGAAGGTGCAAATAGGCCGCCAGGCTTTCGACGCTGAAGTCTCCGTCAACCATAAACGCCATTCTCAGGTGCGTGGTAGACGGTGTCCAGACCAGCCCTTCACTGAATCGCGTGGGCAGCGTTCGCCGGCCCCGACAGGCAACTGCCCCCCCCGTAATGCGGGGGTTCGGGGCTGCGCCGAACCAGCGCCGGCTACACATGCCCGCCAGCTAGGCTGCATGGCTGCTACACGCGGGGGCTGCCGGGTGCGGGGAATCTGCCGACTGCTGGTCGTGGGGCTGGCCGCTACACCCGGGGGCATGCCGGGCGCGGCCTCAGGTACCGCGTGCATGCCAAGGTCCCTGCCGGTACGGCATGTGTGCCTGGTCTGGCCGAGGTTCCCGGGTGTGCGTCCCCTCATTTCTTGCGGAGAGGTGGCCCCTCGTGCGGCCGGCCTCCGCTAGCAGAGATAGGGACGACGCACATCCCCCGTTGCGGGCGGAGCCGGCCGGTTGCGTGAAGGGATTCGCCCCACGATTTCCGGAGCGAAGGAGACATGCATATGAACGAGTCTGGAAGAATCCGCCAGCTTCTGCGCATCACCCCGCTTGTGCTGCTGGGCCTGCTACCGCTCACGGCAAGCAACGCCGAGGCAGAGCATGACTGGCCAGCGGAAGCCGAGCCGGCACTTGCCCAGGCAGGCGCGTTCGGCTGCCCGTGCCCGCTGGACTTGGGGCTAAGCGGCCATGTCGAGTGGGGCCTTGGGTTGGTGGTCGAGTGCGTGCCGCCCTGCACCCTGGCCGCTCGCCTGGGGCTTGAGCCTGGCGACGTGATTGTGCGGATCAACGGCCGGCGCATCCGCTGTGAGGCCGACTATGCACGAGGGTTGGCAGAGGCGGCTCGCTGCGGCGTGCTGCGGCTGGTGGTGGTGGACGTCCGTACGGGCGGGCCGCTACCGATCGTCTACCGGCTGCCAGGCGGCCGAGTGCGCCGCCGGCCCAGTGCCCCGGCATTTCCCGGAGGGCCCTGGGGGCCGGGTGTGGGGCTACCGTGGGGTGGGGCGGGCGGCCGCGGCCATCTCGGCGACCTACCTGACCCTTACGGCTTGGGCGGTGCTGCGTCATTCTGGGGCACTGTCCCCCTTGAAGGAGGCGATGCTGGGGCATCCTGGCAAGATCGCAGGGCGTGGGGTGGTGCGCGGCACTGGCCGGCAAGCGAGCCTGGCGGCGATGCCACCGATGCCGGCCGCGGCTGCCTTAGGGGCCAGCCCTTTCTAGGGAGAAGCCTGCCGCACGGGTGGGACCTGCCCTAAATGCCTCCCCCCACGGATGGTGCCGACGGTGTGCCTTTGCCGCGTAGCCGCGGGCGGCCGCGCACCACGCCTCGCTGAGGGACGCCGCGTTTGGCCGGGCTGCGGCGTCCCTCTCGGCAGAGCCGCGTGTGCAGCCCATTGCGCCGACCAAGTCTGTCTTTCCGCCGCAGGGGGATTTCAGTAACCTCTTGCTCCCATGTCGCGGCCAGGGGCACGCCTAAGTGGGCGAGCGGCCCGCTGCCGCAACCAAAAGGTGTACCCGTGAGTAGCGCGCCGCGCCCATCACGCCTCCCTGTTGCTATCACTGGGATTGGTCTGGTTGCCTCGGTGGGCTCAGACCGCGAATCGGTGTGGCGCGCTGTGCAGCGCGGCCAGAGCGGCGTGCGGGTGCTGCGCCGGCTGCGCGGCATTCCAGACGGCATGATGCTTGGAGCCACAGTGGAGCTAGAACCCGAGCAGCCAGGGCAGCTCAAGGTTGTGGCACTTGCCTTGCGCGCGGCAGCAGAGGCGATGGCAGATAGCCGGATTGGCTGGAGCGGCGTGGATTATACCCGTTTTGGCTGTGCGGTCGCTGGGCACATGGGAGACACGGCCGGCCTGGAGGAGAAATGCGGCCTTCCGCCGCGGAGCAATGATGCCGTTCCCTGGTACCATCAGTGGCTGCCCAACAGTGCCTGCCACTACGTGGGCAGGCGTTTCGGACTGTTGGGACCGAGGCTATGCCACTCCACGGCGTGCGCCAGCGGCCTGATCGAGGTGCTGGCGGGGATGCGCGCCATACAGGACGGGCGCTGCGACGCCGTGCTGGCAGGCAGTGCCGAGGCCATCCATCCCCTGTTTGCTGCGGGCTTTCATGCTATGCGTGTGCTGGCATGGCACGAAGATCCGGCGCAGGCGTGCCGGCCCTTCGACAGCAGGCGCAACGGATTTGTGATGGGTGAAGGCGCGGCAATGTTCGTGCTGGAGAGACTGGACCATGCTCTGCAGCGCGGGGCACGAATCTACGCAGAGATCCTGGCAGGGAAAATGCTGGCCGAAGCCCACCACGTCACGGACCTGGATCTCGAGAGCGAAGCTCTCCGCCGGCTGATCATTGGCGTGCTCCAGCGTGCACACCTGCCGCCCGAGGGTTTGGACTATATCAATGCCCACGGCACGGGCACACAGCAGAACGATCCCATGGAGGTGCGCGGCATCCGCCGGGCACTGGGGGCAGCCGCCGACCGCATCTGCGTCAGTTCCACCAAGTCGATGCTCGGCCACCTGGTGAATGCAGCCGGCAGCGTCGAGCTGGCGATCACGGTGCTGGCGCTGAGAGACGGCTACGTGCCTCCCACGGCGAACCTTACGGATCCTGACCCGCGCTGCGATCTCGACTGCATCCCGCTGGTGGGGCGCGAGGTGCGTTGCCAGCACGCCTTGAAGCTCTCCGTAGCCTTCGGAGGGCACCTGGCTGCCGTGGTGTTGCGGCGGTGGAACGATGCGTCCACGGGCTTTGCCTATCCCGTCCAGCGTGCGGCGTGAGCCAGAGAGGACGCCCGCAAGCGTCCTGCGCCGGCGGCTGCGGGGCGAAGTGTTGTCATCGCCCGGCGCTCACTTCGGCGTGCTGGCAAGCTGTGGCGCCATGGGGAGCTATCCATCGAAGTGCAAAGAGCGCTTCGCGCGGCCCACGGCAGCCTGAGGCTGCCGGGAGATCTGGCCGGCATCGAGGCTACAAAGGTGCGTCATGAGGCGTGGCGCCCAGCCGGGCTGCTGACTGCCGGCGGGGCTGCTGGCTGCCGGGCCTGCTCATCAGGTGCTTTAGCGTACATAGCGGCGGCGCCAGTACCACCGGGCGCTGGCGGGGGGTGGGGCAGGGGCCAGCGCCAGGCCGAGCCAGCCGTCTTGAAACACAAGCTGTGTCACTTCCAGCCCGGCCAGCCGCGGGTCTTGCAGGAGCCGCTCGGGCATGAGTTCCACCGGCTGGTCGGCGGGAAAGATCTTGACGAACACGCCGCGCAGTGCGATCAGCATGCGGCCGCTGAGGCGAGGGCCCGTGAGCTGTATGGCTCCGTCTCGCACCAGTTGGGCGTGCAGGCCGTTGCACTGGGGCCGAAAGAAAACCTTGGCAGAAATGTCTCGCCAGCTCTTGGCGGGCGTGCGAATCTCGGCCAGGTTGAGCTGCAATGCCACCTTCTCCTGGTCGAATCGCAGATAGACGGCATCCTGGGGTGCGAAGGTGACGCGTAAATCGTCGCTGTAGTTGGTTGACAGGGCCTGGGCGGGAAGCTGGAATCGCTCGCAAATACGTGCTTGCAGTTCTGGCACCGTGCAGCTAAGGCCGTTCAGCTCCAGACGCTCCACCAGATTGTTCAGCAGCGATTCGTGGAGCTGCAAGCTGGCAAGGCTATGAGAGGGGGCCAGCGGCCGTGGCGTGTGCGCGGCGAGCTGCAAGGGGCCGGCCAACCTCGCGCGCACGGTGGCTCGCTCGGCGGTGGTGCGCAGCTCCACCACCTCCGGCCGCAACTCCAGCGCGGCCAGCGGCTCCAGCAGGCGGCCCTCGATGCGCGACGCCAGGGCCTCGATGCGTTCTCCAGCCGTGGCATCGAGCTGTTGACTTACGCGGGCCACTACCTTGCGCCGTGCCTCGCTGCGCAACCGCGCCCGACTCTGCTCATGCCGAGAGCGGACGATGCCCTGGATCAGCCTGTCCAGAATGGGAACGCCGTCGAAGTCGGTCTGCACCCCGCGTAGACGCATCGCGCTATCTGCCTGGGCGCTGGCGGGCGCGAGCATCAGTCCCTGTGCGGTCACGGCGATCTCTTTGCGCGCCACAAAGGGAGACTGGCTGGCGTTGAACAGGGTTGCCAGCCCGGCCGACGAACTGGTGCGTGCGGCCACGACCCCCTCTGCCACGAGATGCAGCCGCACGCAGTGAGGATCGGGAACGAGGCGGACGCGCACCTGCGTGTTGGTGGTACTCCAGCCACGGGTAGGAAGGCCCAGCACGCGCTCATTCACGGGCAGCTCGATGGTCGGCTGTGGGGGGACGAAGCGATCCAGCAGTCGAGCGTGGACAGCCAGGCGCAGATTTGGGCCCCTGTAGTACGTGCTCACATGGCTGTCGAGCCGCTCTCGGCCTGGCCAGGCCTCTCCGGCAAGGGCCACGGTTTCGCTGACCAAGGCTCGAGCCAGGCTGGGCAGCCGCTGCTCTTCGTAGGCCAGAATGGCATCGGCCCAGCGGTCGCGCGCCACACGCCAGCGCTCGAGTTCCTGCTGGGCGGCCAGGCTGTCTGCCAGTTTTGTTCGATCCGCGTGCCGCGAGGCCAGGCCGGCGGCCGAATCCGGCAGCGGCGCCACAAGTTCCCAGGCTGCTAACAGCCGCCGCATGGCCGCCGCAAGGTGCAACACCGCCATGGCGTCCGGGGCGCCCCTCGCGGCCTCGGCCTCGGCTCCCACAAGCACCGGATGCCGCTCGTCGAGCAATTCGGCCAGATCTGCCAGCAGCGCAATGGCCCGTGCCGGATGGGCATCGGCTGCCGCCGCCAGCTCCCGGACGCATGCTTGCACCAGGCGGGCCCATTCAGAATACGCGCCGTCTCTCGCCAGCGAATCCAGGCTGGCCGCCAGCGAGTCGGGCAGCCGCCAGGGGCCGCGTGCAGCCCTGACCTCCTCTGTCGGCAACGCCGGCTGCGCCCTCGACTCGCCGACCTGCTCCTCCGCTGTTGCCTGGGGCATCGCTGCGGCAGGCTGCGTCGTGGGTGCCTCCGCGGCATTCGCCACAGGGGGAGAAGGTACCATCGCCACCCAGCCGCCCGCCGGCTCATCGACCGGTCGGAAGCGGCACAGCGGGGCCGGCTCGGGCGGCTGAGGGCAAAGGTACACGTCCCCAATGCCCGGTACCTCTCGCTCTAATGAGGCCGGCGGTGCCGACGGCCCTCTCGACGGCACAGAGGGCGTTTGGCAGAACGTCGGTGGCGGCACAAGCCACGCTGAGCCGCATTCGGGCAAGGACAACTCAGCCTGAGTCCACGCCGCCGTTACGGGCACGACCGCCTCCGACCCGCAAGGCGGGGCAACCTCGCCCGGTTCAAGCGGATTCTCACCACCACCGCCCAAGGCCAAGGCAGGCGAGTTGGGGCTGGAATCGGCATAGAGCGAAGTCTTCGGCTCTGCAACAACAGAGCGCGCCACATGGGAGGCGGCGGGCGGCTCATGCTCCGCAGCTTGCCCCAACGCGCCAGATACCCCTTCCTGCCGAGACGGTACGTTCGTCAGCGGCTGAGGTCCCTCTGCGGTCGGCATGGCCGTCCCGGCCGAGGTTGCCGACGAAACACGCACCCCCGCCTGTTGCGCGCCAGACGCTGCATGGGCCCGCCGCTGAGCAACCTGTGGCTTCGGCACTGGCCGCTCGTGCAGCGGCATGACCAACCGAGGCCCACGTGCTTGCGGCTTGAGCAGCCGCTGCCAACGATTCGGCGAGGCAACACTAACCACAAACAGCGTGGAGAGCACGACCAGGAAGACCCAGGTGCCTTGCGCTTCGTCGCGGTTCATCCGTTTGCGTCTCTGCTCCGATGGTGCTCATGCACGTTGTTTGTCCATTGCAAAGAATCGGTTAACTGCACAGGGCAAGTGGAATGGCGAGCGGGCGAAGGATGGCAGGACCCTGGTTCGAGTGCCTTCCAGGCGCATTGGGTAAACTTTGCTGGCTGCCAGGTCAGCCCTCAAGTCACGGGCAAAGGGCCCGCGAGCAGCCGCAGCGGCCGGGCAGCCAGCTTGCAGCCTCTTGATGGCCACGGACGCACGCCTGGCTCGGGTACAGGCACATTGCTGAGCCTTGCCTGCCGTTGGGCTGGGTCATAGACTCGTGCCAATGCTCGGGCCTCCGTGGCGCGCGTGCGGCCATGGGCGAGCGCCCGGCCCATGCGTACTTAAGTCCTGTGATGGCGCGAGTTCTGGTAACACCTTATCTCTTGCGAAATGCCGCCGGCCCCTACAAGGACGTTCTCGAAGGCGCTGGCTTTGAAGTCGTCTGGCCCAGGACTACGCTCTCTGAATCGCACCCGGAGAGCGAAAAGCTGCTGGCGGAGCTACAGGGGATTGATGCCGTCTTGGCAGGGAGCGA
Organism: Pirellulales bacterium; assembly: GCA_023511675.1. Lineage (GTDB taxonomy): Bacteria > Planctomycetota > Planctomycetia > Pirellulales > JAIMBC01 > JAIMBC01. Next base: position 29,760 of record JAIMBC010000009.1, read on the forward strand.
ACGCTACACGGGCGAGGTGCTCGCCGGCTCTCAATTGAGGGCCATCGCCCGCATGGGGGTCGGCTACGACGCCATAGACATGGCGGCGGCCACGCAGCGGGGCGTTGTGGTGACGATCACACCAGGCGCCAACGAACCATCGGTGGCAGAAACCACTCTGGCCCTGCTGCTGGGTGTGTACCGTGGGTTCCCCGCTCGCGATCGGGAGGCCCGCAGCGGCATCTGGACACGCAAGGTTCTTCCTCGCCTGGCCGGCCGCACGCTAGGGCTGGTCGGACTGGGCCGCATCGGCAAGGCCGTGGTTCCCAGGGCCCAAGGGTTGGGGCTGCGCGTCATCGCGCACGATGTCCAGCCAGATCAAGCCTTTGCCCAGGCCCACGGCGTCCGCCTCTGTTCCTTCGACGATCTGCTGGCCGAAGCCGATATCGTCAGCCTCCACACTCCTTGCACCCCTCAGACGCGGCATCTGATCAACCGCCAGACCCTCGCACGCATGAAAAAGGGGGCCGTGCTGATTAACACCGCACGTGGCGGCCTGGTAGACGAACAGGCGCTGGTCGAGGCCCTGCAAAGCGGGCATCTGTTCGCGGCGGGACTGGACGTGTTCGAGGTGGAACCTCTGCCTGCTGACAGTCCGTTGGCCCAACTTGATAACGTCCTCCTTTCGCCCCATGTGGGCGGACTGGACCACGACTCTCAACTCGCCATGAGTGTGATGGCCGCTCAGTCTCTGGTAGACCTGTACCAGGGCCGCTGGCCAGAAGGCTGCGTGGTCAACGACGGGCTGCGCAACGGCTGGCGGTGGAAGCGGTAGCGCGGCCTGAACGGGGCGGCGGGGCGGCACGGCGGCACGCCGTTCTGCATTCTTATGGTGCGGCGGGAGCGGCGCCACTGCCACGCTATGCTTTCGACTCCCGTTACAAGGCTGCCGAAGGCCAAGGGGCATCCCTGGCCGCTGCTGTTGCGAACTGCTCGAGGGGCTGAGGCAGGCCGCGACAATCCCTCGCCCACTAGCAGCTCCAGCAGCGCAGGCACCTTTCGCTGGCAAGCCCTCCACCGGTAAGGGCCGTGTTGGGGCGCAAAGTGCGGGGCGGCGAAGCGCTTTGCGTACCGCTTGGCCAGAAGCTTGTCCCTGCTCAGGCGGCAGCGGCACGGGCTGCGGCAGCGCTTGAGCGCAGCAGCAGCCGGCACAGTCTGCGCGAGACCTGAATCGCAGTGCCGGCTGCCTCGCCGTGCGTCTCCGTTGTTCCCGCTGTGTGATGCAAGGGGGTTACCATTCGCTGTACGGCTGCCAGACCGGACTCGGCGAAGAGCTGCTGGACCGCGTCCATGGTGAATGCCCACAACTGGCCGGTTGCCGCCGGCACGCGCGTGGCACGTCGGCCAATGCCATCCTGTGGATCTTGCAAGGCAACCTCCAGCCACACCACGCCATGCGGCGCCAGCACACGGCGCGTCTCGGCGAGCACGCGCTGCGGATCCGCAGCTTGCTCCAACGCGCCGCACAGCAGCACCACATCAAACGCACCGGAGGCAAGCGGCAGATATTCCGGGCTGCCGGCCACCCAACGCACAGGACCAGCCCGTAGCAAGCCATGTGCGGCCAGCGCGCCCGCCAGGGGATCCACCCCGTACCGCAGCCCACAGCGGAACCCTTCCAGCCGTGCACTGCCGCTACTGCCCAGTTCCACCAGCCGCGTGCCGGACACGATCTGCACATGCGGCCTCAGCCATTCCTCGATCCGCCGGCCCATCTGGCGGTTGGCCTGCGGGTCGCGCCCCCCTTCTGCCGCGCGTATCGCCAACTCATCCAACCTCGCTTGCTGCGCTGCCCGCCAACATGGCAGCTCATCGGCCGGGAATATGTGCGGCATGGCATCGATCACCGGGAAGCCTCTCCCGCACTGAGCACAGCTCAACCAACCGCGGCTGCGCTCAAACCTCCCGTGGTCCTCCGGACAGGCCAGTTCGTCCCACATACTCAGCATCCTTGCAGCACGATGTTCGCGGGCACACGGTACACGACGGCCAAGTTGGCTCGCCGTGCGACGGGCCGAAGTATGCCACAGACGTGCCGGCCGGTAAACCGCAGCTTGCACACAGCCCCGAAACGCCCCGCCCCTCCCCTAGCGGCACCAGCGATACCAGGGCATCTGGCAGCTCGCTCCCAGCTCCCGGTCGGCTGGCACGCGAACCCGCGTTGGGCCGTATCAGGCCAGTCGGTCTCAGTCGGCCGGCAGGCCCCAGGCCGCTGCTACGGCCGGAGCAAGAACCGCCGCCATGTGCCAGACCAACCCGTGCTAGCAGCGGCCCGCCAAACGAGTCATGACGTGCTCGGCCGCCGCGGGCGATAGCCATCCCCGCCACACACGCCGCCCGGCCGGACCGGTAACAACCAGCAGCACCGGGCCGCAGCCTCCCACACATGAGATTACCTGCACGTGTGCCGAATCGGGCGGCCCCGCTACACTCTGTCCGAGACCCGCTGCCAATTCAGCCACGGCATCGCTCCCCAGCCGGCCAGCGCGTATGGTTCGATACCAGGACTCGCAACGAGGACAGTACGGCCAGCGTGCAAACCAGCGGGTGCCCCAGGCGGCGGCACCGGCCAAGAGCAGCGCGTCAATTGCCCACCAGAACCAGGCCCAGGGTCCACGCGCCCGCCATCTCCACAAGGGCCGGCCCACGCGTGCCTCGCCTTGCATGAACTCCCACAGGCTGCCAGGCGGCTCCACGAGCAACTCCCCGATGCCGACTACCGCCCCACGTCCCTGGCGGCCTATCTGGCGGGCAGCCTCTGCCTCGGCCTCGATTTGCCTTCGCTGCGCTCGCACGACAGCGCTGCGGTAGGCCCACAGGTGCTGTCCCGCGGCCGCCAGCAATCCTGCACACAGCGCCACGCCCATCGCCGTGCGTACATGGGTCAGGCGGCATGCCCGCAGCGACAGGCCCAGCAGGCCGGCCAGTACCAACCCCACCGCCAGCGGGAAGACCACCAGCGGCGCCGCCACGGCCTCGGCGCGAGCCGCAAGCCATGACAGCCCCACTGCCCATGGCACCGCCAGGCAAGCAAAGACCGCGCCGCGCCGCAACTGGAAGCGGGCCGGTTCGGGAGGCTGAGCGATAGATGTGGCAGGTGGGCCGCTCACGTCTGTAATCCTACCGGCAAACATGGCGGAAGGCGTGCCTGCGGCTGAGGGAAGGCATGGGGCGCGTAGGACGGCGTACACGTACGGCAGCAGCCGCTGCTCTCTGTAGCGGCGCCTTAATGGTCATCCGTACCGTAATGTCGCACATGTTTCCCCGGTGGCAGTGGCTGGCCGCAATCATTCACGCTTCGGCAGCCGATCATTGCCAGGTTTCGCCGGTGGCAGTGGCTGGCTGGCACATCCGGCATCTCAGCTATTGCCCTGGCTTCTTGTGGCACAGGCTGGCACGGCCGGGCCGCTTTGCCGGCACGCAGGCCGGGCGTCCAGATGGCTCCCCCTTTAGAAACCGGGCCAGGAGGGTAAATGCGTTGAACGACGAGTGACACAGGCACATGGTCAAGGCCCACTGCCACACGGCAGCCATGGTGAGTACCATGGTGCGCATGCGTACTGCCCCCGCCTTCCCGGTTTTCTCAGGCAAGCTTGCAGCCACAGGCTTGTTGGCACTGGCATTGGCGGCAGCCCTGGGGGCCGGCTGGTACTACTACCGCTTGCAGCGGCGGCCGCTGCGTCTTTGGGGCACGGCCAACATGCGGCTGATCGTGCTTGCACCACGCGTGTGGGCCACCTGCCTGGTCGAGTTGCCTGAGAGGGAAGGCCCGGCAGAGCGGCCGCCGCGCCCCCGTGAGGAACTTCTCACGCTGGAAGGGCAAACTTACATCACGAGCGGCTGGAAAGACATCAGCCGGGCGCGCGGCCTGTCGAACGTGCGGCATCTGTTGCTCAACGATCATGCCTACGATTGGGCCCGCGCACCAACACAGGGGGCCCCTGTCTGGCGTTATGCCCTGCGCTTCGCGAGCGGCCGAGAAACCTGTACGTTGGTGGTGGATTCTCGCGGCGAATTCGTGAGATTGGCGCCCTCTGGGAAGAGCGTTTGCACGGCCCCCGCCGCGGCAGGTTTGCTTGCCTTCCTCGAGGAGCAGTTGGGGCAACCTGACCACGAACCGGCCGAAGCGGCTGGCACGCGCAGGCACGCTCCGCCGTGACGTGCGCCAGCGCCACTCGCCGCCCGAACGGCAGGCAGGGCGGGCGCCGGCTCCTCGCATGTCTAGAGCAACCCTGACCCTGCCCCTCATGAACCAATCCCACCCGCCCACGGCATCCTTGAGAGAAGTTGAATCAGAAGACTCGCCGCGCTTGCTGGAGCTAGCCAGGGCGGCGGGAGTGTTCAGGCCGTCCGAGATCCAAGCGCTGGAGGAGGTGCTGGAGGAGTACTTTTGCCGCCGCCCGGCACGTCATCATGCGCTGGCATGCGAGGCGGAGGGTGCGGTGCGCGCGTTTATCTACTACGCCCCGGCGGCCATGACCGAAGGAGGCTGGTACCTGTACTGGATCATCACCGAGCCAGCCTGGCAGGGCCGCGGGCTGGGCACCCTGCTGGTGCGTCACATGGAACGGGAGCTGCAGCGCCAGGGTGCCCGCCTGCTGCTGATCGAGACCTCCACTCTGCCGCGGTATGCGGCGACGCGGCGGTTTTACACGCGGTTAGGGTATGAACGTGCCGCAGTCCTCCCCCATTTTTACGCTCCCGACGACCACCTGGTGGTGTTCGCCAAGCGGTGCGAGTGCCACCCCGGCACAGCGTATGACTCGGGCCGGTTGGTGTAAAAGGCCTGGCCCCCTACGGCGCTGCACTGGCTGAAGTACGAGGTACAACGGCAAGGCAGCGCTTGCTTGGCCTCGCAGTACGCGACTGGGTGGCTGGGGGTTCGATCTCGCATTTGGTAGCCGCGCGCGGCTCTTTCTGCGGCCCTCGTACCCCGCTTGCCGCTTTGTGTTGGCCATGTTCGGCTTGCACGACGGAGCCAGCCGCGTATACTGGACGGTTTGCATTGTTTGCAGATGGATGGATTGCGGAGTGTCGGCGCATGGCGCGGGTGTGCGAGATTTGCGGAAAAGGGCCCCAGGTGGGAAATCATGTTACGACCCGGGGCAGGGCCAAGTACCTGGGCGGGGTTGGTACCAAGATCACGGGGATCACACGCCGCCAGTTCAAACCGAATTTGCAGCGCGTGCGGGTGACGCAAAACGGCACGAACAAGACGATGCGTGTGTGCACCCGGTGCATTCGCAGCGGCGCCGTCACGAAGCTGGTGCGTGCCAAGCCTTTCCGCCTGCCGGCGGATGCGGCGGTCGTCAAGGGCGGCGCTGCCGCGCCGGCCGCCAAGGGTCGCAAGGGCAAGTCAGGCAGGGCGTCCGGCGGTTAGCGCCCCGTACGGCTTCCCTACACACCTGCCTGGGCTGGCCACTCCCTGCAAGCCGTTGACGAGGATCCTTGCCCATGAGTCTGACACGCGAGGAAGTCGAAAAAGTCTCGCTGCTAGGCCGCCTGCGGTTAACCGAGGAGGAGCTGGCGCTGATGACGGCGCAACTTGGCCAGATCGTGGAGTACGTGCAACTGCTCTCCGAGCTGAATACCGACGACGTGGAGCCGATGGCCCACGCGGTGGAACTCTCGAACGTGTTTCGGGACGATGTGCTCGTGGCCAGTTATGACCGGGCGGAGATGCTTGCCAATGCCCCTCGCTCGGACGGCGAGTGTTACCTGGTACCCGCCGTACTAGGAGAGTAAGCATGTCTCTGGTGGAGCTGGGTGCCACCGCCCTGCTAGCCGAGTTGGAAGCAGGCCGCGTCAGCTCCGTGGAGGCAGTGCGGGCTTACCTGGAGCGTATTGACCGGTACGACGGCGAGATTGGGGCGTTCTTGAGAGTCGATCGAGACGGGGCTTTGGCCAAGGCGGAAGAGGTCGATCGCCGTCGGCGAGCGGGGCAGGCTGTGGGTCGGCTGGGCGGCCTGCCCGTGGCGGTGAAGGATATTCTGTGCGCTCGGGGAGAACTCACTACCTGCGGCTCGCGGATGCTCGCCAACTTTCGGCCGCCTTACGATGCGACGGTGGTGTCCCGGCTCCAGGCGGCAGACGCCGTGCTCATTGGACGGACCAACCTGGACGAGTTTGCCATGGGGGGTTCGACGGAGAACTCGGCCTTTCAGAAGACGCGCAATCCCTGGGATTTGGAGCGGATTCCGGGCGGTTCGAGCGGAGGGGCGGCGGCCTGCGTGGCGGCGGACATGGCGCCGCTTTCCATCGGCACCGATACGGGCGGCTCGATCCGTCAGCCGGCGGCCCTGTGCGGCATTACGGGGTTGAAGCCCACGTACGGCCGCGTCAGCCGTTTCGGGTTGGTGGCATTCGCCAGCAGTTTGGACCAGGTCGGCCCCCTGGCGCGTGACGCGCAAGATACGGCCCTGTTGTTGGAGGTGATTGCAGGCCACGATCCCAGAGATAGCACCAGTGTCGACCGCCCCGTGCCGCCCTATCACCAACTGGTCCGTCAGCCGCTCAAGGGGTTGAGCATCGGCCTGGTGCGAGAGCACTACGCTGCCGGCCTCGAACCAGAGGTGGAGGCGGCGGTGAGGGAGGCGGCGCGGGTATTCCAGTCTCTGGGCGCCACGGTGAAAGAAGTCTCCATGCCGCACAGCAAGTATGGCGTGGCAGCGTATTACATCATTGCCCCCAGCGAGGCCTCCAGCAATCTGGCACGCTACGACGGCGTGCACTACGGCTATCGCACCGATGAACAGGCCATGCTCGCCGAACTGGCCGCCGAGCAAGCGCTTTACCAGTCGGCCGGTACCAGCGCTGCGGAGCCGGACAGCCCGCTGGTACGCCTCTACCGCCGCACCCGCAGCGAGGGTTTCGGCCCCGAAGTCAAACGCCGCATCATGCTGGGTACCTACGCACTCAGCGCCGGCTATTACGATGCCTACTATTTGAAAGCGCTCAAGGTACGTCGGCTGATTCGGCAGGACTTCGACCAGGCCTTCGCACAGGTGGACATGGTGGCCGGCCCCGTCACAACCGCTCCCGCCTTCAAACTGGGAGAGAAGGTCAACGATCCGCTGGCCATGTATCTGGTCGATTTGTACACCGTGAGTGCCAATCTGTCGGGAATAGCCGGCCTGGCTTTCCCTTGCGGCTTCTCGCGCGGCCTGCCCATCGGCTTGCAGTTGCAAGGGCCCCCCTTTGCCGAGGAGCGGCTGCTGGCAGCCTGCTACATGTACCAGCAAGTTACGGACTGGCACTTGCGAAGGCCCTCCCTCTCATGACCACGCGGTACGAACTGATTATTGGCCTGGAGGTGCATGTCCAGCTCCTCACGCGCACCAAGCTCTTCTGTGGTTGCAGTACGCGCTTCGGGGCGCCGCCCAACACCCAAACCTGCCCCGTGTGCGTTGGCATGCCAGGGGTACTGCCCGTCATGAACCGCCGCGCGTTCGAACTCGCTCTGAAAACGGCGGTCGCCTTGCGTTGCCAGATCGCGCCCTTCACCAAGTGGGACCGCAAACAGTATTACTACCCCGACTTGCCCAAGGGCTATCAGATCAGCCAGTACGACCTGCCCTTCAGCTCCGATGGCTGCCTGGAAATCAGCGATCCCAAGGGGAGGTTTGAACGGAAGCGGGTGGGGATCATCCGCGTGCATCTGGAAGAGGATGCGGGTAAGAGCATGCACGATGAGGCCCATGGTCGCGCAGACAGCCGCATCGATCTCAACCGCGCCGGTGTGCCGCTGCTGGAGATCGTCTCGCAGCCCGACATGCGTTCACCGCTGGAGGCCAAGGCGTATCTCACGGAACTCAAGCTGTTGCTTTCCTACCTGGGCGTATCTGACTGCAACATGCAGGAAGGCAGCCTGCGCGTCGATGCGAACGTGAACCTGCACGTGTACACGCCGGACGGCCATCTGGTGCCCACGCCGATCGTGGAAATCAAGAACATGAACAGCTTTCGGGCCGTGGAGCGCGCCCTGGCCTACGAGGCCGAACGCCAGTTCAAAGTCTGGCAAGAAACGGGCCAGAGGCTGGGAGACGTGCCCAAACAAACTCGCGGCTGGGACGACGTTGCCAACATCACCCGCCCCCAACGACACAAGGAAGAATCCAGCGATTATCGCTACTTCCCCGATCCCGACCTGGTGCCCGTCATCGTCTCGGAAGCCGAGGTCGAGGCCGTACGTCAAAGCCTGGGCGAGCTGCCCGCAGAAATGCGCAATCGGCTGGAAGTCGCCTACAACATCAGCCCCTACGATAGCGACGTGCTGGTGAACCAGGGCCAGGCGCTCGTCGCCTACTTCGAGCAGGTGGCTCAGCAGTGCGGAGACGGCAAACTGGCCAGCAACTGGATCCAGCAAGACGTGCTGCGTACGCTCAAGGAGCGCACCATCGGCATCGATGAGTATCCGGTTTCTGCACAGCGGCTGGCAGAACTGCTGCGGGCCGTTCGTGCGGGCCGCGTCGATACCATGCGCGGCCGCGAGGTCTTGGCCCGCATGCTCGACACAGGCCGTACCGTAGACGAAACCATGGCAGAACTGGGCATTGCACAGCTCGACGAGGCCCAACTGATGGCACTCTGCAAGGAACTGGTTGCAGAGAACCCCAAGCTGGTCGCCGACGTGCGTGCTGGAAAGCTCCAGGCCGCGGGCGCCTTCGTGGGGCAGGCGAAGCGGAAGAACCCCAACGTGAACCCCGCCCGGGTGCGCGAACTGGTGCTGGAGCTGATCCAGGGCCAGTCCGAGGGATAAACGCCAGGGCAGGCAGCGCGTTCTTTCCGGGGACGTGCTGCCAGCCCCGCTGGCCCGCGGGCCGGTGAGTCGTTCTTGCGCAAAGAGTAAGCCAGCACTGCCAGCTCCGCTGGGCCACGGGCCGCCGCGCCAGCAATTCGCGGGCCGCATGGCAGGCCTTTCAGGCCGCACCGCTCGAAGCATCCTTGGGCCAGCTTTTGCCCGATCCAGTGCCGGCGTGACGAGCGCCCCAGTCGAGTGTGACTTCCACGGCGCGGACTGCGTCTATCTGGGGGGCAAGCCGGACACTTGGCTTGCGCCCCGGCGGAGCTGTTACTACCGGAGCGCAGCGGCTGCGGCCGATCCTCCCGTGCATCCAGGCGTGCTGACCGGTTTCTCTTCTTTGGCCGCCGCGGCAGCGCTTGCGTTGGCGGCCAAGATGCGCCAGAATGGCCCCCTTAAGGATTCCCTGCGCGGCTGCGTTGCTGCGCGGCAGCCTATCCAGCCAGCGTTCTTAAGGCCAGCGATGGTTTTTGAGCACATCGAAAAACTAAAGCGAGAATACACAGATCAGTACGTGGTCGTCGATGAATCTCGGCCCGAGCTGGCGCGCTTCAAGGGCTATACCGGGCAGGTGAAGACCGTCAACATGTCGGGCCGCGCGCTGGTGCAGTTCCTCGATTACCACAACAACATCGCCTGGTACGATATCGACCTGTCGTTTCTGCGCGTGGTGGACAAGCCCGCGCCGCCCGCCGCTGAGAAGAAGGGCCGGGAGCATGCCGCACCGGCCAGGGGCGCAGCCGCCGCAGCGAAGCCAGCCGCGGCCGAGAAGGCAGAGGCCGCTCCTTCCGCGGACAGCAAGCCGGCCGCGGGCAAGAAAACAACCGCTGAGATCCTGGCCGCCGCGCGGGCGGGCAAGGCGGCAGCGGCGCCGCAGCCCACTACGCCTACCGAGCCGGCTGCCGCAGGGCAGGCTCCTGCACCGGCACCATCTCCTGCTGAAGTAGCAGGCCAGAAGCGTAAGCTGAGCACGGCAGAAATCCTCGCTGCTGCGCGAGGCAAAGCCGTCTCGCCGGCTGGGGCAGCAGGAGCGCAGGCCGCCGCGGGCCAACCGGCCAGTGGCTCCCCGCCGGCCCCGTCCGCCGCACAAACGCCGTCTCCTCCGCCAGCCCCTTCCGCCACGGGGGGAGAGAAACGCAAGCTCACAACCGCGGAGATCCTCGCTGCCGCGCGAGGCAAACCCTTGCCGAAGGTGACAACCGCCGTTGAGGCACCGGCCGCTGCTACCGCCACTTCTCCGCAGCAGGAGCGATCCGCTGCCGAACTGCTGGCGGCCGCTAGGCGGCCTAAAGCGTCTTCAGCCGCCGCTGCCCCACAGCCGGCCCAGCCCCAGCCAGCCGAATCCGTGGCGCCCACTCCAGGCCCGTCCTCTGAGGCCCCCTCTGAGGCGGCACAGTCGGCGACCTCGGCCTCTCCCATGGTTTCCGCTGGCAAACCCACCACCACGGCTGAAAAGATCGCCTGGTGCCGACGCGTGGACGCCAAGAAGTCGTAGTCCGTGGCAGTGGCGGCCGGGGCGGTTGTTATGCCCCACGCCCGCCTACGGGCCGCCCTGACGGAGCGTGAGCAATCATGGCATTCAGCCCGGAAGAGTACGAACGCTTCAGTGCCGAGCCTCCGCCTCCGCCGCCGCGCCGCCGCAGCAACTGGGTGTGGGTGATCGTGCTTGGCGTAGGCCTGTTCGCGGCGCTGCCGCTTTGTTGTTGCGGCGGCATCTTCTGGTTCAGTTTCAGCGCGCTTGCCAACAGCGAGCCCTACCGCATGGCATTCGAGCAATTGTCTGAGGACAGGGGAGTGCAGGATCGCTTGGGGCGGCCGATCCGCCGCCGCGGCCTCGTCTCGGGAAGCCTCGACGCACGCAATGGCCGCGGCAACGCCCGCTTGCAATTCACCATCACCGGTCCCAAGGGCGAGGCAGATGTGGAAACCAAGGCCGTGCGCGTGGGCGGCCGCTGGATCCAGAGGGAATTGCGCATCCGCTACCCAGACGGCGAGCAAGTTATCGTGGTGCGAGGGGGAGAACGCGTGGAGGTGCTGCCTGAAGCGCCTGAGGAGTAGGCTTCGGCGCAGCCTGTGCGGCCCGGGCAAGCGTTCATGCGCCACGCCCCTCGCCAACCGGCCGTTTGCCCCCTCGGCCGCAACGGGGCCGGCAACAAGCTGAGGCAGGGCAGCATGGACAAAGGCTTAAGGGCCGCGAGTCCCTCCCTCGGCGCCAGCGGAGACTTTCCACCGCTGCCACCCGCCCCTGGCCGGGACCGATTCCATACCGTTGCGCCCTGAGGGCGTGCAGGGCTGCCGTTGCCCCTTGCCGGCTGACGGCGTACGATGCACGCTTAGCGGCGGCGCGTGCAGGCGCCGCAGACGCCAACCACGCGCCGGGTTGTGGCGAAGCGTATGCACTGCACTGTTGTTGCGTGCAGGCGCCCTCGCCCACGAACAGGGGCGGCACAAAGCCCACTCCCAGGCAGATCCACACCATGCAGCACAACGGCCCCAGCCCTGCCGTTCGCCGCCTGTTGGACAGTTTCTCACCGCGGCTTGCCGTCGAGGAGGCAAGAACGCCGCCTGCCCTGTGGTATATCGACCCCGAGTTCTTCGCCTGGGAATGCTACCGCCTGCTCTGTACATGGCAGCCGGCCGCCAGATTGTCCTGTTTGGAAAAGCCGGGGGCCTACGTGGCCGGCCGCTGGTTGAATCTGCCGTACGTGGTGGTGCGGGACGAGAAGGGTACGTTGCGCGCCTTGGCCAATGTATGCCGGCACCATGCAGCGGAGGTGGCAGTGGGCACGGGCTGCGCGGCAGAGTTGGTATGTCCCTATCATGGCTGGAGCTATCACCTGCACGGGGGACTGAAACGGGCACCGGGGCTGGGACGCGCAGCAGGTTTTCGGGTTGAGGAGCATGCCCTGCCGCCTTTGCATGTGGAGTGCTGGGGGCCCTGGGCATGGATCCATGGCGGCACGCCAGAGAGGTCTCTGCGCGAGGCGTTGCAGCCGCTTTATCTGCGGCTGGCAGGCATGGAATTCGAGTCGCTGACCCATGTGGCACGCCGCGAGTATGAGCTGGCGTGCAACTGGAAGGTGTTTGTGGATAATTATCTGGATGGCGGCTATCACGTGGCCAGCGTGCACGCCGGCCTGGCAGGAGGGCTGGACCTCTCTCAGTATCGCAGCGAGATCCATGAGAGATTCTCCATTCAGTCGTGTCCCGCGGCGGCAGAGCACACGCCATCCGGCGTGGAGTTCGCTGAACGGCTGGAGGGCACGGCCTGCTATGCCTGGATCTACCCCAACTTCATGATCAACCGGTACGGTCCCATGATGGATACGAACTGGGTGGTGCCATTGTCTGTGAACCGTACGCGGGTGGTGTTCGATTACTTCTTCGCAGCATCGCACGCCGCGGATGCCGCCTTTGTGGAGCGCAGCCTGGCGGCCAGCCACGTGGTGCAGATGGAAGACACGGCGGTGTGCGAGAGCGTCCAGCGCGGCCTCGCCTCGGGCTGCTATCAGCAGGGACCGTACGCTGCCGCCGAGGCGCCCATGTTCGCCTTCCACCGCCTGCTGTGGGCAGAACTCAGGGGGCAGAGCGGTGTGTAGGCAGACCGCTCGCTGCACCAGGAAGACTGCCCAGGCCTCAACGCAGAGCCGAGCGTCCAGAGGCAGCACAACGGCCAGGCACGGAGCAGCCGAACAAGTAACGCGCAACCTCGCGGCGCGGGCGTGGCTGTGGCACGTTAAGAGACCCGGCCCGGGGCAAACTCGTTGAGGCCGTAGCGGCGGATCTTGCGGTCGAGTGTCGAGCGTTCGATTCCCAACACCTCCGCCGCCTTGCTCTTGTTCCAAGAGAACAGGCGCAGTGTGGCGAGGATGTGGCGGCGTTCCATTTCCTCTAGCTTCATGGGCTTGAACTCGGCTGGGACGAGCATGGCCTCGGCCGTATCGCCCAGGGTGGGTAGCTTGGAGAGCATCAGGTCGTGGGCGTCGATGTACTCGCCCTCGCAGAGCACGACGGCGCGCTCGACCACGTTTTTCAACTCGCGTACGTTGCCGGGCCAGCGGTAATTGACCATCTGTTCCATGGCGCGCGGCGTGAAACCGCGGATGCGTCGGCCCGTCTCTGCGTTGTACTTGTTCAGGAAATGATAGGCGAGTTCGGGGATATCCTCCGGGCGTTTGCGTAGCGCCGGCACGAATATTTCGACGACGTGCAGGCGGAAATACAGATCGCGGCGGAAACGCCCCTCGGTTACGTCTTTTTCCAGATCACGGTTCGTGGCGGCGATCACGCGCACGTCAACCTTGACGGGGTCGCTGCCGCCGACGCGCTCGAACGAATGTCCCTCCAGCACGCGGAGGAACTTGGCCTGGATGGTGGGGCTCATCTCGCCGATCTCGTCCAGCAGCAGCGTGCCTTGATGGGCTGCCTCAAACTTGCCGATCTTGCGGCTGACAGCGCCGGTAAATGCGCCGCGCTCGTGGCCGAAGAGTTCGCTTTCCAGCAGGCTTTCGCTAAGAGCAGCACAGTTGACGCAGACAAAAGGCCCCTTACGCCTCGGGCTGGCGAAGTGTACGGCGCGGGCCACCAGCTCCTTGCCCACGCCGCTCTCTCCCCGAATGAGCACGGTGGCGGAGGTTGGGGCGGTCCGCGCGATCTCCTCAGAGATCTTTTCCATGATGCGGCTCTTGCCCACCAATTCGCTCTCCACCCCCAGCCGCTCGCGGAGCTGCAAGTTCTCGTCGCGCACCTGGCTGAGGTTTTCGGCCAGTTCCTGGCGGCGGTGCAGGTTGTGCAGGGCCAAGGCCAGGGTCTCGGCCACGGCCAGCGTGAACTCCAGGTCGTCGGGATCCGGCACACGCTCGGGCCGCGTAGAGTAGAGGTGGACCAGGCCGAACACCCGCTTGCCCCGCCGGATGGGGGCACAGATCACGCTGGTAGCGTGCATCTCACCCTGGCTGTCGCGGCTGCTGAGCGTGCTGTCGCCCATCACGTTGCGGGCCATCACCGCCTCCCCCTCGCGGAGCACCGTGGCCGCCAGGAAGGGAGAGAGGCGGTGGTAGGGCAGATCGGTGTCGGTACGGGTGGCCACCAGCTCCAGATCGCTGGAAGTCGGTTCGCCGCTTACTCCTCGCCGCACTAACAGCACGGCGCCCCCGTCCACGGCCGTGCCGTCAAACAGGCCGTCCAGCGCGGTCTTGGCCAGCACCGACGCGTCCTGGCCCTTTGCCAGTTCGAACGCCAACCGGCACAGCTTGGCTGCCGCCAGGCCGATCTTCGAACCCCCGCCCTCCTCATCCTCCACCGGCCTGAGAAACTTCGTCTGGCCGCGGCGGTGCGTGATGGTCGTGGGCTCCTGTCCCGCCAGCACGCCGCTGTCGCCGCTGGCCGGAGGCGGCACATAGTCGATCGTGGAAACGTTCCCCTCGGCACGCACGGCGCCCCCTGCATCGGTGAAGGCCTGCGAATAATCATGCACAAACGCAAGCTGCGAACCGCCGATGCGGATAATCTGCCCAGGACTGAGCGGATGGTCGCCCCGAATCAGCGCGTCGCCCACGGCCGTGCCATTGCGGCTGTCGAGATCCCGCAGCGTCCAGTGCCCGTCCGAGTAAAACACCTCAGCGTGATGCCGGCTGCACCGCTCATCCTTGATCACAATCTGATTGGTGGGCGCACGCCCGATCGTCACGGCCTGCCCAGGGACAAGCGGGAACACGTCAGCCCACTTCGCCCCCTCTCGAATTACCAGATAGGCCCGCACGTCGGCATCACCTCTCGAGTGGCCTGCACTCCCGTGGTCATTTGCACCCAGCGACCGGCCGGCAGGTTTCAACCCCCTCGCACTCCACGCCTCTATTATTACCTTAGACGCTCGCGTGTCGAGCCCGCAAGTGGCTCCCCACTCGTTCCCCTCCGTGCCTCCGCATCCCTGCTTGGGCCGGCTGCCGCGGCCCTCCCCCCCAAACTTCCAGCACCCAAATCGTTGTGTTAGCATGCGGCCATGTCGCTCACGCCCATGATGCAACAGTACCAAGAGGCCAAGGCAGCCTGCCCGGACGCCCTGCTGCTGTTCCGCATGGGGGACTTCTACGAGCTGTTCTACGAGGATGCCAAGACGGCGGCCCGCGTTCTCAACCTGGCCCTCACCAGCCGCGAAAAGGGAGAGAACGCCGTGCCCATGGCCGGTTTCCCCCACCACCAGCTCGAAAGCTACCTGGCCAAGATCCTCGCCGCCGGCCTGCGAGCCGCCGTCTGCGAACAGGTCGAAGACCCGCGCGAGGCGCGCGGCCTGGTCCGGCGAGAGGTCACACGGGTCGTCAGCCGCGGCACCATCACCGACGAAGCCCTGCTCGACCCCCGCGAAAGCAACTACCTGTGCGCCGTTCTCGTCGCGGATAGCGCTCCCCCCCCGCAGGGCCGCCCCATGAAAAGCGGCTCCCTCGCCGGCCTGGCATGGGTCGACCTCTCCACAGGCCGCTTCCTGGCCGCAGCGGTGGCCCCCGATCGCTTGGCCGATGAATTAGCCCGCATCGCCCCGGCTGAATGCCTCCTGCCACAAGACGCCCCCCCGCCGCCCATCGACCCGCAACGTACCACCCTGACACGGCGGCCCCCCTGGGCCTTCGCCACCGAGCAGGCCCTGCAGGTCCTCAGCCGCCAGTTCGGTACCCACAACCTGGAGGGCTTCGGCTTCGGCTCCGCCGATACGCCCGCCTTACGCGCCGCAGGCGCCGTGCTCGACTACCTGCTCGAGACCCAGAAGGCGTCGCTCGCCCATGTCGACACGCTGCTTCCCTACCGGCAGGGAGACACGCTGGAAATCGACGAGGCGACACGGCGCAGCCTCGAGATCACGCGCACGCTGCGCGAGGGCCGCCGCGAAGGATCGCTGCTGTGGGTGCTGGACCGCACCATCAGCCCCATGGGATCGCGTTTGCTGGCAGAGTGGGTAGCGGCGCCGCTGGCGGCCCGGGAGCCGATCGAAGAACGGCTGGAAGCGGTCGAGCAGTTCGTGCGGCAGCCCTCCCTGAGCCAGACGCTGCGCACCGCCCTCCGCCAGGTGTACGACGTGGAGCGCCTGCTTGCCCGCGTGCACACGGGCCGAGCCACGCCTCGAGACCTGGGCATGCTGTGCCGCACGCTGCGTGCCTTGCCTGAAATCAAAACCGCCTTGGCGGACGCCACGGCCGCCCTGCTGCAACGCCTGCACGCGCAGCTCGATCCCTGCGCAGACCTCGAGCACGCGCTGGCCGATGCCCTCGCTGCCGGGGAACTGCCGCTCGCCAGCCGAGAGGGAGGCATCATCCGCTCCGGCTACCACCCTGAACTCGACCGCTTGCGCAGCCTGATGCACGGCGGCAAGGAGTGGCTCGCACGCTATCAGGCCGAGCAGAGTTCGGCCACAGGCATTCCCAATCTCAAGATCGGTTTCAATCAGGTGTTCGGCTATTACTTGGAGGTGACCAACCCGCATCGCGACAAGGTGCCGGCGCACTACGTCCGCAAGCAAACGATCAAAAACGCCGAGCGCTACATTACCCCGGAACTGAAGGAGCATGAAGAGCGCGTGCTGAAGGCCGAAGAGCAGGCCAAGTTGCTGGAATACGACCTCTTCTGCCAACTGAAAGACCTGGTGCAACAGGCCAGCCCGCGCCTGCGTGCCTCGGCCGCCGCGCTCGCTCAGCTCGACGTGCTGGCCGGCCTGGCAGAACTGGCACGCCAGCGCGGCTACTGCCGCCCCCGGCTGGTCGAGCAGCCCGTGCTGCACGTGGTCGAGGGCCGCCACGCCGTGCTCGATGCCGTGATGGAACACGGCCGCTTCGTACCCAACGATACCATGGCCGGCCCGGACGACGGCCTGATCCTGCTCATCACCGGCCCGAACATGGCCGGCAAGAGCACCTACATCCGCCAGGTGGCGCTGTTGACCATCATGGCGCAGCTCGGCAGTTTCGTCCCCGCCAAGGAGGCCACGCTGGGACTGGCTGACCGCATCTTCGCCCGCATCGGCGCCAGCGACGAACTGGCACGCGGCCAAAGCACCTTCATGGTCGAGATGACCGAGACGGCCCGCATCTTGCACAATGCCACCCCACGCAGCCTGGTGATCCTGGATGAAATCGGCCGCGGCACCAGCACCTATGATGGCGTCTCCCTGGCCTGGGCCGTGGTCGAATTCCTGCACGACCGCAACGGCTGCCGCACGCTCTTCGCCACGCATTATCACGAGCTGACGGAGCTGGCCCGCTCCCTGCCCAAGGTGCGCAACCTGAACGTGGCCGTACGCGAATGGCAGGATGAGGTGATCTTCTTGCACAAGATCGTGCCCGGCGCGGCCGACAAGAGCTACGGCATCCATGTGGCCCGTCTGGCAGGGGTGCCGCGCGACGTGCTGGAACGTGCCAAGGAGATCCTGGCCCGGCTCGAGCAGGAACATCTCGATCCGTCGGAACAGCCCCGCCTGGCGCGCAGGCCCCGCATCCGCCGCCGTGAGGTCCAGCTCACGCTGTTTGCCGCCGCGGAACACCCCGTGGTAAATGCCTTGAAAGGCCTCGACGTCAACCGGCTTACGCCTCTGGAAGCCCTCTCGCTGCTCAAACGTCTGCAAGAGCAGGCCGTGACTCCCAACGGCGAGGCGGCCAGCACCACCTAACAGACGGCAGCCGACTCCCCTGCCGACCAAAGCAACGCATCAAGTTGCCCGCACGCGGCTCCCCCACCCCACTACGCCCCCCTCACCCTTTGCATCCCTTTGTAC
>JAIMBC010000088.1 GCA_023511675.1 Pirellulales bacterium
GAGGGCAAACCGCCGCCCCGGCGGCTGATCGAGGAAAATGGCCGACAGCGCCCGCCCCTTCCCCTTTCTGACTGCTCACTCCTCACTTCTCGCTCCTCGCTTCTCCCCTCTCACTCCTCACCGGTGCTCGCCCTCCCGCGCGATGGTGCCGGTGTATGGTTACGCGAGGTAGCAAGCGGCCTACCGGCGGGGTACAATCGGCCAGCGTAGCCTACCCCGTTCTCCATCCCTCCGAACCTTTCCGCCGAGGAATGTCGATGACCCGCCAACAGAAAACTACTGGGCCTTCGCGCCGGGGCTTCTTGCAGGGCAGCGTGGCAGCCGGTGCGGCGTTAGCTGGGCTGCACGCCGCTGCTGCCTCTAGCAAGGTGCTGGGCGCCAACGACCGTATCCAGTTTGGCGTGATCGGCGTGGGCGGCATGGGTACCGGCCACGTGCATGATCTGGTGAACCGTGCCGAGGCCGACAACGTCCGCTGCATCGCCGTGTGCGACGTGTACCAGCGGCGGCTGCTCGCCGCCCAGGCCCTCTGTCAGGGCCAGGCATATACCGATTACCGCAAGCTGCTGGATAACCCGGATATCGACGCGGTGATCATTGCCACGCCCGACCACTGGCACGCCAAGCAGGCCATCGACGCCATGGAGGCCGGCAAGCAGGTCTACCTGCAAAAGCCCATGACGCTTACCATCGAGCAGGCCATTGCCGTGCGCAACACGGCCAAGCGACTGGGCCGCAAGTTGCAAGTGGGCACGCAGTACGCCTCCGAGCCAGAGGCCTGGGCTGCACGCCAGGCCATTCTCGAAGGCCGCATCGGCAAGGTGGTCTGGGCACAGAACGGCTATTGCCGCAATAGTCGGGAAGGGCAGTTCAACTGGCCCATCGACCCTGCCGCCGGCCCGGATGCCTCCGGTGAAAACCACATCGACTGGGACATGTGGCTGGGACATGAGTTTGGTCTGGCCGAGAAGATTCCCTGGAACCCAGACCACTTCTTCCGCTTCCGCAAGTACTGGGCCTACAACGGGGGCGTGGCCACGGACCTGTTGTATCACGCGCTGGCCCCCCTGGTGCTGGCCATTGCCGGCCCGCAGGGCGAGTACCCCCGTAAGGTCGTCTCCGGCGGCGGCCAGTACATCGAGAAAGACGGGCGAGACATCCCAGACAGCCACTTCATGCTCATCGAGTATCCCAGTGAGTACACGGTCTTCCTGGTGAGCGTGATGACCAACGATGTGGGCGTGCCCCGCATCATCCGCGGGCAGTACGGCACGCTGGAGTTCTCGGGAGGTGCCTTGCTGCGCGGCCAGCCCGTGTGGATGCCGGAGTTCAAGGCCGTGAACGCCGATCAGGAGCAATTCACCGTGCCGGCAGAACCGCGGCGCGACCATGTGGGGAACTTCATCGATGCTGTGCGCGGCCGGGCCGAACTGACCTGCAACGAGGATCTCGGCTGCGCCCTGATGGTGGCTATCAAGCTGGGGGTCGATGCTTATCGCAACAACCGTACCATGCTCTGGGACGCGGAGAAGGAGCAAGCCATCGCCGTGTAACGGTGCCGGCAGGCGGCCTGCCTGCACGCTGCAACGGGCCGCCGGGGCGGGCCGACTGCGGCCCGCGTCTCACTTCCATGCATGTGGATGGAGGCCAATCCATGAACACCTGCCTGCCAGCGCGGCTTGTGACCGCGGGCCTGGTTTTGTGCCTACTTGCCAGGGCTGTGCCCGCTGTCGCTTCGGAGCCCCTTTTGCTGCACGCACGCAGCCGCCTGCCGGTGGCGGGAATGCCGGGCGCGTTTGCCATTGTAGAAAGTGAGCTGCGTTGGGATCCGGCTCAGACGGCCGTTGTCGTGTGCGACATGTGGGACCAGCACTGGTGTCGCGGCGCGGCCGCGAGGGTGGCCGAAATGGCCCCGCGCATGAACGAGGTGCTCAAGGCTGCCCGCGCGCGTGGCGTGCTGATCATCCACTGCCCCAGCGAATGCCTGAAGCCCTATGCCGGCACCCCGCAGCGCCAGCGGGCGCAAAACGCCCCCGTAGTCGCCACCGAGGTGCCGCTGGAACGGTGGCGGCGTTTGGACCCCCAGCGTGAACCGCCGTTGCCCATTGATGACAGTGACGGCGGGTGCGACTGCGAACCTGCCTGCAAGCACGGCGCTCCCTGGACGCGCCAGATCGAAACGTTGGAGATCGCCGCCGAGGATGCGATTACCGACAGTGCCGAGGCATTCTATCTGATGCGTGCCCGCGGCATCACCAATGTGATTGTGATGGGGGTGCACGCGAACATCTGCGTGCTGGGAAGGCCGTTTTCCATTCGCCAGATGGTTTTGCAAGGTCAGAACGTCGTGCTGATGCGGGACATGACCGATACCATGTACAACTCGCGCCGGCCTCCCTATGTGAGCCATTTCCGTGGCAACGAACTGGTGGTCGAGCACATCGAGAAGTACTGGTGTCCCACCATCACCAGCACAGACTTCACGGGGCTAGCGCCTTTCGCCTTCGCCGCGGACGATCGGCCGCATGTGGTGATGATGATCGGGGAAGATGAGTATCACACGTGGGAAACGCTGCCGGCGTTTGCCCAGGAAGAGCTTGCCCCGCGCGGCCTGCGCGTCACGACGATCCACGCCAGCCCTTCCGACAAGAATCACTTCCCCGGCCTGTCGGCCCTGGACAGCGCGGACCTGCTGCTGCTTTCGGTGCGCCGCCGCACCCCTCGCGCGCAGGAGCTTGAGCTGGTGCGCCGTTACCTGCAACAGGGGAAGCCGCTGGTCGGCATCCGCACCGCCAGCCATGCCTTTGCCCTGCGAGATGGCCAGCCGCCGGAGGGATGCGCGGCCTGGCCAGAGTTCGATCCGGAGGTGCTGGGCGGCAACTATCGGGGCCATCACGAAGCACCTCAGGCAGGCGGCCCGCGCACGTTTGCCTGGGTGGTGCCGGCAGCGGCGGACCATCCCATTGTTGCGGGCCTGCCGGCAGAAGAGTTCGACGTCTGTTCGTCGCTCTATCTCACCAGCCCCCTTGCCCCGGATACCACGCTGCTGGCCATGGGCCAATGCACCGGCCAAACTCCGGACGAGCCGGTGGCCTGGACCCGCAGCTACCAGGGGGGACGCATCTTCTACACGTCGCTCGGCCACCCCGGCGATTTCCAGCTCCAGCCCTTCCGGCGCATGTTGCTGAACGCCGTGTTCTGGGGCTTGAAGCGTGAGGTGCCGGAGAAGGAGGCGGTGCACCCGGCAGCCACCTGAGGGGGCATCGGCCGCCGAGGCAGTTTCCGGGCGTTCCCGCCGGGGCTGCACCGTCTGCACCTTGGTAGCCGCCGCAGCATGGCTTGGCAGCGGCACGCCGGCTGTGCGGCCGGCAACGTGCCTTGCCGCCAGAATGCTGGCTTGCACTACGGGGAGCGCTTTTCTGACGCGTCTACGGGATGCTGAGGGGCGGGGCTGCTCTTAAGTTGCCCAGCTCACGCACCTGCCCTTCTTTCCCCAGAACTCCAAGCCCTGCCTGAACTTGCTGAAAAGTCGGCAAGGCCGGTAACATTCGGCGAGGAAGGGATGACGTACAATTGGGGTGCCACGGTGACCGGCACGGCATGGGTCGCAGGGAGGCGGAAGCACCACTGTGGAAGCGGCCGATGAAGGCGTTTGAAACCACCGCCCATTATTTCCATCGCGCGGCCGACCAGATCGAGCTGAGCGACAACATCCGACGTTTGCTGCTGACGCCCAAGCGCGAGGTGCAGGTGCAGGTCGCCATCGAGCGCGACAACGGGGAGATTGCCACCTACATCGGCTATCGCGTGCAGCATGACGATTCGCGCGGCCCCATGAAGGGCGGTCTGCGCTACCATCCGGATGTGGATATCGACGAGGTCCGCTCGCTGGCCGCGTTGATGACCTGGAAAACAGCGGTGGTGGATCTGCCGTATGGCGGGGCAAAGGGGGGGGTGAACGTCGATCCCCGCTCGCTCTCCGCACGCGAGATGGAGATGGTCACGCGCAAGTTCATCGACGGCATCCACGACCTGATTGGGCCGGATATCGACATTCCCGCGCCGGACATGGGCACGAACGACAAGGTGATGGCCTGGGTGATGAACCAGTACAACAAGTACCACGGGTTCAGCCCGGCGGTGGTGACGGGCAAGCCTGTGGAGATGCATGGGCTGCCGGGCCGCGAGGAGGCTACCGGGCGCGGGGTGGGCATCATGGCTTACAAGCTCCTGGGGCGGTTGCATCGCAAGCCGCAGCAAACGCGCGTGGCCTTGCAGGGTTTTGGCAACGTGGGCTCGCACGCGGCCAAGATCTTGCACGAGATGGAGTGCAAGGTGGTGGCCGTGAGCGACCTGTCTGGCGGTTACTACTGCGCAGAGGGGCTGAACATTCCCCACGTGCTCCGCTATGCCCTGGAGCATCGCGGCCAGCTCGCCGGCTACCGCGAGGCGGAACACATCTCCAACGAGGAATTGCTGGCGCTGGACGTGGACCTGCTGATCCCCGCGGCGCTGGGAGGCGTGATCACGGCCGCCAATGCTGAGAAGGTGCGTGCCCCCGTGATCATCGAGGCGGCCAATGCGCCCATCGACCATGAGGCCGATGACATGTTGCACCACGCCGGCGTGGTGGTGCTGCCCGATATTCTGGCCAACGCCGGCGGCGTGACGGCCAGCTACTTCGAGTGGGTACAGAACCGGCAGCACTACCGCTGGTCTTTGGATCGCGTGCGCCAGGAGCTGGAGCACGTTTTGACGGCGGCGTTTGAGAAGGTTTGGGAGCTGGCAGCGCAGCGCAAGGTCAGCCTGCGGATGGCGGCTTACATGCTGGGGATCGGCCGGGTGGGGCGGGCAACGGTCTTGGGAGGCATTATATGAAAGCGGCACTGGCACGCGAGCACTTGCAGCGGATCCCGCTGTTGCGCGGGCTTTCCGAGGAGGCTTGCCACGCGCTGGTCGAAGTGGCAGAGGCCGTCGCGTTTCAGGGGGGGGAGCAGATCCTCATCGAGGGACGCCAGGCCCCCCAGCTCTGGATCCTGTTGCAGGGAGCCTGCGAGGTGGTGAAGAACCTGGACCAGCACAGCGGCAGCCCGGTGGTGCTGGCCACGCTGGAACCCTTTGCCACCTTTGGCGAGATGTCGTTCTTCCACCCCGCACCCCACTCGGCCAGCGTGCGGGCCAAAACCAACGTGCGCCTCTTGCGGTTGACCCGCGCAGCCTTTGAACGCGTGGCCGAGGAACACCCGGGCATGGCCTACAAAGTGGCCCTGAACACGATGAGCAGCCTTGCCGACCGCCTCAGGCGGATGGATCAGTGGGTGGCCGAACTGCTGGCCGGTAAGGATGGCACGGCGCGTGTGCAGGAGTGGGCCAAGCTGCGCGAACAGCTCTTCAATGGCTGGATGCTCTAGCGCGGCAGTGTTGTCTATCCCAAGCATGGAGTTGAGGGCCGCCAGCGCCTCTGAAACGGTTGAATGATCTAGCGCTGGATGCGGCTAGCCCTTCCTCTGCTTGAAGGCAGAATCTCCCTGCGTTGCCGCGTCGCGAGCGCAGCGGCACGAAGTGGGTACGGCCCTGGCCTCGCATGGCACACCGTTGCAAGCATCGTGGCCAAGCCCGTGACGGCGCGGCCGATGCCGCAGCACCCTTGTGCGGGCGCGGCCTGAGCCTATGCAAGCGGCCCGAGTGTGTAACAGCGCCCTCGGCTCAAGCCCGCCCTAGAACACGTCCAGGATGAAGTGGTGCCCGTAGTGGTACCGCCTCTCCTGCGGATATTCGTTGTGCCAGCGGCGATTGTAGACCGGAATGCGCATCTCGGGCGGATAGCGGTAATAGAGGCTTTCCGCGCTGCGAAAGTAGTCGGCAGACCAGAAATTGTGCGGGTAGAACACGTAGGGGTAGTGGTAGAAACGCTGCCAGTCCTGAGTGTTGTAGCTGCGGCCCCACTGGCGTCCGTAGGCCTGCTGGGCCTGGGCCTCGCCCGCGGCCAGTACGAGCCACAGACCAAGCATGCAACCGACTGCCACCAAACCGCGGCGGATCATGACTCCTCCCCCCTGGGTAGCGATGCAGACAATCCGTTATCTATAGATCGCCATCGGCAACCGGCACGCTGGGCATTGAGAGAATATCCCCTACACTCGCTAGCACGTGCCTGCTACCCGTGCAGGTACGTCTTGAGGTAGTGGTTCTCGACCAGCGTTTGCCGGTATTGGGCCTTGACCACGTCTCCAATGGAGATCAGGCCCACCAGGCAGCCCTGGTTGAGCACCGGCAGGTGGCGGATGCGCTTCTCGGTCAGCAGGCCCATCACCTCTTCCACGCTGTCGTCGGGATGGCCTGTTACCAGGTTGCGCGTCATCACGTTCTCGACAGGCACCTCCGCTAACGGCAGATGCGCCGCGCACGCCCGGAGAATGTCGCGCTCGGTGATGATGCCCAGGATGCTTTGCCCTCCGCCAGGAGCCGGTTCGCACACCAGCAGCGAACCACAGTTGCACTCGACCAGCTTTTGCACGACGTCATCGAGCGTGGCCGCGGGAGAAATGGTGTAGACGTGGCTTCCTTTTTCGCTGAGGATGTCGTTGAGCGTCATACGGGAGGCACTCCGTGTGAGGGCCATGTGGTTCTTTGCCTTGCGCGAGGCGGCTGATCCTCGCCCCTCTTCTCTGCACGGTGCGTTTCTGCCTCCGAGCATCACACTTCAGCCTGTAATTTATAGTAACGGCAAGGCATCCGTCAAACAAAGAACGGGCGATTTCCAGTTTGTGCCGATGGCTCAAATCTCCATCTCCTCGCTGGACGACCCCCGCCTGGCCGTCTACCGCCAACTCAAGCGATCGAACCTGACGCGCTGGTCCGGACTGTTCATTGCTGAGGGAGATAAAGTGGTGCGGCGCCTGTTGGCCAGCCGCATCGAAGTGGTTTCCGTGCTGGCAGCAGAACGTTGCCTCCTGGAGTTTGCGCCTCTGGTGCCGCCCCACGTACCCCTCTACGTGCTGCCCGATCGGCTGCTGCCCGAGGTGGTAGGCTTTAACTTCCACCGCGGCATCCTGGCCTGCGGGCGCAGGCCGGCCGATGCATGTTGGCAGCACGTGTTCGCGGAGGCCGCCTCCAGGCGCACGCTACTCGTCTTGCCTGCCATCCAGGGACCAGAGAACCTGGGCTTGCTGCTGCGCACAGGGGCGGCCCTGGGGATCGACGCCATACTGCTAGGACCGCAATCTGCCGATCCGTGGTCGCGGCGCGTGCTCCGCGTGTCGATGGGCCTGGCTCTGCACGTTCCGCTCCGCCAAGCCAGGGATGTGCGGTCCGAATTGCAGGCACTGGCCGAACGCTGGGGGGTGCGGCTGATTGCCGCCGTACCCCGCGCGGGCACACCGCTCATGCAGGCCCGCCGGTACCCCCGCCTGGCCCTGCTGTTTGGCAACGAGGGAGAGGGTCTTGAGCCGGATCTCCTCGCCCGCTGCCACGAACAGGTGGCCATCCCCATGCCCGGCGGTGCCGATTCGTTGAATGTAGCCGTGGCGGCCGGCATTATCATGCACCATTACCTGCACGGCCCCGTTCTGCCAGGGTAGGCGGAAACGGAACGCGCGCTGGCGGCGTAGACAGCCGGAGAGCATCCCAGGGTGAGCGAATAGCCATGCCACATCAACAAGACCATACGGCCGCGTGGGAGCGGCTGAACCATGCCATCGCCGCGTGCGACCGCTGCCCTCGGCTGAGGGCTTACTGCCGCGAAGTGGCTCAACGTAAGCGGCGCGCATTCGCGCACGAAACCTACTGGGGCCTGCCCGTGCCTAATTTCGGCGATCCGCAAGCAGCCATTCTCATCGTGGGCCTGGCGCCTGCGGCCCACGGAGCCAATCGTACGGGCCGCATGTTCACAGGAGACGTCAGCGGCCAGTTCTTGTACCGTGCCCTGTTCGCCGCTGGGCTGGCCACGCTTCCCGAAAGCCGCAACCGCCATGATGGGCTGGCCCTGAATGGCTGTGCCATCACCGCTGCCTGCCACTGCGCCCCGCCGCAGAATCGGCCGCTGCCGGCAGAATTGGCAGCCTGTCAGACGTGGCTGAGCCAGACCATTGATCTATTGCAGCCCCGCGTGCTGCTATCGCTGGGGGCCATTGCCTGGAAAGCCGTCGTGCTCGAAGCACGGCGCCGCCACTGGCTGACCGGCCGAGCCCCGAGGTTCTCCCATGGGGCTCGCCTGCCGCTGCAAGGCGATCGCTGGCTGCTGGCGAGCTACCACCCCAGCCAGCAGAATACGTTCACAGGTAGGCTCAAGCCGGCCATGCTCGATAGCGTGCTGGGCCTGGCCATCTCCCTGGCGCGCCACGACGCCACGGCTTGAGGGTGGCGAGGTTGGCAGTAAAGCTGAATGCTGCCACAAGAGCGGAGGACGGCTGGCAGCGCCGGCAGCAAGCTTTACACTCATCCGGTGCGAGGTCGGCGGTGCAGCTTACCCGGCGGCCGCCCGCTGGCCCGCGCCGCCATCCATGATGGCGGGGAATCAGCTCCTAAGCCCTATACTGCTGCGGGAGGCGAGCCATGAATCGACTTGCTGGAAAGGTGGCTGTGATCACAGGGGGCGGCTCAGGCATCGGGCGAGCGACGTGCGAACTGTTTGCCGAAGAAGGCGCTGCCGTGGTGGTGGCGGAACGAGATCCGACAGGAGGCGAGGAGACTGCCAGCCGCATTACCAATCGAGGGGGACGTGCCCTGTTTATTCCCACGGACGTGGCCGATGAAGCAAGCGTGGCGGACATGGCTGCCAGGGCGGCCAGCGCGCTGGGCGCCATCAACATTCTCGTGAACAACGCGGCGGTGTTCGTGCTGCGCGGCATTGACGCTACGCCCGAGGAGTGGAGGCAGATTCTTGACGTCAACGTCATGGGCCCAGCACTGGTGGCCAAGCACGTGGTGCCGCACATGCGGCGCGCGGGCGGCGGAGCCATTGTGAATGTGTGCTCCATCTCCAGCTTCATTGCGCAGCCGCAGTTCGTGACCTACAATGCCTCCAAGGCCGCGATTGCCAACATGACGCGCTGCATGGCACTGGACCTGGCAGAGCACAACATTCGCGTCAATGGCGTGGGGCCGGGCGCCGTGTGGACGCCCATCGTCGAGCGTCTCTGCCGCGAAGCTGGGCTCGACCGAGCCGCGGCAGACAAGGATCCAGCCTGGGGCGGCGCACACATCCTGCAGCGGATCGCCGAACCCCGCGAAATCGCCTACGCCATCCTGTTCCTTGCCTCGGACGAGGCCTCCTTCATTACGGGAGAGATCCTGATGGTCGATGGGGGTTACACCGCGCGGTGAGGCACGTAGTCTCTCTCCCTCGCCCCAGCCAAGGCGCCTCCTGCACGCCGCTCGCCTGGCCGGGCGCCGTGCCCGGCGTGCTGAGACAGCCGCCGCACTCCCGACCCGTCAGCCCTGACATGCAGAGGGCCCAGCAATGGTGCTCGCCGCGGCAATTGCGCTGCCTGCCCGCGTTTGGCCCATCCGCGTCGCCGGCCTGTCACTCCATGACCTGCTCGGGGTAGACCACCAGTTCCACGCGCCGGTTGCGTTCTTTCCCCTGGGGCGTGCCGTTGGAGACAACGGGGTGGTTGGGACAATGGCCGGCAACGAACAGCCGCCGCGGCGACAGCCGCGTGCGGGCCGCCAGGTAGTCGTACACGGCCATGGCACGGCCCACCGAGAGTTGGTGATTGCTGGCCCAACGGCCCGACTGCACCGGATCGCTGTCGGTATGTCCCTCGATGCCGATGATCTGTCTGGGATAGTTCTGCACCAGCACATCTGCCACCTGTTCCAGTAGGGGGCCTGCCTCCGGCAGCAGGCGCGCTCCGCCCCGTTCGAATAGCCGGCTGCCGGCCAGCTCGATGCGGATCACATCTCCGTCTCGGCGGACCACGGCTCCCGGGATTTGTACCAGCGGCAGTTCGCCAACTCGCTGTTGCCGCTGAGATGCCAGATTTGCCGGCACGCCGGCCTGCCCCTCACCCTGCCCCTCGCGCAATCGCGCAATCTGAGCGGTGGCGCTGCGCAATTGGTCCTGCAGCACGGCCACCTGGTCTTCCAGCACCCGCCGCTGCTGGGCCGCCTGGGCCAACAGCGATTGCAACTCCTGATTATCCGTGTCCAGCGAGGTGGCCCGCGAGAGCAGTTCGTCCGTGCGCTTGGCCAGTGCGGCCTGTTGCTGTTGAAGATTCTGTAGCTGGCTCTGCAACAACAGTGGGTTCTGCGCGCACCCGCAGGCGAGCACTGCCATTAACAGGGGTCCTTTGCACCGCAGCATGGCACTCACGCCCCAAATGCTCCCAGCGCCAAAATGGTCTCGCTGCCCGCCCCGCCAACGGATCAGCTTCGCATCCTCGAGTTGCCTGCGCCTCGCCTGTCGCCCTCCGCAGGAGGGCCACGGTTCCTCTCAGCATGCTTGCCGCCACGGCCTCCGGTGCGACAGCCAACACAGGGGCCTCTACTTCCCACCGATAGACCCTGGGCCGTGCGCCGCCGCGCTGCGCCCCTAGAGTCGACCGCGCTACGCAGATAGACCCAAAGCGGCGCGGGGGATCGTACTTGCACCCCCGCTTTCAGACAAGGCCAGAGTCACGCACCTCCAGCGCAAAAGCCCAACAGCCCAAGGGCGACTGGGCGAGCGGGTTCCGCGCGTCGAGGGGGTGACGGCGCGAGCAGCGGCTAGCCGGGCGGCAGGCCGGCCATGCGGGGACAGGCGATCGGCGGTCTGCCGATGCTATCGGCCAGACAGTGCTATCGGCCGATATAGCCGTCCATTGCCCCACCCAAGGCAACAGCCCCGCTTGACCGCCCGCCAGGCAGCCCGCATCACTAGCCCCCCGCTAATGGCCCCCGCTAGCACGGCGGGACGGAATACTGGCTCGACCCCACCAACGCAGGGACCCAATATCAGCAGGTGCACCTGTCCGACGTCGTAGAACTCGACCCCAATGCTGGGAACCAACGGCCACGCTAGCACGGCTGGCCCGCCACACGGCACGGCAAGCCCTTGACGCCCCAACCAGAACGTGAATCATGGAACCACACCCCGTGAGCCACGCCATGAAAGCCGCATATATCACCCAGCCCGGCCCCCCAGAAGCCATCACGTACGGAGACCTGCCCGATCCCACGCCAGGGCCCGGCCAGGTGCTGCTGCGCGTGAAGGCTGTGGCGGTCAATCCGATCGACACCTACATCCGTGGCGGCCTGATCAAGATGGAGCTGCCCCAACCCTACATTGTGGGCTGCGATGTGGCAGGCGTCGTCGAACAATGCGGCCCCGGTGCCACGCAATTCCAGCCGGGGCAGGCCGTATGGGGCAGCAATCAGGGGCTGTTCGGTCGGCAGGGCACCTTCTCCGAACTGGCGGCGATAGAGGAACGGTGGCTGTACCCGCTACCTGCGGGCGTTTCCTTTGAGCAGGCTGCGGCGCAGTCCCTGGTGGGCATTACGGCACACATCGGGCTGCTGCGCTGTGCCCGGCTGCGCGAGGGGGAGACGCTGTTTGTGAACGGCGGCACCGGCGGCGTGGGCGCTACCGTCGTGCAGATGGCCAAGGCGCTGGGGGCGCGAGTGATGACCACGGCAGGTTCCGACGAGAAGCGTGCCGCCTGTCTGGCCTTGGGGGCCGACGTGGCGGTGAACTACAAGACCGAGGATGTGGACGAGGCTGTGCGTCGCTTCGCACCCCAAGGCGTGAATGTGTGGTGGGAAACGGTGCGTGAACCGAATTTCGATCGTGTGGTACCGCTCTTGTCTTTACGTGGGCGGATGATCCTGATGGCGGGGCGCGAGGCGCGGCCGGTGTTTCCGGTGGGGCCGTTTTATGTGAAGGACTGCTCGCTGCACGGGTTTGCCATGTTCAATTCCTCGCCTGACGAGCAGCGGCAATGTGCCGAGGACATCAATCGCTGGCTGAGCGAGGGCAAGTTGCGGCCTCGCATCGACCGTGTGTTGCCGCTGGCCGAGGCGGCAGCGGCCCATCGGCTGCAAGAAGAGAACACCCTGCACAAGGCCGGCACACTAGCGGGCAAGATCGTGCTTGTGCCGTAGGCGAGATGGTCCCCGGGTGCCTGTGGCGCCCTCGGCCGCCTGTCGGCGCGGCACGCCCGCTGCCGCTTTCTCCGTGGCAAGTGGGGCAACGTGGCACGTGGGAGAGGCGAGGTGCGAGGCCGAGGGAAGGCCGCATCCTTCGTGGGCTGAATACGAGGTCGTAGCCCTCCGCCACGTCCGGCTCGGTGGGGTGCGGCTCATTATGGAGGCCGTTGGGGAGCAGCCGGCAGGCCGCGCACGTCGAGCGCTGCTCTGCCGTATCTGGCTGCCGCAGGCAGGCTCTGGGGGCAAATCTTAGCCGAAAACCTCGTGCAGCACGCGGCCGTGGCTTAGACGCAGCGGCCTGCCCTCGCGGTCGCGCAGCTCGGTGCCGGGGTCGATGCCCAGCAGGTGGTAGATCGTGGCGGCCAGATCATCGGGTTGCACGGGCAGCATGGCGGGGTAGGCGGCCAGGCGGTCCGAAGCCCCTACCACGCGGCCGCGGGCCACGCCTGCGCCTGCGAGCACCACGCTGTTGCACGCCGCCCAGTGGTCGCGCCCCGCGGCCGCGTTGATCTTCGGCGTGCGGCCGAACTCGCCCAGGCAGACTACCAAGGTCTCGTCCAACAGGCCGCGCTGGTCCAGATCCTCGATCAATGCCGAGAAGGCACGGTCGAATGGCGGCAACAGGCTGTTCTTGAGCAGACGGAAATTGTCTGCGTGGGTATCCCAGAAGGCGTCATCGCGTGCCCAGTTGACGGTGATCAGCGGCACACCTGCCTCCACCAGCCGACGCGCCAGCAGCAGCCCCTGCCCGAAGGGAGAGCGCCCGTAGCGGTCTCGCACCGCCTCAGGTTCCCGAGATAACTCAAAGGCACGTCGCGCTGCGGACGAGGTCACCAAATCCAGCGCCTGCTTGTAATAGCCCTTGATGCCCGTGGCGCCAGCTTCTATTTCTTGCCGCCGCAGATCCACCTCGGCGAGTAGGCTGCGCCGGCGTTCGAACCGTTCGACTTCCTCCTCCTTTGCCACGGGAAAGGGCTGAAAACCGGCCGCTGACGGATCCTGGCTGATGAACAGGGGGTCGTAACTGCTGCCCAGCGCACCGGCAAAGAAGCCCGGGAAAATGTGGTTGTTCGCAGAGACCTGGTTGGCCGGGGCATTGAGGCTGATGCCCGAGGGCAGTTTCCCCTGCCCGCCACGGAGATACTGCAACACAGCTCCGAAGCAGGGAAAGTCCGTCGCCTGATTGCGGGGATTGGTTGCAGGCTGAGCGTGCCGGACACCCGTCAGCATGTAATGCATGGCGATGGTGTGCGTGTTGTCTGGATGGGTGACCGAGCGGAGGATCGTCAGCCGGTCGGCCACGGCGGCCACCTGGGGGATGTGCTCCCCCAGCCAGATGCCCGGCACGGTGGTGGCAATCGGGCGGAACTCGCCGCGTACCTCACTGGGGGCGTGAGGCTTGGGATCCCAGATATCCTGGTGTGCAGGCGCCCCAAACAAGAAACAGAGGATGCAGCTCTTGGCCCTGCCAAAAGTAGCGGGACCCGGCGCCGCCGCCTAGGCCCGGCCGGCCAGCAGCTCAGACAACAAGAGACCAAAACTGCTCAGGCCTCCCACGCAGAGCCACTCCCGCCGAGTAACCCCCTCGCACGATCGGACAGCCGTGGCAGCTAGGCGGAGCATCAGTGCTGCAAGCGGTAGCGGTAGTTCCTGGGATCCAAGGGCAGCGACTCTTTGTACTCGCGCAGGGCATCATAGATGCCTCCGCGGCCGCGCGGCCCACGAAACTGAAACTGCTGCCGCCGATCTCCATAGTAGACCAACTCGCCGCCCGGACGCTCCCGGCGCGGGGGCGCGTATACGCTCGACTGCTTGCGAAACGTGTCCGTGGCAGGGTCGTAGCTGAGGTGCTTGCCTTGCAGCATCCACTCCCTGACGCGCTGAGATTCGGCCGCGGCAACAGCGGCCAGACATACCCCCCAGATCACGATCGCCCCTAATAAGCGCGTAACAGCACGGCTCATGCTAGCTCTCCTCGGGATAGGAAGGCGACCCTATCATACACCTGGCGAAAACTGCGTGTCCAGATGCGGCCGCCAAGCGCCGAGCCGGTTGCGCTGGGCGCAAGTTGTTGATTCTTGGGGGGGTTGGGCAGGGTCGGAAAATGGCTTCCCCGTAGCGGGTGGGCAATTTGCCGAGAAATCGCGGGGCTGTGGCGGGGGATCGGCGTTTTTGCGAGCTTTTTCGACCAAGGGCGGAACCTTTCGGGTATCTGGTGCGTTCGAATGGGGAAGGCCGCTGGCCCTCTCCCGCCACCGCCACACTTGGTACGCAGGCCGGCACATGCTCATCCACACCACCAAGCCGCTGTTCGCCTGGGAATGCCTCGAAGACGGTCCCACATGGAAGACGCTCCGACAATGGCTGGAAGTGATTCCCGATGAGGGCCTGATCGACTCGTTGCACGAGGCTCGCGGCAGAGGACGCGACGACGTGCCCGTCCGCGTGGCCTGCTGGTGCTGAGCATCGCCCTGCGGCACCCCGCGATCGAACACGGCCTCAACGAGTTGCGGCGTAACGAATCGCTGCGGCGGCTGGCGGGAATCGAGTCCGAAGAGAGCGTGCCCAAGAAGCGGAGCCTGTCGCGGCTGCTCGACCGTCTGGGGCAGCAGCGGCACCTGTCTCACCTGCACGGGGTGTTCGATACGATGAGCCAGCGGCTCGGTGCGGCGCTGCCGGAGCTGGGCCGCGACACGGCGGGCGATCGAGCTACCCTCCTGAGAAGCCTGACGTCCCGGTTCAGCGGCGGCGCAGCGCCGTCCGCTGCAACCGGTTGTTAGGTGCGCGGCCTCCCTTGAGAACGTGGCACAGGCGTCCCGCCTGTGATCCATTCTCATCCTTCGTGGCGTGTGACAGCACATGGGCGATTCCTGCGAACACTACTTCTTGAGCTTGCCCCGCATGGCCTTGTTTACGGACTTTCCCCCGACCTTGACGTTTGCCACCGAACGGCCGTAGCGGTCACGGCCAATCGTGTCGATGATGACCCCTTCGCCTTGAATCAGCTTTCGCAGTGCCTCTGTTGCCTTGGCAGCACCCCGCTGTCCTTTCTCGGGCGCATCCACATTCGCCAACCGCACCGGGTTCTTCCGGCTCGCCGTCTCGAACGTGTCGCCGTCGATGACCTTGGTGACCTTCTCCTTGCGTGCCATATTCCCCGACCTCCTACATCGGTGCTGAACCCCCGTCCCGCTCCCGTTCGATGTCCGCCTCCTCCAGCGGCTCCTCGACCGCGTTGCGGAGCCACGAGGGGTCGAAGCCTTCCGAGGACGTCCCTTCGACGGAAATCGTGACTTTCCGGTCGTTGGACTTGTCCGCCAGGTTGGCGATGGCGGGAAAGGCCTTGAAGATCTGGTCCCTCGTGGCCTTGAACTTCAATCGCACGGTGCCTTGGCGTGCTGCGCCCGCTGGACCGGGCGTTGTGGCAAGAACCGGTCCGGCCCCCCCAGGCTGAGGAGGCGCCCCGGGGTTGGGAACCGGAACCCCAGGTGTGACCGGATCGGTTCCCGGTGCGGGAGTAGCTGCCGCTTCGGGAATGGCCGCAGGAACCATGATGAACCCGGACTCGAAATCCATCTCGTCCTCGGCCAGCGTCCTTCCGATCACGAGCTTGTCGCGTGCCACCTGGAACTTCCCGTCGGGGCCGAGCGCAGGCGGTGATCCGCTTGTGTACGCGAACGCGCCCTCTGTCACGCCGCGTGCGATGCCTTTCCGTAGGACGTTCGACGATTCGAGGCGCGGTGGGGCGATGTCCCGGAAAAAGGACTCCAGCACCTCGGACGCCTTGATGCCCAGTATTGGCGGTTCGCCCTGAGCAACCGGCTCTCCCAACTTCACGCGCTCCGCGATCTTGCGAGGGGTGACGCTGCCATGTACACGCGGTGTCCCCACGCTCGTGAGCAGCTCCATGATCCGCTCGTGAATCCCCGTGGCTTGAAGGGGCCGGCCGCCACGCTCCACACGCTCGATGTCGATCTCACCGCCCTCGACGCGGGGCAGCCATACCGCCGTGTAGAGGTCGCGCAAGCATGATTCGGCCGCAGCTTCTTCGGTGCGCTTCCTCTCCTTGAGTTGGTCGAGCTGGTCCTTGGTCAGGCGGAGCTGCTGCTTCTTCGCGTCTACGCGCTCGATGGCCAGCAGATAACGGACCGCGCGGCGGAGCGCCTCGATCTGCTTCTTGTCGGGAATCGCCAACCCGAGGCCATTGCGAAAGCGTCTCGGGCGATCCCCGTATTTCGACAGCAACTCCTTTGCCTGGCGCTCCTGCTCCGCCTTGCTCTCCCCCGCGAACTCCAGCGGAAGATAGGCGACCAGGAAACGAGGGTCTTCGTCAGGGATATCCTGGCTTTTCCCTGGCCACACGACGGCCGTGTGGTGTCCCGCAAGGCGAGCGTCGAGCATCTCCTTGATCTTCTCCCGAACCGGACCGCGTCCTTGGCCTTGAGCTTCCTCGCGGGAGACGCTCTGTTCCGCATCCTCGATGAGCTTGGTGACGTTCGGATCCCTCTTGAAGCAGTACCGGACGCCGTCGTAATGCAGGTAGAGGCAGGCGTTGCGGAGTTCGGCCAGGACCGCGGTCGCCGTGATGTTGTCGAGGTCGGGACCGACGCACGCCGCGAGCAGCTCACTCTCGGTCACCCCGGGGGGGAGGGTTTCGGCGTGGCCGGCGCCCTCACGCCGCAGGCCTCCGAAGGAGTAGAGGAGGATGGCCGTGGCCAGGCGCGTCGCCGGCTTGACGCTTGCCAGTGCGGGCGTCTCCCCTGCCATCCGCTCGTCGATTCGCTTGGCCCGGGCATTCGGCCCTACGATGTCTGCGGCGATCACCGGGTCGTAGTCGTTCTGGACCCCGAGCTCGTTCAGCATCTTGACCCGAACGTCCACGTCCTTGAGCGGCACGTCACCGGGTCCAAGGAGCGGCTGGGCGCCGCCCTTTCTCTTCAGGGAGTGCATGCAAGAGGCGAGGAAGCGGAGCGCCCCCCGCGTCCGCTGGAAGGCGTCAACGGCCGTCCATCGCTCACGCATCACGTCGATGAGAGCCGGATGGAACGGGTAGGCGGAACGCATCCGGTCACGGAGCAGACGCCCTTCTTCCTCGGCCTCCTGCCGCTCGGCGGGCGATTCGGCGTGCGCCCGCCGCATGCCGGTCACGACCTCCTGATACGAGGTCGCCACATCCCTCGCCGTGGATTGATCCGGGGCAGCGCCGAGAAGGCGACGTTGCAGAATGGGAAGCACCTCGTCCCCCGTGACTGGTTCCCGAAGCTGATCTACCCGTGCGGCGAGCTTGTCGATCTCAGCAAGCAGGGCAACGTTCCCGAGGGCCTCCCGAGCGCTCCATGTGAGCGAGTAGACGAGCGCCGCGTTCGTGCTCCCCGACACCTCGACGGTCAGGTTCTGGAAGAAGTCCTTGGCTTGTCGTTGAAGGGTCGAGTCGAGCACGCTCACGGCGGCCGCCCGCTCCATGTACTTCAGGACCTCGTCCAGCAGAATAAGAACCGGCCGTCCGCCGGCCCCTTTGGTGAGCACATCCCGGATCACGTCTCCCCCTGGAGCGACGCGATCCTCGTCATGCTGGGCGACGATGGGGAAGGCCTTCTCCGGGTCGATCTGCCATGCGAGCCAGCCCCACATGGTTCGAATCGTGCGCCCGCCGTCGAGTTCCTTCCCGTTGCGGGCGTCGAACTTCTCCCCGTCGAACACGGCCACCGCGACGTTCTTCGGCCGGGCAAACCCCGTCCCCTCGGGGATGCTGTCCAGGGCCTCCCGTTTACGAGCGGCGTGGAGGAGCGCCGCCAGCGTGTGCGACTTGCCACCCCCGAAGGGCGTGCGGAGCTTGAGCACCCGGTTGTAGCCCGCCTTTCCGGCAAGCGCCGCCAGCACTTCCTCTAGGAGTCTTCGCAGATCCGCTGTCAGGTAGGTCGCCCGGAAGAAGGCCTCCGGGTCCCGGTTCACGACCGGTACGTTGGGGTCGCCCGAGGCGATGGCGCCCAGGTCGATGGCAAAGACCGCCTCCGTGAGCGCACCCGATTCGACATCGGGGTGCAGCCTCACGAGATCGGTCCACGGGCGGAGGGCGCGCGTGCTCATCGGATTGTTCCTCGTTTACATGCAGCAATTCGGGTCATTCGGGTCATTTTCGGGTCGTTCGACACTTCCACCGAGCCGGCCGACTCGCACCTTTGTCCCATCGCGCCAATCGCGCCACAATCGCGCCATGATCGCGCCAATCGCGCCAATCGGGCCGGTGTGTCGCTACCTCGATTCATTGGCCAGCCTCATACCAAGTGGCTTTTGCCGTACCGTGTTTCACCAAGAGCCCCTTCTGCACCAGCTCTTGAAGGTCGCGCTGTAACGTCCGCTTGGGCGCCTGTACAAGCTCAGCGTACTCGGCCAGTGTCATTCGTCCCCTCTCCGTCACGTAGCGAAGCGCCTTCATCTGCCGCTCGTTCAGCCCAACCCCCGCAAATCGCTCTTCTACAGGGATGGTCTTTCGGAAGACGGTCCCCTACGAATCGCCGTAGGACTCGAACTCCGGCTCCGGCAGACCGGCGCCCCCGCAATCGTCGATCATCCGGCGGATGCCGGTGCCGAACTGTTCGATGTACTTGATCAGAAAAAACGCATCCGCAATCAGTTTGTTGCGCGGCTTCGATTCATGCGGCTTTCTCAGGTCTTCGACCGTCAGGCCGGCAGGCAAGCCGCCCGGATTCGACACGGCGAGACTGTGATCGAAGATCCGCACCTGGACGTTGCCGCTCGCGGCGTAATCGCGGTGGCACACGGCATTGGTGATCGCTTCGCGAACCGCATCCAGCGGATATTCCCATCGCTCGGTCCGTTCCAATCTCCCCTCTATCTTCACCGCCATGCTGGTGTTGCGCCGCACGAACGCCATCGCCTCCTCGACCTGCCCAATGATATCGCCCTCGATCACCTTCAAGTCGAGAACCTCCACTTCGTCATCGCCCTTGAAGCGCGCGCAGCGCACCTTCGCCTGAACGAGAAACCGCTGCGGGTTCTTTCCGAACAGGAGCAATGCCGCAATAGTCGGTTGCCCGTTCTGCACCAGGTTCAACTGACGGAGCGCCCGCTCGACCGGGGTCTCGGGATCGATCTCCCATTGGCGTTCCGTCCTGGCTCGGGCCAGAAATCGTCGAACCTTGTCGGGATCGATATCGTCCAGCGTGCCGTCCGGCCGGGCCGTTTGATCCCAGGTCACCCCGCGCGTGGCCAGGTAGAGTTCCGCGATCTCGGACGCGGACAGCACCTGGTTGGTCCTCCCGGATCGCCGCAGGGCGCGGCCGAACGCCGTCACCGGCTTGGTTGTGCTCTCAGCCACATCCACCACGATGAGGGTTGCGCCGGCGTGCACCTGCGTCATGATCGCCGGCACGAGTTTCGGCACGGTGTTCTGCGCGATCTTGTTCGTAAGGTCCTCCAACGTGCCTTTGCCGATCTGTACGCCGACCACCCGGCCATCATCCGCGACGCCAATGTAAAGGCGGCCACCCTTCGCCGCCGCGAAGGCGGCGCAGGTCTCCACGATCTCCTTCCACTCGCCGAGGGAGCGCTTGAGTTCCACGCTTTCTCCCTCAGGGGGGAGGGTAAGGCTCTGACGCAAGGCCCGCTTCATGCGTCCTCCCTCCCCCTATCGAACAGCGTGCCTTCATCGGCGGCGAGCCGCTGGTCGATGAGGGCACGCCAGTTGGCGACCAGTTTCTTGAGTGCCGCCTGCTCGGCGGCCGTCGTGACCACCGTGTGGTCCGGGCCATCATCCTTCTTGCCCGCGAGAGTCGTCCCGGCAAGCGCTTGGGCCACCAGGCGCAGGCGCTCCCGGTCGGGCCGGGCCTCGTCGAGGAAACGGTTCAGGTTTCGGGGCTGGTTCTCCACGAGCCACAGGATCCGGTGCAGCACATCGATGAGGGGCGCCGGCGCCCCGCCGTCCTTCGGCAGACCCAGCTTCTCGTCGGCGCCCCGCTCGGTGAAGTCCCGCAGGCGGTACTTCCCCTTCCTCTTTTCCAAAAGTGGGGCAGGCCGCCGGCCTGCCAATCCGTTAGGTCCGTCCAACTCCACACCTTGCCCGTAGGTGAAGACGATGGCCTCGCCGGCCTCCATCTCGGCCGCCTTGTAGGCGTAGCGCCAGAGCACGTAAAACCGGCTCGGGCCGTCCACGGCGGCGACGCCACTGCCGGCCATGCCGAAGATCTTCTCCAGGAGCGTCTCGAGGACCACGCCCTCCACTTCGGCGAGGAACTTCTCGGCCGGGAGCTCCTCGCCGTTCGCGTACTCGACGCGGGCGAAGCGCGTGAAGGCGCGTAGCCC
>JAIMBC010000089.1 GCA_023511675.1 Pirellulales bacterium
CGCCGATACCGCTCGATGATCTGCGTCTCGAAGGGAAGATTCCGCAGCCGCGGCACCCGCAGCGTTACCTCCCCTGAAGACGTCAACCGCTTCCGCTCGTAATGCCCGGTCCGCGTGTCCACCCGCTCCGGACTCCGCTCGTACCGCTTCGCCCCGCACTGCGCGTCCGCCTCCGCCTCCAGCATGTCGTTCAGCGTCTGCTCCACCGACTCCCGCACCATCTGCCTCACACGCCACCGCAGCTCGCGCTCGTCGATCCGAATCACCGGCCCGATACCCTTCGTTTCGTCTGCTACGCTTGTCATGGCGGTTCTCCTGTTCGGTCGTGGTCACACTTTCCACGCACCCTCTACCAACTCTAGAACCGCTTTCTTCGTTTGTGCGCATGATTGCCTACGTTATCCCCGCCGCCGCAGCCTCCTGCCCGCGAGCGCGTGGTAAAGCAGAGGGGCTCCCAGCGTCTAGGCGGCGCATGTCGTGCTTGGATGGGCTCTGATGCTACAATGCCCAGACGCCGCGGGCTGCCGAGAAGGTCGGCCTGTGATCCCGGGCCGGTGTAGCCTTTGCGGCTCGGCCCGGCGGGCACGAGCCTACGTTCCGCATGATGGCTAGGCCCTTGCTGCCCCGTGGAGCGGCGTGGGGCAACACAACTGCATGATCGAATTCTACCCATGCGCTTTGTGAGTGTTTGACCTGCATGTCCATCGACGTGGCACGCTATCACGGTTGGCATGGCAAGCTGGGCTCGCCCTGGTGGGCGACGCTGGCCATGGTGCGCGTGGCCCTGTTGCAGGTGTTCCGCCGCAAGGCCTACTGGATTGTGCTGGGATTGGGCCTCACCCAGTTCTTGCTTTTCTGGTCGGTGATCTACGCCGTGACGCAGCTCAACCCGCCGCCTCAGGTGCGGGAGCGGATCCTGGAGGCCTTCGGCTTCTCGGCGGAGACGGCCGCGCCGCAGGACAGCGGCTACATCCTGTTTATGCAGCGGCAGAGCCTGGTAGTGATGATCCTGCTGGCCTTCTCCGGCAGCCTGCTGGTGGGGGCAGACTTCCGCCTGCAAACGCTGCCGTTCTATCTGTCGCGCCGCATCGACCGGATGCACTACATTGCCGGCAAGCTGCTGGCCGTGGCGGTGCTGGTCTCCCTGCTCACGTGGGTACCGGCGCTGCTGCTGTTCATCGAATATGGCATGTTCACCTCCTCGCTCACCTACTGGGTGGAGAACTGGCGCGTGCCCCTGGCGGTGCTGGCCTACGGGCTGGTGCTGTGCGTCTGCCTGAGCCTGCTGTTGGTGGCGCTCTCCGCCTGGTTGCAGCGGGCCGCACCCATCGCCGTGACCTGGTCGAGCCTGTTCACCTTTCTGGCCTTGCTGGCCGAGTATTTGCGGGAGGAGACAGGCCAGCAGGCGTGGGCCTTGCTCGACCCATGGCGAGACATGCGCTACGTGGGCCGGATGTGCTTTGGCGTTTTCACGCGGCAGTCGCAAGAGGCGCTGGCCCCGTGGGCGTTGTTGGTGCTGGGCGTGCTGTGCGGGGCGTGCCTGCTGCTGCTGGTGCGTCGCGTGCGTGCGGTGGAAGTGGTGGAATGATGGGATGCACAAAGCCGATCCTCGCGGAGGCCGCCACCTTCTCCGCGGGCCCATCGGCGAAGCAACCGAAGGTCTGGGCCTGACATGGCGGAGCTGGTCTTCGAGCGGGTTACCAAGTTCTACGGACCGGTGATTGGCATCAACGCGGTCTCCTGCCGCTTGTGCGGGGGCATTGTCGGTTTGTTGGGGGCCAATGGAGCGGGGAAGTCGACGTTCATGAAGCTTGCCAGCGGACAGCTTCGCCCCAGCCTGGGAGAGGTGCGCGTGGCAGGCCGCGCCGCCACCTCCGCTGCCGCACGCCGCCGCGTGGGGCTGAGTCCCGACCTGCACGTGTTCTATGAGGAGATGACGGGCTTTCAGTTCGTGTACGCCATGGCCCGCCTGCATGGCTACTCGCGCGGCGAGGCGCGCCAGCGCACGCAACGGGCGATAGAAGCCGTGGGCATGAGCGATCGTGCCGGGCGGCGGCTGGCAGGCGCCAGCCATGGCATGCGGCAGCGGATCAAGCTGGCGCAGGCCATGGTGCATGATCCAGAGTTGCTGCTTTTGGACGAGCCGCTGTCGGGCATCGACCCGGCGGGCCGCCGCGAGATCAGCTTGCTGCTTGCCCGCTGGGCGGGGGAAGGCCGGACCATCGTCTTCTCCAGCCATATCCTGGCGGAAGTGGAGCAGCTTGCCGATCGCATCCTGGTGCTGGTGCGCGGCAGGCTGGTGGCGGATGGTGCGCTGGCCGAAGTGCGCGGGCTGCTGGAAGATCGTCCCTTTGTCGTGGCCTTGGAAGCCGCCGAGCCGCGCCGGCTGGCAGCCTGCGTGGCCGAGCTGCCCGAGGTGCGCAGCGTGGAGGTACAGGGCGAGACCGTGCTGGTGCGGACCCGCAATCCCCAGCGGTTCTTCAGTTGGATCAACGAGCTGGTCGTACAAGAAGGGCTGGAGCTGAGGCGGATGGAGATGCTCGACACGGGGGCGGAGGCGGTGTTCAGCTACCTGGAGGCAGCCAGCGCATGAGGCTGCTGCGTGCCTGGCAGACGTTGGTGTGGCTCTCCGCGCGGCGGATGCTCTTTTCGTCCAGCACGCTGGTGGTGCTGTTGCCGGTGGCAATTTCTTTGCTCTTTGTGCTCCATCGCAATTACGGGGCGTGGGACGATTCTGCCAGGGCCTTCGACCGCTTTAGCCGCTTCTTGGTGGCGGGCTACTTGTTGTTTGTGATTCCCATCTGCACGCTGGCCTATGGCACGTCCAGCCTGGGGGGGGACCGTGAAGACCGCACCCTGCTGTTTCTGCTGGTGCGGCCGATTCCGCGTGCCCTGGTGCTGTTGGGCAAGTTCTCCGCCAGCGTGCCGCTGGCGCTGGGATTGCTGCTGGCCTGTTTTGGCGGGTATTGCCTGCTGGCCGGCGAGGTGGGACGCCTGGCCTGGAACGCCTATCTGCCCGCAGTCGTGCTCAGCACCATTGCTTATCTGGCGGTGTTCCACCTGTTTGCCGTGGTCTTCCGCCATGCTACGACCGTGGCCTTGATCTATGCCTTGTTCATGGAGCTGGTGCTGGGCCACATGCCCGGCATCATCAAACGCGTGGCCATCAGCTATTACGGCCGCGTGCTGATGTACGCCGGCGGGGAACCGTGGGGCGTGCGCGCGCCGCCCGCACAATGGTTCGAACCCATCTCCGCCACGGCGGCAACATGGGCACTAGCCGGCCTGACCGTGGCCAGCCTCGCCGCTGCCCTGGCGGTGTTCCAGTGGCGCGAGTATCGTGATCTCACGTAGCCGAAGCTGCCAGGATGCAGCCCGCGCCGCGTGAGCTGCAAGCCTGTTATGCCTCAGGAGGCATCCGCCCCGCCCTGGCCGGAGCTGGCTGTTGGCACCGCCGCCATGCAGCCCGCAGCCGACGGCGTTTTGACGGTGCCCCAGACATCGACCTCTTCGCTGAGATCGGAGCCGCCGATGCGACAGACCTGGACCTTTCACTCCGCCGGCAAAATCGTGTTTGGCCCGGGCGCGGTCGAGCAGCTTGGTAACGAATGTGCTCGCCGCCGCCTGCGC
The DNA here is from genome assembly GCA_023511675.1 of Pirellulales bacterium. GTDB lineage: Bacteria > Planctomycetota > Planctomycetia > Pirellulales > JAIMBC01 > JAIMBC01. The sequence continues at coordinate 3,631 of JAIMBC010000089.1, forward strand.
CGCGTGTTGGTGGTGACGGACCGGCACCTGGAGGCGGCGGGCATTGTCTCAGCGGTGCAGCGCCCGCTCGAGGCGGCGGGAATCGCCGTCAGCGTGTTCGCCGGCGGGGAGCCAGAACCATCCTTCGCCGCCGCTTGCGCCGCCTGTGCCGCCGCAAAGGCTTTTCAGCCAGACGCCGTGCTGGGGCTGGGCGGCGGCAGCAACATGGACCTGGCCAAGGCAGCCGCGGCGCTGCTCGTACACGGCGGCCGTCTGCAAGACCTGGTGGGAGAAGACCGCATTCCCGGCCCCATCCTCCCGCTGGTGTGCGTGCCCACCACCGCTGGCACCGGCAGCGAGGTCACGGCCGCCAGCGTGCTCACCGATCAGGCGAACCAAATCAAAGTCGGAATCCTCAGCAATTATCTGCGGCCGGCGCTGGCACTGGTCGACCCGCAGCTTACCATCACCTGCCCCCCCAAAGTCACGGCCGACAGCGGTATCGACGCCCTCACGCATGCCATCGAGGCCTATACGGCCGTGGATAACGAGGCGTTCCCCCTCCCTCCCGGAGAGTCCAGCGTGTACCAGGGCCGCCATCCGTTGGGCTGCTGCCTGGCCGAAAAGGCCATCAGCCTGATCGGCCGCCACCTCCTGCGCGCCGTACGCGAGCCGACAAACCTGGAAGCCCGCTCCGGCATGGCACTCGGAGCCCTGCTCGCCGGCCTGGCCTTCTCCAACATTGGCGTGGCACTGGTCCATGCCCTGGAGTATCCGGTCGGCGGGGCCACGCACTGCTCTCACGGCGCAGGCAACGGTCTGCTCTTACCCCATGTCATGCGGTTCAACCTGCCTGTGCGACGCGCCGAGCTGGCCCACGTCGCCGCGCTGCTGGGAGAAGACGTTTCCGGCCTGGACGAAGCGGCCGCCGCCGAGCGCGCCATCGAGGCCGTGCAGCGGCTGCAAACGGCCATCGGCATCCCTACCCGGCTGCGTGAGCTGGGCGTGCAGCCCGAAGCGCTCCGCGGCTTTGCCGAAAAGGCCGTGGCCATCCGCCGCATTCTTCGCGTGAATCCTCGGCCCGTCACCGTCGATGAGGCCGAGAGCATCCTCCGCGCCGCCTGGTAGCTGTTGGAGGCCTAGATCGTGCCCCTGCGCTTTGGCTTGCTGGGAATGTGGCACACCCATGCCCACGGATTGGTGAGACAGCTCGCCCTGCACCCACAGGAGTTCTGCCTCCTCGGCTGCTTCGATCCGGACCCCGCCGTGGCCGCCGACAGGTATGCCCGCTGGAAGCAACTACTGCCCGAGCTGCGGTTGTGTTCCAGCCCCGAGGAGCTGCTGGCACTGCCGCTCGATGCCGTGGCAGTCGAGGGTGTGGTGACGGACAACGTGCGGTGGGGCAGGCTGGCGCTGGAGAGTGGGCGGCCGGTATTGCTGGAGAAGCCGGCGGGCACGTCCTATGCCCAGTTCGAGGCGTTGCTGGAGCTGGCGCGGCAGCGGCGGCTACACGTGCAGATGGCGTATTTGTTCCGGTACATGTCGGCCGTGGTTCGGCTGCGTCAGCTCGCGGCTGTGGGAGCGTTGGGACGCATCTACCACTTCTCGGCCCGCTTGCCCAAGGATTACACGCTGTATGCTGAGTATGTGGCAGAGTTAGGCCGCTACGGCGGCGGCATCTTCTTCGAAATGGCGGGGCATGTGGTGGACCTGGCCGTGGCGCTGCTCGGCCCGCCGCGGCGCGTGGTCTCGCTGCTGTGCCACCATCACTCGCAGCCGGGCACGTTCATCGACAACGGTTTGGCGCTGTTGGAGTTCGAGCACGCCCTGGGGACGATCGAGGTCTCCGCACTGGAAACGGCGCCGGATAGCCGGCGGATCGAGGTGTTCGGTACAGCGGGCGCCGCCGTGATTCCCCACCTGGGCAGCGGCCACCTGAAGAACGACGCGGTGCAACCCATCGAGGTCTACCTGGCAGGCCGGGCAGGCTGGCACCGAGAAACACCGCCGGCACAGACACTGCACATTTGCGATCTGCGCGAGTTCGCCGCCGTGGTGGCTGGCAGCAAGCCGCCCGAGTTCTCCATGGAGCACGACCTGGCCGTGCAGCGCACGCTGCTGGAGGCATGCCACATGCTCTAGCCGGCCTCGCGTCGGGTGCCCGGCCTCTTGCGCTGCCCGCCGCAATCATCCGCAGGCCGTCCTCGCAGCCATGCATGCGCTTGGCCCGCCTTTCTCTGGTTCCCAGGCTCCTGCCTGGCAACGCCCTGTCTGCGAGGCTCCGGCTCAGAGTTCGCCATCACCAGAGCTGTCTCCACGCCTCCCCACTCTCTTGGGCGCAAGCCGCCCGGTTCATAGTGACCGCATTCATGCGGCTGTGGAGCCCGCAAACAGGCCCGCACTTGCGGACCTCACCCCGCACGGACCCGCTGAAGCGGGTCACTACGAACCATCTCACTCCTCCCTCGCCCGTGGTCACCCGCCCCGGCGCGATGATCCTGGCGTACGGTTACTTACAGATCGCTCACGGCTGTCTCCCCGGCACGAACCTGGCCCGTTCACGGCGTAGCATTTCATAGGGTGTCATGAACTTCACTTTGACACCGATGCACACGTTCGGGATTTTCACGGCCTTGACGCCATCACTCGCCACCTCATGGGTGACAACCGTGTAATTGTGGGCGAGCGCGTGCGCCACCAGATAGTAGTCTGCATCTTGGAGGAAGGCACTGACTGCTGCTGCCCGGTACTTTGCGGTCGAACTTAATCGGCGACTTTGGGGAGCGCGCCCAACAGCGCCTCGTCTGCTGGAAGAAACAGCTTGCTGCCCTGTGCCTCTCGCCAGGTTGCCAGGTCATCCTTGCCTGCCAGGAGTTCATCACCCCTCTTGTCGATGCTGTAAGCAAGACCTTGACCATTTTGTTCCACGATCCAATCCCAGAAGGCCGGGCAGAAGTCCATTCCGTAATGTAGGTTCTTTGCCTGAATAAAAACATTCGTGTCGAGGAGGTATGACATCAGGGTAGTACCTGCAATTCACGCCCCAGCTCGCGGAAGGTTCGTTCCGTGCGAATGCCGAGCAAATAGAATGCATCTCGGAACAGAGTCTGGCCTTCCAGTGTGCTGGTGATGATTGCGCGGGCAAAGCGGCGGCTGAGGCGTGCGGCCTGCGTCAGATAGAAATCTTCGCCGGACGAACGCGCCCGGGCGGCGAACCGGCGTACCTCTGCATCGTACATCCGTTCGAAGCTGGTTCGTGGAATCGCCCGTGCATCGAGCAGGCGTCGCAGGATGACGGGCGTGCTGACCTTAAACGCCTTGGCCAGTCGCGCAACGGCCTGATGAGGATCCTCGTTGCCAAGCTCTGTCTTCAATGCGGCTAGTGGAACCAGCAGTTCCGCATTGACACGATTACACCACACTTCAACCTTATGCGCCGGGACTGCGAGGGGATCGCTGAGAGCGGACTGCCCCAGCCAGATATGAGCCAGTTCGTGGGCCAGCGTGAACATCTGGGCCGCCTTGGTGTCGGCAGCGTTGATGAAAACGAGGGGGGCCACCTTGTCAGCCAAGGCGAAACCGCGGAACGCATTCGGGTCGAGTTTGCGCCGGTTGTTGCTGCCGACGACACCGCTAATCATCACCCGTATGCCAGCGTTCTCGGCTTTATCGACGAACTGCCGCAGGGCTTCTTCTCAGGTGCGGCACTGGAGGCGCTGCGCGATTGTCAAGCCAAGCTGCTTCCGCATGGCTTCGGCGACGCGCAACGGCGCATACGAGGTGTTCGCTGACCCAACAAATGTGCGAGACTCCTCACCTATGCTCTTTGCGTACTCTTGATACCACGCCTGGCGCAATTGGCAGAGATAGACCACATCCAGCAGGTTCGGGCGCGGCCGCCTAATGCCGCGCCCGCCGACCGTCCGCAGGTCGGGGATGGGCAATTCGTCCTCGGGCGGTTGGGCGAGGAACAGGTAGCCCACCGGGACATACGCCGCCTTGGCGAAGGCCTCGAGCTGCTTCAAGGTCGGTTGGGCCCTGCCCTCAACCCACTCAACGAGTTGGGGAAACTTCTTGTACAGGAAGCCGCTCCGATCACCAGCGCGTTCAACAGCCCATCGCAGTAACTCCGGTTTTATGTCCACGCGCAACATGTGGACGCCTTGCGAGACTGTCACATGTCGATCTAGCCCTTGATGCTGGCGCCGATGATCGCTGAGCGAAACGGGCGAAGGCTGTCCATGAACATCTCGACAACTGCTGGCATGGATCTGATCGTGGCGTACTCCTCAACAAGATACTCTATGTCGGCGTCCCGTTCAGCAGGGAGGCGGAATGAAAGCCGCACAACCACCCGGGTCGCGCCGACTGATAGGGTGCATGGCAAGTCCCGAGGCAAGCGTACCCTCCAGCGCGACCTTTCTTCACAGCGTTCCTAGCCTGCGGACGTGGCTGGGAGGTGGTCAGTGCATCCGGACGAGGTGGAGCACGGCGACGCCGATTCATCGAGAGCAGTGGCGGGCGTGAGCGGCCTGGGCAGCCCAGGGTGCGCGGGCGCAACCTTGGGTGAGGATGTGCAACCGCTACGCGGTTGGGAGACAGCCGGGTGTAGAGCGGCAGTGTGGCTGGCTGCCGCCGTGCTGGTCGCGAGTGAGCGGCCGTCGGCATAACGGTCGCTCGCACGCCTGGGGTGCACGGGCGCGAGTTTGGGTCGGGAGGTGCAAGCACGGACTGGCGGGCTTCAGGACCGGAAGAATGCAGTCACTACGAACCTCGCCGCCCTGGCCCGAGAGAGGAATGTGGGATGGCGACGATCTCGGGATGATGCCGACGACCGAGGCAGAGCCTCGCACACAGCGCGTTTGCAGGCAGGAGCCTGGGAACGAGAGGAAACGAATAGAGGAGGCGGAGGCACGCCCGGGCTAGTTGTTGGCCCAGACGTGCAGGCCTAGCAAGGCGGCCAGGCTGGCGGCTACGGCGTTGTACTCGCGGTTGCGCAGCCATTGTCGCCAGCTCCAGGCACTGGCCAGCCGCCTAGGCCAGCGGCAGGGCAGGATTGCCGGCGAGGTACGTGCGAACGCCCGCCAGCTCTCTCCGTGCCGCGCTGCCAGTTTGGTCTCCTCGCGGCGAATGGTCGGTAGATACACGATGCACAGCAGCGCGGCCACCACCAGCCCATTCGCGGCGTCTGCCACCAGCAGGCAAAAGCCTGACATCAGCAACATCGAACCGAGATAGAGCGGGTGCCGGCACAACTGGTACGGGCCGGTCGTGGCCAGTTCGTGTCCCTTGTGCAGCACGCCGGCCGCCCAGCTTCTCAGGGCCAGTCCCAGGCTAACCAGCACCAGCCCAAACACGGCCCACGGGTCCCCCACGTTGCAGGGATCGCGCACGCGTTTCCCAGCCCCCAGGTCATGCAGCACTAGCAGGCTGAAGATCAGGAAAGAGATCGAGACTCGCTGGGTGGCCAGAAAGTCGCCCAGCCAGCTCCACGCACTTACCCCGCTGGCGTCTGAACGAGAAGACATGGCCGGATACTTCTACCTTTGCCGCGGTGGGCAGGTCAACACCACTTCGCGTCATCACGAGCGAAACCCGAGCGAAATGAGCGAACCGGTCGAACCGGTCGGCCAAGCAAGGCCGCGCCCGGATGGGTGCAGCGCATATCGAGTGCAGGATTGCGTTGCCGTACAGCAGCCGGCGTCATGGAGCGTGCGCACGCTGGCTGCGCAGATAGGCTGGTGGATCTCCTGGGGTGAAGGAGGGCGTTCATCCTCCAGGCCAACTGGGCTTCGGCGAGAGCCGTGGCGGCTGGGCCGGGTGGTGCGAGGGCCGTGTCACACCGGGCAGAGGGGGCTGGCTGGCATCACGACCCGCGTTCGCCGAGAACCGCGTGCCGGTGCTGCCAGAAGCTGGCCGGCCAGTTTGGGTACCACTACCGCGGCGCTAGTGCGGCGTATGTAATAGGCGCTGCCCAGCGGCAGGGTACGGTGGATCACATCAGGCAACTGGCAGTGCGAGAGAAAGACCACCGGCAGGGGCTGGGAGCTGGCATGCACGCCGATAGCTTCCCATGCGGCCACGCCAAGCTTCTGGTCGCAGATGAGCAGGGCTGGGGGGAAGCGGCGGGCCGCTGCCAGGGCTTCTTCCAGCGTTGTGCAAACCAGACATTGCTGGCACACATCTTGCAGGGCCAGCGGCAGGGCGCACAAGCTCTCAGGCTCGTGGTCAAGCAGCAAGACCGTTTGTGGGTGGCAAGACCCAGGCGCCGGCACCAGGTGAACCTGCATGGGGCAACTCCAAGTGGCTGGCCGAGCGAAGGACGTGGGAGAACCCGCGACCCTACCATACTATTTCGGCAGCCGGCTTGGGGCTGCATGATTCCTGGCCAAAGCCTTTGCGCCAACGGCAGATGCGGCACAACCGGCGCCTTCGCAGCCAGGAGCTAGCGGTTGGCGTCTTCAAGATTCCAATTACGGATGACGTCTGCGGCACCAGGTGTCAGTTTGCGGATCTTCTCCACAATCACCTGCCGCTCGGAAACCGTGGCTGTCTTCAGCTTTCTGGCAAATATGGCCAACTTCTTACGGCGATGCCGCCGACGCTTCAGCTCTTTGCCGCGTTCGCTGATTCCACCCACGCTGTGCTTCTCCTTGGTATGTATGCAGTTATGTCCTGGCACAATTCACCCATCCACCGTATCAGGCAAACGTCGAGCGGTCAATGCTACCCAGCGATTACGGGCTGAGGCCGCTGAGCCCCGCTGCCTGCTCTGACGATCCGCCGGTGGCGTTACGGCTCCGGTCTGCCCGCGGCAGCTTGGCAGCGGCGCCTGGGACTGTGGTGGGGCAGGGCTTCCTCGCAGCGCTTGGCGGCCGTCCGCTGCCTGATGAAGTTTGTCGTCCGCGGCCGGTCTGGTGGGGTCATCTTCGCAGCGGTTGGCGGCCGGCCGCTGTGGCAGGCTGTCCGGCTCGGAATGCCTCCACCTCGCTGACCACCTGCTCGATGGCTGTTTCAGCACGAGCGGCGACGGCCTCGAAGTAGCGGGTCGAGCGCGACTGCCCGGCCAGCGAAACGGCACAGGAGAAGCGATACAATCCCTGCGATCCCCAAGTCTCCAACCGCCAGGTGACGGCCCCGAGCGCCTCCAGCCGTTGCTGGGCAGCTCGCCACGTCTCGGCCAGGATCTGCCTGTTGCCAGGCTCTGCCTCATTGCGCTCAACGGCGAGGGGCGCGTCTTGAGTGGTGGGCACGTCTTGGGTGGTGGGCACGTCTTGAGTGGTGGGGGCGTCTTGGGTGCTAGGTGCGTCTTGGGTGCTGCGTGGGTCTTCAGTCGATGCGGCCTGCACAGCGCGAATCTTGGCCCTGGGCAGGCGCTCTTGACGGATCGCCTGTGGCTTCCTGGAAACGCGGGAGGCGGCTGGAGCCTGACCCGTAACGGTGCCCTCCTGAGGGGTCGCATCGGTCTGCGCTGTCCCCTGGTAGGATGGGGAGAGATCGGCTGCCTGACCGGCGGGCTGCGCCGCCGTGTTGCCGCCAGCAGTGGCAGCCGATGAAGCCGCTCTTCCAACCCACGGCCGCCACGCACCGAAAATGGCTGCCAGCGGCACTCCCATCAATGCCGCTAGCACGATGCCGGCACGTAGCCGCATGTATCGAGACTCCATGGCGCATGCACCTCCCTGTGCTCGCACGTGGGATCATAGGCATTGCCACGGCTGGGGGCAAGAGTGGCCCGGCCGCTGGGGCTGCCTCCGGCTGCCTCATGACGTGGCAGCACACGGCGGCGTGCGCTGCGCCCAGATGCCCGTCGCCGCAGAGTTCCGCCAAGCAAACCCAGCAAGCCTACGTCGATCCACGCGGCCTGAGTTGGGCAACACTGCCCTGGCGATGCCTGGCATGTCGGAGGCGAGGATACTCGGAACTAGCGCACAATCTCCACAGCGGGAAGCTGCCTTGCGAGTTGCTCCAGGCCGGCAGCAGAGATGCGGGTGCGGCGCAGGTACAGCTCGCGGAGCCGCGGCAGCATGAGCAAGAGCGGCACCGCCTCGTCGTCGATTTTCGTCTCAGCAAGTTGCAGGCCCTCCAGGGCTTGCAGCCGCACCAGGGGGGCGAGAGATGTACTGTCGCAATCCGTACCGGCCAGGTTGAGATAGTCGAGCCGTTCCGCAGGCAGATGCGCCAGTCCTGGGCCGCGTACTCGGGTGCCGTCCAGGGCGAGCCACTGTAGCTGGTTTAACCGGCTCAGGTGGATCAGGCCTGCATCGCTGATGCGGGTATTGCCCAGATCCAGGTGCAGCAAACGGCCCGCCGCGGCCAGCGGCTCCAGGCCGGCGTCGGTGATGTCGGTTTGGCGTAGGACCAGCACTTCCAGCTTGCTCAGCTTCGCAAGCTGTGTTAGGCCGCCATCGCCCACGGCCGTGCTTTCCAGCCACAGGTGCGTCAATTCTGATAGGCCAGCCAGATGGGCCAGGCCCGCGTCGCTGACCCCGGTCCACGAAAGCTTGAGAGATTGCAGCCGCCGCAGGCCGGCCAGATGCGCCAGGCCGGAGTCGTCGACGCGCGTATCGAACAGCCACAACCCTTCCAACTGCGAGAGGCGGGAGACGTGCTGGAGGCCGGCGCTGGTGGTGTCTGTCCAGGCCAGGTTCAAGAAGCGCAGGTTGCCCAGCACTGAGAGGTGTTGCAGGCCGGCGTCGGTAATGCGGGTATCGACCAACCAGAGTCCTTCCAGCGAGCGGAGTGGGGCGAGGTGTGCCAGGCTAGCGTCCGTGATCCGCGTTTGAGAGAGGTACAATCTGCGGAGATGGGCCAAGGGCTTAAGGGCTGCCAGGCCGTTGTCGGTGATGTCCGAGCGCTCAAGACTCAGCCAGTCGAGGCGGTCGAGGCGAGCAAGCAGTTGCAGGCCCTCGTCGCCTGCGGTCCAGCGGACAGCGACTTGCGGCTTGCCGTGCGCATCGACCGAAGCAAGAACGGCCCCCCCGCGTGCCGCAATGGCCTCGGCCGCCTGCTGGTGCGTCGGAGAAAACGGCTCCTCTGCCGTGGCGAGGCACGCCAGGCAGAGGAACAGCGTGCAGGCCGTGATCGGCCGGCAACGCGGGGCAATTCGCTGCAGAAGAGTGTGGGAGCGGGGCGGTGGCTGTGTGGAACCGCTCTCAGCGGGTTGGGGAGGGGTATGCCGTTTCGGGCTTCCCGCCGGCAGCACGAGGGTCTGTGCATCTGCCAGCGGCAGAGCGCGGTGTGCCTGTGCGCTGGCAATGCCTGGGAGGGGGCTGTTCCGCTCAGGGTCGGTGGCTTGCACGATGGCCGGCTCTCTGAGTCGATATTGTGCCTTGCGCTTGCCGCAGGTCCACGCGGTGCAGTATACCGCAGTTTGTCCTGGCGGCCGTATCGGCCCGCCATGATGTGGTTTGAGCGGTCTCCCATGCAACGGCAAACATTTATCCCGGGCTGGCGGTTAGCAACACGGGCGTTGGCTGTGCTGTGCCTGGCGCCGGGTCTGGCATGCCAGCAGCGGGCCACAGCGGTCCAGACGGTGCGGTCCGCTGCTGGGGCTGACATACCTGATCCGTCTGATTCGTCTGATCCACCGGATCCGTCGGATCAAGATCCGCAGCATCCCGAGGCCGTTGCGGCGGAACCTGAAGAGAACCTGCTGCTCAACGGCGGCTTTGAGGAGCCGGGGGGGACCGGCCCATGGTACTACGTTCGCTGGGGAAGGGTGGTCGAGCGTGAAGACGGTCCCCCGGCGGGCCACTGCATGCGGTTCGAGTCGCAAATGCCGGGCTTGGAGGCACAGGCCCAGCAGACGGTCCGGCTCGACGGCAGGCGGCTGTTTGCCGTACGGCTCTCTGCCAGCGTGAAGGGCGAAGAGCTGGCACCGGGCCAGTCCTTCGAGCAGCAGGCGGTGTGCCGGATCGCTTTTTATGACGAGGCACACAAGCCGCTCTCAGGCGGACACATCGGCCCATGGCAGGGTACATTCGCCTGGACGCGCCAGCAGGCGATCTTTCCTGTACCCCGCCGTGCGCGGGTGGCCATCGTCTGGATTGGTCTGATGGGCGGCACGGGCCGTGCCTGGTTTGACGACGTGTCGGTCGAGCCGGCCGACGTCAATCCCAGCATTTTCACGCCGCCGTAGCCTTCCGTAGCGCCGTAGCCTGAGGTGCCGGAGGGATCCGAAGCGGCAACGACGGCGGTCGAGGCCGCCCAGCAGACGAGCATTGGCCGGCGGCGTGGTCTTGATCCTGCGCAGTCCAAGCGGCGGATGTTCCGCAGCATCTCAACTCTGCACGCTGGGCGGTTGAGACAGCTCACCACACGCTGCGGCTAAAAGTCGATGACGTCTTCGCCCAGAAGCTGGGCTACGCGCTGGCCGATCAGCGTCTCTTTGTTTTCCGCACGCCGCTTCAGGTTGGCCCGCAACCGCTCGAGCTGCTCGGCCATGCGTGCGATCTCCAGCTCCCGACGCTGCTGCCGTACCTCGAAGTGCTTTTGCACCTGCTCCGTCAGCTCGGCGCGGATCTGCTCCCGCCGATCTGGGCCGGCACGGCGGTACTGCTCTGCAAGCTCCATGCAGGCACGCTCCAGCTCCATATCTTGCCAGATCAGCTCGGCCATCTTGGGATCGCGCTGCCGAAGCTGCTCCAGCTCCTCCAGGCGGGCACGCCAGGGACGATTTTCCGGGGGCCGGCGCCCATATCGGCCGGCCTCGTCAGGCCGCGGTCGTCGCTCGCCCTCCGGCCGATCCTCTCCTCCCCGTTCACGTGGGCCTCGATCAGGGGGGCCAAACTCCTCGTCGGGACCGGGCTGGCCGGGGCCGCGGAACGGCTCTCGAGCCTGGCCGCGCGGGGCAGGACGGCGAGTGCCTTCCGGCGCGTCTTGCCGGCGCGGGGGGGGACGACGCCTCACTGATGCGTCGTCAGGGTTTGCGGGCGGAGGGGGGGCACGCCTTCCCGCACCGTCGAACTCGCCGGCTTGCCGCGCGGCCGGATCGCCCAAACCTGCTGCCCGATCGAACTCGTCTTCAAACGCCGGCACTTCCGGCCGCGCCGCTTGATCATCGTCCGCAGCTTGATGAGGTGCCGGCGGCAGCGGGTTCTGTGCCAGGGCGTAGCCCACTGCCAGCACGCCGGCGCACCACATGCTCCAATGACGCAGTTTCATGGCATGTTCCTCCACTCGGTTTCTGCTTTGTAGGCGGTCATGTACAGAGGAAATCTCGCGGCTGGCCGCCGCAGCGTTTCAGGCAGGCTTGCGAATGCTTGCATCCAAGCCGGACGGCAGGACCGGGTGTTACAAGGTGTTTTCTGCCAGGTCGGCTTCCAGTCCATCCAATTTGACTTTCAGGGCTGCGGCTGCATCCGGTGTGCTGTGCCAGGACTGCTGTAGGGCGAGCAGCATCTCTTGCGCGTCGGCCAGTTGCTGGTCCCAGTCGTCGTGCCACAGCAGGACCGCAGTGATTTGCGGAGGCGGCAGGCTGTCTTGCGTGAGTGGATCGGCGGGCTGCTTGCCGTGCCTGGCGGCCGGCGCGTGCGGCCCAGAGGAGGGTGTTCCCCCGCGCCCCAGGTTGAAGGCTTGCTGGGCGGATGGCTGCGCGGGGCTTGGCGGCAGAGTCTGCATAGCCACTGCGGCTGCTGCCTGCCGCACGTGGGAGCGTTGAGCCAGGTGCAGCGAGAGCAGCATGCCGCACGGCAGCAGCACGGCGAGGGTCAGGGCAAGCGGGCAGCGCCACCGCCGCTGCCGCAGCCGGTCTTCGATGCCCCGCAAGGCAGCGCGGGCGTCAAATTCCGGCGTGGTGGAAGCCAGCAGGTGCGATAGTGCGGTCCATGCCTGTTCGTCAAGATGAGTGTGGCGAGGGCGATGACTCATACCATCCGCTCCGCCAGAATGTCTTTGAGCTTGCGCAGGCCGCGATGTGCATGGCTTAGCGCCGTGTTCAATGGGCAGCCCAGGATGGCCGCAATCTCGCTGAACTCAAGGTTGCCGTAGCAACGCAACAGCAGGGTGCGGCGCTGGAAATCGCTGAGCAGGGCCAGTGCCTCGTAGAGCTGGCGACGGTGCTCGTACTGCTCGAGGCGTTCCAACGGAGATGCCTCGCCTGCTAGCGCATCTTCTACCACGTCTGAGAGGGGGACGCGGATCACCACAGGCCGGCGGCGATGCAACCGCACCAGCCGGTCGGCGATCCGTAGCAGGTAGGCCCGGGCCTTGCCCTGTTCTGCATAGCGGGCGTGTGCTGCCCAGGCACGGCAGAACACCTCTTGCAACAGGTCCTCCGCCAGATGGCGGTTGCGGACCAGGTGCAGCAGGTAGCCAAAGACGGCCGGGCCGTGCTCCTCAACCCAGGCGGCCAGACGCGTGCTGGCATCGTTGGCAGAACCAGCGTCTTTCAAGCGGTGCTCTCAAACTTGCGTAGGGAGGGGCAGGGGCCGTCTGCAAGCAGCGGGGCGGCCAACGGCCTTTCGTGGGCGACATCTATTGTAACTAACGCCTGGGGCGGCCCCGATATTGCAGGCTGGGAAGAGAAGAGCGCGTTTGCGGCTGGTGGAGATGGGCACAAATGGGTCATCGTTTCACGTAACTTCATGCTGCGTACAAGGTTGCCTTGATTCGGCGGTTGGGTGTCGCTAGAATTCCGATGCCAGGAGTTGGCAGTGGGCAGGCCGGTCGCCTTACAGCGGTCGCGTGCCCGGGTGGTGGCCCGCGGTACGCTGCTGTGAGAGTTTCTGGGCACGCGGAACGGTTTGCCCCCAGTGGACGGATGAGGAACGAGCGAGCCGTGGAAACGCATGCGGCAGCAAGAAGCCGTGGTTGCGGCAGCCGGTGGTGGCTGGCGCTGTGGCCGGGTTTAGCCCCCCTGTGGTTGGCCGGCGCTTGGTCGGGAGTAGGGCTGGCTGTTTCGTTTGCGGCCCTGTTCAATCTGGTGATGATTACCACGCTTGTGTACGGTGAATTGGTCACGCCGCCTGTGCGGTTGGTGGCATGGCTGGCGGTGGGGGGTTTTTGGGCTGCCAGTGCGTTGGCTGCGGTACGGTGGCGGGCGGCGCGGGAGGCAGGAGGCGACGAGCAGGACTTGTTTCCGCTGGGTTTAAGCGAATACTTACAAGGGAACTGGTTCGAGACGGAAATGGTGTGTCAGCGACTGCTGGAGCGTAATCCGGCGGATGTCGAAGCCTGCCTGTTGTTGGCCAGTGCTCAGCGGCGTTCGGGGCGGTTCGCCGCCGCCCGGGAAACGCTGCTGGGCCTTGTCCGGCAACCGGGCGCTGCCTGCTGGCATGTGGAGATCCAGCAGGAGCTGGCGCGAACAGAAGAAAGTGAAGCTGCCTCGAAAAGGCAGTTGGCTTCCTCGGCAGCCCCTACAATGAATTTGGCTAACGCAGCATGATGTAAACCAGTTGTATCCCAAGCACCAGCTTGGCAGCGATAGCCAAGAGGACGGCCTAGTCTGCCAAAGTTCGAGGCGAAACAAGTTGTCGATTCAGCGCCTGCCGGTCACGGCAGACGGATGACGGAGAAGGCGAAACATGTACGAACGATTCACCGATCGTGCCCGCAAGGTCATGCAGCTTGCCAACCAGGAGGCACAGCGCTTCAACCACGAGTACATTGGCACCGAACACGTGCTGCTCGGCCTGATCAAGGAGGGCAGCGGCGTGGCCGCCAACGTGCTGAAGAACCTGGATGTGGATCTGCGCAAGATCCGCATGGAGGTGGAGAAGCTGGTGCAGAGCGGGCCAGACATGGTGACCATGGGCAAGTTGCCCCAGACGCCGCGCGCCAAGAAGGTGATCGAGTACTCGATGGAAGAAGCCCGCAACCTGGGGCACAACTATGTGGGCACCGAGCACATTTTGTTGGGCCTGCTGCGCGAGCAGGAAGGGGTGGCCGCACAGGTGCTGATGAACCTGGGCTTGAAACTGGAAGAGGTTCGCGAGGAGGTGCTCAATCTGCTGGGCCATGGGATGGAGACCAGCGAGGGGAGCGAGCGGAATCCAGGGGGTGTGGGTTCGGGCGGCACGCCGGGAGAGCAGGCCAAGTCGAGCAAGTCGAAGACGCCGGCGCTGGACAGCTTTGGCCGGGATCTGACCGAGCTGGCGCGGCAGGGCAAGCTGGATCCGGTGATCGGGCGGGAGAAGGAGATCGAGCGGGCGATTCAGATCCTTTGCCGGCGGCAGAAGAACAACCCGGTGCTGTTGGGCGAGGCGGGCGTGGGCAAGACAGCGATCGTGGAGGGATTTGCCCAGCGAGTGGTGGACGGCAATGTGCCGGAGCTGCTGTCGGACCGCCGGATCGTGGTCCTGGACCTGGCGATGATGGTGGCCGGTACGAAGTATCGCGGCCAGTTTGAGGAGCGGATCAAGGCCGTGATGAACGAGGTGCGCCGCGCCAAGAACACGATTTTGTTCATTGACGAGTTGCACACGCTGGTGGGTGCGGGCGGCGCCGAGGGCGCCATCGACGCCTCGAACGTGCTCAAGCCGGCCCTGGCACGGGGGGAGATCCAGTGCATCGGCGCCACCACGCTGGACGAGTACCGCAAGTACATCGAGAAAGACAGCGCGCTGGACCGCCGCTTCCAGATCATCATGGTGGAGCCCTCCACCAAGCAGGAAACGGTGGACATTCTCAAGGGTCTGCGGGACCGCTATGAGGCGCACCACCGCGTGCAGATCACAGATGGTGCCATCGAGGCGGCCGTGGAGCTTTCCAGCCGCTACATCACGGGCCGCTGCCTGCCGGACAAGGCCATCGATGTGATTGACGAGGCCGGGGCGCGCGTCCGCCTGCGGGCCATGACCAAGCCGCCCGATCTCAAGGAGATCGACGAGCAGGTCGAACGCCTCAACAAGGAGAAGGAAGAGGCCGTCGCCAACCAGGACTTCGAAAAGGCCGCCGCCCTGCGCGACCAGGCCGACAAGCTGAAGAAAAAGAAGATCTCCATCACCCGTGACTGGCGGGAGCGCTCCCGCGAGGCCGACGGCGTGGTCGATGAGGACGTGGTGGCCGAGGTGGTATCCAAGATGACCGGGATCCCGCTCACGCGGCTCTCCACGGAGGACTCGCAGCGGCTGATGCAGATGGAGGAGGAGTTGCACAAGCGGGTGGTCAGCCAGGACCAGGCCATCAAGGCCGTCAGCAAGGCCGTGCGCCGCAGCCGCTCGGGGCTGAAGGATCCCAAGCGGCCCACGGGGTGCTTCGTGTTTGCGGGGCCCACGGGCGTGGGCAAGACGCTGCTGGCCAAGGCGCTGGCCGAGTTCATGTTCGGCGACGAGAACGCCCTGGTGCAGATCGACATGAGCGAGTACATGGAGAAGCACAACGTCAGCCGGCTGATCGGGGCGCCGCCGGGGTACGTGGGCTTCGAGGAGGGCGGCCAGTTGACGGAGAAGATCCGCCGCCGTCCCTACTCCGTGGTGCTGCTGGACGAGATCGAGAAGGCGCACCCGGACGTGTTCAACATGCTGCTGCAAGTGATGGAGGAGGGCCGGCTCACGGACAGCTTCGGCCGCAACGTGGACTTCAAGAACACGATCCTGATCATGACCACCAACGCCGGGGCCGAGGCCATCAAGAACGAGGCGGCCTTCGGCTTCCAGCGGCCCGAGGCCGACGCCTCCTACGAGAGCATGAAGGAGCGGGTAATGGAGCGGATCGAAAAGGTGTTCCGCCCCGAGTTCCTCAACCGCGTGGACGAGGTGATCGTGTTCCGCCACCTCAGCCTCGAGGATCTCAAGCAGGTGGTCGATATGGAACTCTCCAAGGTCCGCAAGCGCCTGGCGGAGCGCAACATGAGCCTGGTGCTCACCGACGAGGCCAAGGCCTTCCTGGTCAAGAAGGGCTCGAACCTGGACTTTGGTGCACGACCGCTGCGCCGCGCCATCGAGAACTACGTCGAAGACCCGCTCTCCGAGGAACTGCTCAAGGGCGCCTTCGACGGCAAGGACACCATCACGGTGGACGTGCGCGAGGAGAACGGTGTCAAGCGGCTGGAGTTTATCGGCAGCAATCGCGCTGCGGAAACGCCCGTCGCCGCTCAACCGTAGCCAACCGGCAGGCCGCCGTCTGCCTAAGATCACTCCCTGACTGACGATGCTAGGCGGCTACAGTGCCGGGGCGGTTACAGTCTGTACCGGCCGTACCGTCTGTGCCAGGACGGCAGTATGTAACGTCTGTACAGGGCTGCAGCCTGTAGCGGGCAGAGATCTTCTCTGCCGGGTGCGCCGAAGTGATGCCGTGGGAGGCGGAGTGATGCCGCGCGCACAGGACCTGCGCCGGGCGGCCACGTGGCGCGTTTCATCAGGGTTGCTGATACTGTACAATCCCTGGTGAGAGCGTGCGGCCGCTCGCATCTGCGGGTGTACTTGCCACTGGGCTGAAAACAAGGGGCGCTTCGGCCCATGACGCGCACGCTGCGCGTATGACTCAGGCCTGACCCCTGCACTCAGGATACCGAGCCCCATGGCCGGGGGGGGGGGGGGGGGGGGGGGGGGGGGGGGGGGGGGGGGGGGGGGGGGGGGGGGGGGGGGGGGGGGGGGGG
>JAIMBC010000090.1 GCA_023511675.1 Pirellulales bacterium
CAATATTCCGCTGCTGGCACGCATCGTGGCCGTGGCGGACGCTTACGACGCCATGGCCAGCGATCGGCCCTACCGGCCCGGCATGCCGCAGCAGCGGCTGGAGCAGGTGCTGCGCGACGGCGCGGGCAAGCAATGGGACGCGCGTGTCATCGAAGCCTTCTTCCGTGCGCGCGACGACATTCTGCGCATCATGCAGCGAGAGGGTGAAGAGGCCGACGCCTCCGCGCAGTGGTGGTAGCGGCCTGCCGCGGCAGCTTGTCCCGGAGAAGCCAGCCGGCGTGAGGACGGCGGCGGTTGGGTAGTCCTCCGCGGCGCGGTCGCGAGCGCATAAATGGTCCGCTGGAACCCCGCAAGGTGGTCAAACATTGAGCTGCCTGCGGCGGTGTGCGGCGCAGCTTCTCCTGGCAGGCCGCCGAGAACTGGCTAGGGCTGCCTGGTGGGCCTTCCAGGTACCGGGCATGCTCCCCACGGGTCTGAGCGAAGGGGGCGGCTGGCCAGGTCGGTCGCGCGACAGCCCTGAAGAGGAGCTTGATCTCGCCACTTCCCTGTTGCGGTGCCCCACAGCCATCGTTCCCGGACGGCGGCTGACGGGCCGCCAATAGGCAATCCTTAAACGGGCATGGCAGTCCCGCCAGCGGGCTTGCGTTTGTGGCGGTCTTTGCTCGTTGGCGGCATCCGCCTACCCGCTTCCGTCGCATGTCGCGCCAGCGGGGCTGCGTTTGTTACGGCTGTGCTAGGGGAGCATCACTCGGCCGCCATCGACAACCACGGTTTGGCCGGTCATGAAGCTGGCTTCCTCGCTGAGCAGGAAGCAGATGACGGCGGCGATTTCGGGCGGCTGGCCGATGCGGCCCAACGGAGTCTCGGACGTGATCCGCTGCATGGTCTCGGGCGCGAGGACGTGGGCCATTTCCGTTTCCGTCAAGCCCGGGGAGACGCAATTGACGCGCACATTGTGGGGGGCGAACGCCTCGGCACAGCAGCGCGTGAGGGCGATCACGCCGGCCTTGGCGGCGGAATAATGAATTTGCATCTGCCGCGGGCGCAGGGCGGCGATCGAGGAGATGGTGACGATCCGGCCGAAGCGCCGCGCGATCATCTCGTCTTTTACCGCGAACACCGTCAGGTAGGCACCGGTCAGATTCACGTCGATCATTTCCTGCCAGCGTGCCAGCGTCAGTTCCTCGTGCGTGCAGATGTTGCTGATGGCCCCGCAGTGCACCAGCAGCTCGATGGGGCCGAGTTCCCGGCGTGTTTCTGCTGCCAGACGCTGGACCTCGGCCGCCACGGCCACGTTACAAGGCACCGCCAGGGCACGGCGGCCGAGACGCCGGATCTCCTGCACCACCTCGTCGGCTGCCTCTCGGCGCTGGGCAAAGCTGATGGCGACGTCGGCCCCTTCAGCCGCCAGCCGCAAGGCGGTTTCTCTGCCAATCCCGCGCGAGCCTCCTGTTACCAGGGCCACTCGGTTGGCAAAGCGCTGTTGCATGGCGTTCCTCCGAATCTTGGTTGCACGTCGGGCGATTTCGGCAGGCTGATGAGGTGCGTGCGTCGTTGGGCGGGCCCTGGGGGCCTGCCTGACGATCGTACCAGACGGCCGCCATGCGAGGGCTGCCACTTGCGCGCAGCCGCTTGCGGGCCTCCATGTGCCGGGCACCAATTGCAGGCGGCCAGTTGCAGGCGCCCAATTGCAGGCCGCTGCTTGCCAGCCGCAGCTTGCAGGCGGCCCAGCGTACCACACCTCCGCGGGGCATGCCCAGCGGAGTGCAGCGCGGCCGGGTCATGCCGGACTGCGCTTGGCAGCCCGGCCGCCGCGTGTCGCAGGCGAGCCATGTGGCAGCCGAGCCGTGGCGGGGGCGCTGCGCTCCGCCGTTTTGCGCTATTTGTGCATCATCGAACCCCCGCACAGGCGCCAAGGGAGTGCAGGGCGGCGATGGGGCGCAAACTGCTGTAGCACACGCCGGGGCTTGCTGGCGCCGTCGCTGTGACATTAGCTGCGGGGTGCGGGGAATGCCAGCACCTCGGCCAGGCTGCTGGCCCCGGCGGCCAGCATCACCAGGCGGTCGAAGCCGAGGGCTACACCGGCACAGGGGGGCAGACCGGCCTCCATGGCGGCCAGCAGCCACGGCGGGTCAGGTAGGCGTGGCTTGCCGGCCGCGTGGCGATGGTCGTTCTGCTGCTGGTTACGTTGCCGCAGTACGGCGGCAGAACGCAGTTCGTTATAGCCATTGGCCAGCTCGATGCCGTTGACGAACAGTTCAAACCGCTCGGCAACGGGTGGTTCGCCCGCCACCTCTGCCAGCGCTGCCTGAGAGGCGGGAAAATGCGAGACGATCACGGCAGCGGCCCGATCTGGTGCCGCTGCCGCCAGGGCAGGCTGCACCAGCTCTGCAAACAGGAGATGGAGCCATGTGTCTCGATCCGCAGCCTCAAACTCAGGGCCTACAGAGATGCCGTGTGCCCGCGCGCAGGCGGCCAGATCGGCTGCGTCGGCTTGATGGAGATCCAGCCCCACGGCGGCCTGCCACGCCTCGGCGTAGCTGCGGCGAACAGCCGGGGCCGTGCCGAGGATCGTCTGGCACAGTTCGTCCGTGAGATCCATGGCCTGTGGCAGCCCATCGCCTCGGCGATACCACTCGACCATGGTGAACTCGGGGTTATGCAGGGCGCCGTACTCTGCTTGCCGAAAAACGTGGGCAATCTGGAAGATGGCTTCGCCGCCGGCGGCCATCAGCCGTTTCATATGGAACTCGGGAGAGGTTTGCAGCCACAGCCGTTCGCCGGCGGGGTGGCCGCCGCGGACCGGACGCACCTCGAAAGGATCCAGATGCCGGTCGATGGCCACTTCTGCGGAGAGCAGCGGCGTTTCCACCTCAAGGAACCCACGCGCGTCAAAGAAGGCCCGTACCTGTTGCAGCAATCTGGCTCGCAGCCGCAACATTTCCCAGGAAGCGGCAGGCGGCCAGTCGTGCGGCAGGCCAGAAGCGGGCATGGAGAAAGGAATCGCCTCTGCGGCAGAGTGCTATTCCTTCACGCGCTCCAGATACTCGTCGCTGCGCGTATCGATCTTGATCATGTCTCCCATTTCCACGAAGGCGGGAACGATGATCTCGGCACCGGTTTCGAGCTTTACGGGTTTGGTGAGGTTGGTAGCGGTGTTACCGCGCACGGCGGGTTCGCAGTATTCGACCCGCAACACTACGTGATTGGGGGGCGTGACCGAGATGGGATTGTTGTTGAACAGGATCATGCTGCACACCGTGCCCTCTTTGAGGTACTTCCAGGCATCGCCGACCTGGTCGGCGGTCAGCTCGTATTGTTCGTAGGTGTTATTGTCCATGAACACGAACATCTCGCCCTGGCGATACAGGTATTGGGCCTGGATTTCGGAGACATCGGCGGCTTCCAGGGAGTCTCCCCCCTTGAAGGTGCGTTCCAGGACGGTGCCCCGGATCAGGTTGCGAAGCTTGCACTTGTAGAGGGCGTTTCCCTTGCCGGGTTTGACAAAGTTGCATTCGAGCATCAGGTAGGGGTCGCCATCGATCTGGACCTTGAGGCCTTTCTTGAATTCGCTGGTAGTGTAGCTGGGCACGAGCACGTTTCCTGTGTTGCGGGGCGCTCGGATCGGGTAGGTTGATAGGGAGCCTGCCCCGGAGCGCCTGGACCGTTCTTTACATGTTTCAGCACGCTAGTTTAGCTCAACCGAACGATTTGCAGCAGCCCCCCGAGGGGCTCGCCAACTGGCGCTGGGCAGTGAAAACGGCCATTCGCGATCCGGCCGAGTTGTGCCGCGTGCTGCAACTGCCTGAACCGTATAGGGTTGCGGCGGAAAGAGCCGCCGCGGCCTTCAGCTTGTTCGCCCCTCGCGGCTACGTGGCTCGCATGCGTCCGGCGGATCCGGAGGATCCGCTGTTGCGGCAGGTGCTGCCCCTGGATGAGGAGCTGAAGCCGGTGCCGGGTTTTACGGCCGATCCGTTGGGGGAAATGCAGGCGATGGCGGCGCCGGGCCTGTTGCAGAAGTACGCCGGGCGGGCGTTGATGGTCGTCACCGGAGCCTGCGCCGTGCACTGCCGTTATTGCTTTCGCCGGCACTTTCCCTACGAGGCGGCCTCGGCGGGCAGCGGCCGGTGGGAGGCAGCGCTAGGGGCTTTGGCGGCCGCTCCGGAGGTGGAGGAGATCATCCTGAGCGGTGGCGATCCGCTCAGCCTGGGGGACGAGCTGCTGGCAGGACTGGCGGCACAACTGGCAAGCATCCCCCATGTGCGGCGTCTCCGCGTCCACACGCGGCTGCCGATTGTGATACCCGAACGCGTGTGCGAGCCGCTGTTGGCCTGGCTTCGAGGCACGCGGCTGGTGCCGCTGGTGGTCGTGCACGCCAATCACGCCCGAGAATTGAGCGATGACGTGGCCGCTGCCCTCGGCCGGCTGGTGGACGCCGGCATACCTGTTTTGAACCAGGCCGTGTTGCTGCGCGGCGTCAACGACGAACTGTCCTCGCTGGAGAATCTCTGCCGGCGGCTGACGGAGCTGCGAGTCATGCCATACTACCTGCACGTGCTCGATCGTGTGGCGGGGGCCGCCCACTTCGAGGTGCCGGAAGCCAAGGCCATCGAGCTGGTACATCAGCTCCGCGGGCGGCTTGCTGGCTATGCCGTACCGCGGCTGGTGCGAGAAGTGCCGGGGGAGGCCGGAAAGGTGGTCCTGGCGTGAGCGGGGCGGCAGGGTCCGGACAGCTTGCCGCCCGGCATGTTGCAGCCTGCTACAATGTGTAAGGCGTGCGGCGTTGCTTGAGCGTGATGACCTCAGTGGAGTAACTCGTGCCATGTTGGTTCCCACACTGCTCTTATGGCTGTGCGTGGCCGGTCAGGTCGAGGCCCCGAGCCAGCCCCCGGAGAAGGCAGCGGTAGAGCGGCTCATCGGCGAACTCGAAGCCCCCGAGAAGGCCCGCCGAGACGAAGCAGAACAACAGCTCCTGGCCCTGGGGCCAGCGGTGCTCGACTTGCTGCCTGAGATGACCGACCAGCTCCCGGCCGAAACGCGCCTGCGCTTGGGCCGTATTCGAGCGCAGCTCGAGAAGGCGCGGGCGGAGCAGTCCGTGCAGGCATCGCACGTTACGCTGCCCAAAGGTGCCATGCGGCTTTCGGAGGTGCTGCAGGCGTTCAAGCAGCAGACGGGCAACAACGTGGTGGATTATCGCGGTCGTTTCGGCCAGGCTGCTGGCGACCCGAGGCTGGAAGTCGAATTCGACCATGTTCCGTTCTGGGAGGCACTCGACCGTTTGCTGGACCAGGCCGACCTGACGACCTACGCTTACCCCGATCTGACAGATATGCCCAGCGGCATCGCCTTGGTTAGCCGCACCGAAGGCCAGCGGCCGCGCCTCCAGCGGGGGGCGTACGCCGGCGCCTTCCGCATCGAGGCGGTGGAATTCGACGCCCATCGCGACCTGCGCGACCCCGCCAATCAGACCCTGCAGCTTTTGGTCGAAGTGGCCTGGGAGCCGCGCTTGCTACCGATCGTGATCATGCAGCCCACAGAGGCCGTACAGGCCGTGGACGACCAAGGCCGGCCCATTGTACCAGCCGACGAAGGCAACGAGCTGGAAATCCCCGTGAATCCCGGCGCCAGTTCCGTGGAGCTGCCGCTGCACTTTCGCTTGCCGCCGCGAGATGCCCAGCGGATCGCCAGCCTGCGCGGGCGGCTCTCCGTCTTGGTCCCGGGAAAGGTGGAGGCGTTTCGCTTTGCCAAGCTGGACCAGCTCGCACGGCGAGACCGGGGACAGGCACGCAAGCTCGAGCAAAAAAAGGCCGACGTGACGGTGGTGCTCGAACGTGTGGCACGCGCCCAGGATAATCCTGACATTTGGGAGTGTCACGTCCGCGTCCTGTTCGATCAGACATCAGGTGCGCTGGAGTCTCACCGCGGTTGGGTGCTGAACAACGAGGCCTATCTGGAGCGCGACAAGGAGCGCATTCCCTGCGGCTGGTTGAACACCACCTTGCAAACGGAAACCGAGGTGGGGGTGGTGTACTTGTTCGACATGCCCGGCGGACTGAAAGGCTGTACGTTCGTGTACATGGCTCCCTCAGCGGTGGTCAGCGTGCCGATCGAGTATGAGCTGAAGGATCTCGAGCTGCCATGAGCGTTCTGGAAGGTATGGTAATGCGCCGGGCACAGGCGGCAGCAGCAGGGCGGAGCCGCGCGGCGCTGCGCCGCGGGTGTGTCTGTCTAGCGTTGGCCTTAGTAGCGTGTGCGTGCGGCGGCCAGCAGGTTGGTTCACGGCAAGCCGTCGGAGGAGAGCTTGCGACGGACGGCGGCAAGCAGGAACAAGGAAGCCTGTCAGCAGAAGGCGACGAGGCTGCTCTGCCGCTCGATGCCGTGGTGGCGACGGTGAACGGCGAGAAGCTGTGCGTGCGGGACGTGGAGCGTTTGGTGGCGGAGGCAACGGGCGGCCGAGCGGTGGTGGCAGAGGGCCTGCCGAGGCTGCGTGCGGAAGCGCTGGAACAGCTTATCCATCGCAAACTGGTGCTGGCAGAACTCATGCGACGCAAGCTGTTACCTGCGGAGCAAGAGGTGGAGGCTGCCCTGGATGCCCTCCGGCAGCAACTGGCCCGCCGGCAGATTGCGTTTGATGCCTATCTCGAACAGCGGCTGCACACGGAGGAGTCCCTGCGCAGGCAGATTGTCTGGGATCTTGCCTGGCGCAGCTATGTGCTGAGCGAACTGAGCGAACAGGCCTTGCAGCAGGCGTTTGCCCGCCATCAGAAGCACGTGGACGGCACAGAGGTGCGCGTGAGCCATATCCTGTTGCGGGTGCCAGACGCGAAGGATGCCGCGAGCTTGCAGGCGGCCATCGACCGCGCGCAACGGATCCGCGAGGAGATCGTGGCGGGCCAGCTCACCTTTGCCCAGGCCGCCGAGAAGTACTCTGCGGGCCCCAGCCGCCGGCGAGGAGGCGACCTGGGCTTCATCCCCAGACGCGACCGCATGGTGGAGGCTTTTTCGGCCGCAGCCTTTGCCCTCGAGGTGGGCGAGATCAGCCAGCCCGTCGTCACGCAGTTTGGCGTCCATCTGATCCTGTGTACCGAGATCAAGCCGGGAACCAAGACCTGGTCTGACGTCCGCGGGGAACTGGAGCTGATTGTGGCGCGCGAACGCTTCGACGCCCTGGCCGCCGAGCTGCGGCCCAAGGCCAGCATTGAGTACACGGGCGTGTACCCGTATCTGGACGGGGGGCGCCTCGTGGTGCCCAATCAATAGGGTGCGGTCCTTGGCTGTGGCTGCGTGCGGTGGCCG
Source organism: Pirellulales bacterium (assembly GCA_023511675.1). Lineage (GTDB taxonomy): Bacteria > Planctomycetota > Planctomycetia > Pirellulales > JAIMBC01 > JAIMBC01. The sequence goes on from JAIMBC010000090.1 coordinate 7,297, forward strand.
ATCGCCACGATCCTTGTTGCCGCTGTGCGGCAGGGGTGGCCAGCCCGCGACAGATTGCTGATCACTTCGATCGTGCGCTGCGGCTGTTGCGGCAGTGGGGCGGGGCGAAATGGCGGCACGGACGCGACACGGGCATCATCCCTCGCCCGCTGCCGCTATCAGGTACGCTCACTCGGCTCCGCCTTCAGACGCCAGCCGGCGGAAGTACTGTTCGATTGCGTCCCGGTAGTGTGCGGGGAAATCCTTTCCGATCTGCTGTAGGGCGCGTTCGCGCTCCTTGGGGGGCAGGTCGCCCCACCCGGTGCGGTTCCCCACGTCGCGGCGGTCCACATCTCCAGGCCGTTTGTACTCGCGTAGGCGGCTGTCCCGCATGGGCTGCGTGGGACGAGAACCGCTCCCCTGCCCGCCCGATTGCTGCTGCTGTTGCTGTTGCTGCTGCCTTTCCAGCTCTTCGATCAGCTTGTCCAGCTTGGCAATCACATCGTCTTCCAGCTTGCGGACGCGTTTTCCTGCGTGCCCCAGCCACAAGCGGCGGCGAATATCGTCCATCATCCGCGAAATCTCGTCCAGCGAGTCGCCGCGAAGCTGTTCCAGATCCGCCTGCATCAGGCCCGCCAACGCCTTGTAGCGCTGAGGGAGATCGGCCGCCTCTTCCAGCAATTGCGCAAGGACCTTCAACCCCTCTTCCTTGCGCAACAGGCGATGGTGTACCACCGCCTGGTAAAACAACAGCGCGGCGGGATCCACCACATCCGCCGGCGTCAGCGCCCCGAGCTGCTCCAAGGCATCGTCGTACACATGCTCATGCACCAGCCAGCGGCCGTAGTACAGCCGCAGGTTGTTTTGCGCGAAGCTACCCAGCTCGTCGTGCTTGAGCCACTCCTGGGGCGCCAGCGGCCCGCGCGGGCGCGGACGCTGGCACGTGCGGACCAGGGCGGCCACGCGTTCGTCTCCCAGGGCCAGAGCGGCCGCCAGGCGGTCCAGCATCTCGCGGCCGTCACGCAGCGCCTCGTCGCTGAACATGGCCGCCCCCTGCTCCAGCACTTCCGGTGCTGCTTGACGCGCTTGCAGCCAGGAAAGCACCTGCTCTCGAACCTTCTCTGGCGGTGCAGGCCGTAGCGTCCGTACACGGGCCAGTCCCGACTCGGGCATCGCCTCCTCGGCTGCCCGAGCGGGCCAGGGCTGGCACTCATTCAAGAATAGGGCGCCCAGCGCACCGGCACACAGTACAAGCCGGTTGCGGACCCCACGCAGTGTGGCGCTGCCTCCACAACGGCCCGCAGGCTGGCAGCTTGGGACGTAGGTCATTGGTTCCTCCCCACGGCAATATCTCGCGTGGCCTTGTAGACACGGGCCTCCCGCTCGGCCAGGCGTTGCAGGGCCTCGATCAACTCCGGCTTGTCGGCCTGGCCGACCTCGTCGCTCTGGACGAGCTGCTGGTATCGCTTGGTGCGGTTGTTGATGCGCATTTGCAGCGAACGGATCATGCGCAGTTCCGCCAGTGCGTCGATCAGCGGCGGATCAGCCGGCTCATTCGGACTCTGATCTTGCGGCTGTTGCTGTTGCTGCTGCTCCAGTTCGTCCTGGGCTCGCTCCAGGGCGACGATGATCTCTTCCAGCGCGGCAATGATGTCCTCCTCGATCGACTGGGTCAGCTCGTCCACTTTGGCATCGGCCAGCCGGTCAACAACCTGCCGCATGTCTTCCCGCGCTTGTTCCACCGCCTCGGGCAAGGCCGCGGCCGAGCCCTCTTCTCGCAACAATGCTAACGCAGCATCGGCTTCGACCACGATCTGCGCCTCCTGCCGGCTGAGCCGGCTTGCTTCGATGCCGTGGGCGCGATCGCGCTCATCGGGGTCGATCTGGTCTAGCCGGCGTGTACCTTCGTAAACCACAAGCTGCATCTCGAGCATCTTGCGGAAGCGTGCTTCAAGCATGGCCAGCACGCGTTTGAGTTCCTCCTCTCGAAGCTGCCGCAGGATGGCCTCCAGCTCGGCCTTGGCCTTCTCCAACTCGCGCAGCGCCTCCTCCTGGTCCTCGATGGCTCCTTCACGCCGGGCCTGCTCCAGCTTGCGGCGGGCCTCTTCCATGCGTTCGTATGCCCGCTGCACGCGCTGTGCCGCAGAAGGCTGCTGATTCTCCTCCGACGGCTGACCCTGTCCTTGCTGGCCCTGTCCTTGCTGGCCCTGTCCTTGCTGGCCCTGCCCTTGCTGGCCCTGTCCTTGCTGGCCCTGCCCTTGCTGGCCCTGCCCTTGCTGGCCCTGCCCTTGCTGGCCCTGGCCTTGTTGGCCCTGGCCTTGCTGGCCCTGGCCTTGTTGGTCATTGTCTTGATCGGAGGGGTGCTGTTGCTCGGGACCATGCTGGGGGCTGCCCTGGGCTGGGTCGTCTTGTTGCTGGCCATTCTGGCCGGGACTTGCAGCTTCTCGGTCTTGTTGCTCCATATCCTTGGCGAGCCTGTTCGCATCTTCTGCCAGGCGGCCCTGAGCCGGCGCGAGGGGTTGAGTGTCCTCAGCGCGGGCGGTTTGGCCTCTTAGGGAAGACTGCTTGTTGATCAGCTCTTTGATGCGGCGGATCTGCTCCTTGATGCGTTCCCGTTCGTCCTTGATGCGGCTGCCGCGTTCTTCGCTCAGCAAGAGTTCGAGAATGGCGAGCAGGTCACCTTCGACCTTATCTTGTGCCTTGAGTGCCTGGGCCAGACTCTCAGCACGCAGGAGCTGGGAGAGTTCTTCAAGCTGCTGGGCGATCAGGGCCTGTTTGCTCTGGGCCGCGGCCTTGCGCAGCAGGGCGGCGCGCTGGGGATCGGTGGAGGCCGAAAGCTCGGCCATGCGCTGCATGATTTCTTCGACCCGGCGGTACTTGGCGGCCAGCCGTGCCTGTTGCTGTGCGAGTTCGTCAGGGGTGGGCGTACCGGGCGAACTATCGTCTGTAGCGTTGGGGGCGGTATCAGATGGAGGACTGTCTGCAGCGGGCTGTGTTGCGTCTGCCTCACCTTGCGGAACCTGTGGGGCCGGCGGCTCGTCTCCCCAGGCGGTTTGGGCCACAAGCGCGACTGCGGCCGCCAGGCACAGCAACAGGCCGCAACGTGCGGTCCAACCGCACCGCCAGCTATTGAGCCGCTTGGGCAGGAAACAAGCACACGTCATGGGTTGTCCTCCTCAGCATCCCCCTCTTCGTCTTCCAGCAGGCTGCGAAGACTCTGTGCCCGCACGGAGCGGGTCAATTCTTCCAGCGCTTCTTGCTCCGCCAGGACGGAGCGGACGAGATCGACCAGTTCGTTGAAGCTCTCCAGCTCCAGCATTTTATCTCGCACTCGCAGCATTTCGACGAGGATGGCGTCGAGCTGTGCGACGGCGTGGGCCTGCGCTTTGGGGCCTTTGGCCGCGTCTGCCAGCACAGCCTGCAAAGACTCCAGACGTTGCTGCAGTTGTGGGAACATCTGCTGGGCGATGCGGCGGAGCGGGGCGGCGATCTGGTCCTGGAGCCTGATTCTTAGTTCCTCGGTGTCCAGGCGATTGTTCACCAACTCGGCCTGAATTTCGTCGAATGCGTCGGCCAGCCCAGCAACCTCGGCGGCGTTCTTTTCAGAGTCCTGGCGGGTTCGTTGCACACGCAGAGACCGCCGCTGCAGCAGCCGTTCGGGCGAAGGAGCCTGAGCCGGCTCGGACGCATCGTCCAGCGCAGCCGCATCATCCGGCTTGGTCCCATCTTCCGGCTCGCGGCTGTCTCTCTGGCCCGGCGAGGAGGGTGTAAGAGGAGCAGGCGGCTCGGGTTGCGCGCCATCGCGGGGCTGTTCTTGCGGATCGGACGCAGCGGCGCCGGCCGGCTGAAACTCCATGGCGGCCAGGGCATCGCGGCTGCCGGTGACCTCTTCGATGATGGCCTCGAACCGTTGGCGGAGGTTGAGTTCCCGGGCTTCGAGCATGGCGCGGAGCTTCTCGGGCGTGACCACATCGAGCAGGAAACGCTCGCCGCGCGCCACGTTAGGGCCTTGCTCCGCCACAGACGGTACATCGGGCAGATGGCGGTTATCTGTGGCCTTGAGGGCCACCACGAGCTGCTGGCCGGGAGTGAGCTGAAGAGGCTCCACTTCCCAGGCCGCATCCACAGTCAGCTTGGTTTGGGGAGTCGAGGGTGCAGGCAAGGCCGCGTCTGCCGGCTGTTGCTGGCCAACGGCGTATTCCACACTCAGGGCGGCGATGCCGTAGTCGTCTTCCACAGTGCCCTGCCAGGGCAGCCTGGCCCGCGGGGTGATCGCGGTACCGATGCCATGCAGCCGGCACCTGACCAATGGGGCCTGGTCAGGTTGGGCCACCAGCTTCAGCCGCACCGGCTGGCGGCTGTTATCGATCCCATCAGCATCCAGCAGGGTGAAGTTCAGCACCGTGTTGGTTTGCAAGCTGCCCAGCACAAGCCGGAACCGGCGGGCATCGGCCCCGCTGATCTTAAGCTGCTGCGATACGGGGGCCTGTCCCTCGGCGACTCGATCCACCGTGGCGCGCACCAGCTTCTTGTTGGCCTGGGCCTCGAGCACAAGGTGCGTCCCCACCGGAAGCTGCACGGTACCGCTAACCGGCAGCACGACCTGCGCTCGGCCGAGATACTCCGGAAACGTGCAGTGCAGCATGAGCTGCGTAATGGTGGGGCTATCGACCACGCGAATGCGCAGCCCGCGCAACCGCGCATCGCCCCCCAGCACCTCGAACGTACGGTCAGACAGCACTCCCTCGAAGGTGTAACGATACTCCTGATAGGCATCGCGGCCGGGCTGCGCGTTACCTTCTCGGCTCATGGGTTCCCGGCCGCGTGCCCCTTCGGCGGTGCGGTAACGGATGTAGACGACTTGCGGGACGGTGCCGGACGTATCGGCGCGCACGGTAATCGGCAGATCGCTGCCGCGGGCGATCACCGCCTCGTTGTTGCGGAACCCCTCGATCGAAAGTTTGGTGTCTCGCGGCCAGGGCTCGCTGGTGAGCGTCGCCAAGCGCCGCACGCCAAATAGAAACTGCTGCGGTGCCAGCAGGCCGTAGGCGATAACGGTCAGGGCCAGCGATGCGGCAGCGGTTACGGCGAGCCTCAGCCGGCGATGGTTGAAAAGCTGCTCCACCTGCACGTGTGCGGCAGCCTGAGCAGTTTGCCGGGCGGTGTGGGCAAACATCTCGCGCCCCAACGGCTCGAGCTGGGCATCGCGCTCGGCCAGCTCCACCACCGTGATCAGGCCCTCTTGCAGCTCGCCGTGGTGCCGCTCGATCAGCAGTGCCAGGCTCTCGTCTGCCAGCGGCACAAAGGCCCGCCTGAAGGCATACCGCCAGAACACCAGCAGCACGCCGACAAGGCAAATCGCCAGCAGGCCTCGCAGCACCCGCGGCGGAGGTTCCTGCCACCAATCGAGTGCGTGCAGCAGCCAGAAGCAGGCAACTGCCGCCGCCACCGCCAGGGCCGCCCCTTCCAGCCACACGTAGCGGCGAATGCGCCCACGCAACCGCTGCAACAGTTCGCGGATTTCAGGGGCCAGGCGGGGGGCGGATTCAGCAACGGCCATCAGCAGCTCCTCTCCCCTTCATGCCAGGCGGACCAGCCGGCGCAGCAGCCACTCGAGGCTGAGCAGCCCGCAAATCGCCGCCAGCACATAGATGTTATCCCACAGCGGAACCGGCGGCGCCGAAACCGTAATCGTGCGGCTGCGGTCCCGCAACTGCTGCCACAACGGCGGCGTCCCTTCCGCGCCTCTCACCGCCGCTTGCGGAGACAGATAGTAGGTACCGGAGGTGCGCTCGGCCAACTGACTTAACAGCGCGTGGTTGCGCTGGACGCTTTCCCGCTCCAGGTCAGGCAGGCGCACCTGGATACGCCGTCCCAGCACTTCTCGGTCGCCATCGGGTATGGGCAGCTCAAGCCGGTAGGTACCTTCCTGGCGCACGTGGAATCCGCCACGATAGGCACCTGGCCGGGCAGGATCGGCTTCCAGGCGCACGCGTTGCAAGGTGCCGTCGGGAGGCAGCACTTCCAGTTCCACCGCCTCGGCCGAGAGAGGTTCCAGCCTGGCATTGGTCAGTTGTGCCCGCACTTCCACGGTGCTGCCCAGCAGGTAACGGTCTCGCTCGACCAGCAGCACGCCGCGGCTGGAACCGCGGAGCATGCGGCCCTGAGAAACGTGGCGGAGCCATCGCGTATACAGCCGTTCAAAGTGCGCCTCGGAGAGGGCCCGCAGCCGCCAGAATTCGCCGCTGGCGAGGTAGAACACACGGCCGGCACCATAGAAATGGCCGGCCATGTACACGGCCTTCTCTCCAGCCTGGCCCGCCCCCGGATCGGAGACATAGGCGAACACCGTGGCGCCGGGCTTTGGCCCCCGTACCCCATAGTATCCATAGACGCCGGGGAAAGACTCCCAGATGGCCTGGCTGGCAGGCAGGGAATCTGCCAGCCAGAGGAACTCGGCCTCCAGGCCCTCGCGCGTCCAGATGAGCGGACGCGGCTCGCGGGAACCATAGCGCGCATCTTCGAGCAGCGCGAAGCGCTGATGGAACTCCACCGGATAGAGGGACCGCAGCCGTGCCAGGTCCGGGCGTTCGCGCGGAGCGGCCTGCACCCACGCATCCATGCACACCGGCCCTGCGATGACGATCAGCCCGCCTGCCTGGTCTCCCACCCAGCTTTCCAGCAGCGAGATCTGCTGTGCGTCCAGCTCGCGCCAATCCGGGTCGAAGGCCACCAGACAGTCGTAAGCAAACATTTCCTCTCGCGAGGATGGAAACTCCTCCAGCACCCGATGTGCATCCTGAGAAACTCCCTCACTGCCCGTCTGCAACAGTACATCGACCTGCACATCCTTGTCTCGCCGAAGCTGGTTGCGGAGGAACTGGTACTCCCGCGAGGCGGCTCCCGCAAACAGCAGCACGCGCGTCTGCCGATCTACGATCTCCACATCAGCCTCCTGCCGGTTGTCGGCGGCGTGGCGATCTTCTCGGGGAGCCACCACGCGCGCGGCAAGCGTCAGGCGCCCGGGCTGCGCGGGCACCAGCTCAAACCGCACTGGCAACACCTCGCCATCCGCCCCCAGCACGACCTGCTGCGCGGCCTCCAATTGCTCCTCCGCGGCCGAGGCGGAGGCCGGCCGAGAGAGCACCTCCACGGTGACGGTTCGGCCGCCCATGCCCTGGGCCTGCACGTAAACGGTGACGCCATATTGGTCGCCGGGATAGGCCCGGGCGGGCGCGGCCACATCGCTCACTCGCACATTTGCCGGCGGCCGGTCGCTGCCCAGCCCCACCGTGTAGATGGGCACGCTGGCCCGGGCAGCGAGTTGCGCCGCCTCAAGGGGATCCACGCCCGCATTATGCTGACCGTCGCTAAACACCACGATGCCGGAGAGGGGTTGATGGCGTTCTTCGTCCAGCACGCGGCGGAGGGCCAGTCCCAGGCGGGTCTCTCGCCCGGTCGGGGCGAGGGCCTGCTCCCATGCGACGGCCGGCTCTGCTGGGGCCCCATCGGCAGCAGGTGGCTGTGGGCCAGCCTCAGTGTGGGCCTCGCCTGCGGGGGCGAATTTGCGCCAGGTGCCCAGGCGCACCAGCTCCTCATCGAAGCGGGCAACAATCACGTCGTGGTTGCGGCGCAGCTCGGCCAGCAGCGGGCCACGAGACAGAACCTCGGCCACTTGCTCGGCGCGCGTCGGTTCGGCCGGCACGCCGCTAGCATCCTGGTCGACCAGGCCCATGCTGAGGCTGGTATCGACCAGCAGCACGGCGCGGGAGGGAATCACCTGGTCTTCCTCCATGCGCCACTGCGGTTGCAGGTAGATCAGCAGCAGGCCGGCGAATGCCAACACGCGCAAGCTTGTGAGCAGCGCGGCCAGGGCGGGATGCAGCTCGACCGCGTCTTTGCGGTACATGTAGACCACGAACGCGGTCACCAGCAGCATGCCAGCGAGGGGCAACAGCCAATCGAGCGGAGCTTGGATGCGAGCCAGCTCGAACACCGCTCGGGCGGTCTGTGCCGCCGGGCCAGAGGCCGAGGAGCCGGCCTGCGCTGCGGCATCATTGGCGGCGGCAAACAAGAGGGTTCCATCCATCAGCGCGTGGCCTCTGCGGCTGGGGGGTGGTAGCTGGCCACATAGGCCAGCAGTTGTTCGCCGATCAAGACGGCAATCAGGGCGTACAGCAGCCACTGGCTCAGCTCGGAGCCGGTGGGATCCTGGTGTGCCAGTCTAAACTCAGTCGCCGGACGATAGTCGAATTTCACCCCAGGAAGGCGTTCCGCCAGCTCGCGGCCATGAAGTGTGGCCAGATCTCCCTCGCCCGGGTCGACATTGACGGCAAAGTAACGGGATTCCTCGGCAGCGGCCGTGGTGCTCAGCCGCACCTCGTAGATGCCGGCCAGATCCGTATCGGGGAACTCGAACCGCATGGTAGCGCGGCCGCGTTCCGCCGCAGGCTGGGCAGGCGGGGACGTGCCCGCAGGCGTCTCCCCCGCCGCTGCCGAGGCTGCAGAAGGCAAGGCATCCAGCGTGATCGCGCGCTCGGTTCCGGCTCCCGGCGGAAAAACCTGCACTCGAGGCTGGTAATGAGACGCGTCCAGGTCGGCCAACCGCAGCGGAGAGCCCACCAACAGCTCCTCTCCCTCCCAGGACTTGCTCAGGTAGGCTTGCAGCTCCAGCGCCAGCACCACAAAGCTGGGATTGCGGCCCCAGTTGTTCCATTCCGGAGAAGCCGTGGTCAGCACTGCCACCACGCGGCCCTTGCCGTAGGTGCGCTCCACGATTAATGGATCGCCATTGCGGACACGCGCCAGCACGCGCACCGATGAACGAGGCGGGGGCTCCCAGTCCCGCTGCGTCTTGAAGTACCGCTCAACGATCACGCTCGACAGGAACGTATTCCGCTCCCCCGCAAAAATGCGAAAGAGCGGATGGTCCGTGACCGCCACATCCGGGCTGCGTTCCAGCCTGTCTACCACCAGGGGCGTGCTGCCCACCAAGGGCAGCGGCAGCCAACCCTCCCCATCCCGGTAAAGCTGCTGATTGCAGAACTCGGCCCGGGTACGATCCCCCACAAAAAAGGCCACACCGCCTCCCCCACGCACATACGCCTCCACTGCCTGCAGCGCTGCCTCGTCCAGTCGGTCGATATTCAACAGATATATCGCTCGATACCGCTCCAGCGGTTGGCGGTTCAAGTAAGTTGGCCCCTCCACCAAGGGGTCGACGCCCGTCTTTACCGGCCCGCCGGGTGCCAGCGCCGTGGCCAGAAACCGCGCCTGGAGCGCTTCCGGATCCCCATCCACCAGCAGCACCGGCACAGACAGGGGCAGCTCAATGAGGGCAAACCGCGTATTGTCGGCCGGCACTCCATCCGGGGGCAGGGAGACCTTGACCACGTGTTCGCCCGCCGTGGCGAAAAAGGCGGGGAAACGCCGCGTCACGGACTCTCCCGGCTCCAAATCGCCGATCTCGACGGCAGGCCGCTCGGCCTGGTCCTCTTCCACCAGCACGCTCACGCCGCTGGCACGTTCGCTGCTGTAGTTCTTGACAGTAACTTCCATGAGCAGGGGCACGCCGGCCGCCAGAATCCCTGGCCGAGGCGCCAGCCGCGTCACGGCCAGGTTGCCATGTGCGGCGTCAACACAATGCACCAGGTGCAGGCGAACGCCGGCCTGCTGGAGGCGCAGCAGCACGCGGGCCAGCTCGCCCGGCTCTTCCCACTGCGCGGCGCGAAAGTCGGAGACGACGTACACCGCGTGTTCCTCGCCCACGCGGTCGCTGAGAAGCTGCTCGATGGCCTTCAGGGCTGGGCCCGGCTGGGCTGCGTGCTGAGACGGCTGCACGTCTTCCAGCAGGGCTACCATGCGCTGGCCGAAGGCGCGGTCCACGCGTTCGGCCAATAGGTCCGGCTCGGTGCGTCCGCCGGGCCGGCCACAGCGTGAAAACCGCAGCAGCGTGAACAGTTGGGATGCGGGTTGCAGGGCCGCCTGCTCCGCCAGGCGACGGACCACGCGGCGGCCCTCGTCGAAGGCGTTGGTATCCCCCCACCGGTCCTGCATCGAGTAGCTGTCGTCCAGCAGCACGAGGTGGTGGGTACGACCGCCTCCGAACCACCCTGCCAGGCGACTGCGCAGTTGAGGACGGGCCACAATCAGCACTACCGCCGCCACGGCCGCCAGGCGGAGCAAGAGCAACAACAACTCGCGCAGCCGGATCCAGCGCGTGTTCTTCTTCACGCTGGCCAGCAGGAATTCCATCGCTGCCCAGGGCACGCGGCGGTGGCGCAGCAGGTTGATCAGGTGGATCAACACCGGTATCGCCAGGGCCGCCAGGCCCCATAGCAACGGGCTGTTGACAAAGGTAAGTGCCGAGTTCACTGGCCCTGCCGTGGTTGGAGAGGGTGAGAGACGGCGCGCACGGGTTTCATGTCGTCAACTGCGATGCAAGCTGCCCATGCGGTGGGAGAGAAAGCTGGCCAGCACGGCATCCAGCGGCTCGCTGGTGCGGACCAGCTTGTAGTCCACCACGTGCCGGGCGCAGCCGCGGCGGAGTTCGTCCAGGTACGCGTGCAGGGCCTCCAGGTAGCCGGCACGCAATGCCCGGGGATTCACGTTCAACCGCTCCAGCCCCTCCAACGCCTCGAAGCGTGTGGGACCGCTAAAGCGGAAATCCAGTTCGTCATCGTGCAGCACGTGGAAGACCAGCACGTCGTGTCCGCGGCTGCGCAGCAGCTTCAGCCCCTTGAACAGGCCGTCCCGCTCGACCAGCAGGTCGGAAACCAGCACAAAGATGCCGCGGCGGGGAAAGGCCTGCGCCGCCTGCCGGAGGATGCGGCCCAGATCCGTCTTTCGCTGCGGTTCGTCCGCCGCCAGCGCGGCGACCAGCGCTTGCAGGTGGTTGCGCCGGCTGGAAAGCGCCACGGTACTGCGTACCTGCTCATCGAAGGCCATCAGCCCCACGGCGTCTTGCTGACGCAACAGCAGGTATGCCAGGCTCACCGCCAGCGTGCAGGCATACTCGTACTTGCTCCAGGGGTTGGCCCCGTAGCGCATGCTGTTGGAGACATCGACCAGCAACAGGCAGCGGAGGTTCGTCTCCTCCTCGTACTGCTTGAGGTAATAGCGGTCGTGCTTGGCCCAGACTTTCCAGTCGATCCGGCGCAGGTCGTCTCCATGCGCATATTCTCGGTGCTGGGCGAACTCGATCGACTGTCCCAGATAGGGACTGCGGTGCATGCCGGACAAGAAGCCTTCCACGACGTAGCGTGCGCGCAGCTCCAGGCGGCTGATCCGCTTGAGTGCGTCGGGATGCAAGAAGCGCTGCGTGGCGGGCATGGCATGCTTACCCTGCTGCCGCTAGCGGCGCGGCGAACATGGCCGCAAACCGCGGATCGCGTGAAAGTGCATCCTCCTTGGCCGGCGTTTCGGCCACCAGCCGCCCGATGACCTGATCGGGCGTGATCCCCTCGCTCTCCGCGGCAAAGTTCACCACCAGGCGGTGCCGCAGCACCGGGCAGGCCAGGGCCTGCACGTCCTCCGTGGTCACGTGCGTGCGGCCGTGCAATAAAGCCCGGGCCTTCCCGCCCAGGATCAGATTCTGCACCGCGCGCGGGCCCGCGCCCCAGTTGAGCTGGTCCTGAATGAAGGGGGGGGCCGTCGGCTCGCCGGGCCGCGTCTGCCTGACCAGTGCCAGCACATAGCGGATCACATGGTCCGAGACCGGCACCTGCCGCACCATCTGCTGAAGCTGCAAGATCTCTTCCCCCGCCAGCACCGGAACGATCTGGTCCTCCAGCAGCCCCGTCGTCCGCCGCGCAATCTCGAATTCCTCCTGAAAACTCGGATAGCGGACGAACACCTTGAACATGAAACGGTCTTGCTGGGCCTCGGGCAGGGGATAGGTCCCCTCCTGCTCGATCGGGTTCTGCGTGGCCAGCACAAAAAAAGGATCCGGCAGCTTCCGCCGCACGCCGCCCGCAGTGACCTGACGCTCTTGCATCGCCTCCAGCAAGGCCGCCTGCGTCTTGGGCGGCGTACGGTTGATTTCGTCCGCCAGGATCACGTTCGCGAACAGCGGCCCCTCGAAAAAGCGGAACTCGCGCTCCCCCGTGCTGCGGTTCTCCTGGATCACCTCCGTGCCCGTGATGTCCGCTGGCATCAGGTCCGGTGTGAACTGGATGCGGGCAAACGTCAGGTTCAGCGTCCGCGCCAGGGTGCTGATCATCAGCGTCTTCGCCAGGCCCGGCACCCCTTCCAGCAAGCAATGGCCACGCGCAAACAAAGAAATCAGCAGCTCTTCGATCACCTCGCTCTGGCCCACGATCACCTGGGCAAGCTGGCTGAGAATCCGTTCCCGCGCCTCTCCCAGTTTGCGGATGGCGGAGGCCTCTGCCTGCGGCGGCACAGTCGACATGGAGGGTTCCCTCGGGGTCAACGCTGATAAATGGGAAGTGCAGCCCGATCGAGCTGCAAAATCGTCAAGTTCACCGACGTGGTGTACACCGGGCCGATGTATCCCTGAGACCAGGAACCGTTGGGACCGGCCTCGCTGAGGATCCGCGCGTAGATCTTATTGCGGTACTCCTCCCACACCTTGCCCCCTTCCCGATAGCACACCTGTGCATAGTAATAGTGCGCATAATGCCAGTGCCCAAAACCTTCGTTCTGAATATTGTCCAGATTGGCCCGGCAGTACTGCATCAACTTGGGTACATACTCGTCGTCATATTCGCCCGCGTTGAACAGACAGGCAATCGCCGCCGCGGTGATCGCAGGCCGCCCCCCGCCGCCCTGAGAACTGTACTGCAC
>JAIMBC010000091.1 GCA_023511675.1 Pirellulales bacterium
GCGGGGGGGGGGGGGGGGGCCCCTGGGCGGGCCGGCTATCCGCCCGAATCTGTGTGGGGCCGGGGAGCGAAGCCCCGCCGCAGCGTGTTTTCCGTAATGGTGCGGGGCACCACAAACTGCAACAGATAATCGTGTCCCCCCGCCTTGCTGCCGATGCCGGAGAGCTTGAATCCGCCAAACGGCTGCCGGCCGACGATGGCGCCCGTGATGGGACGATTGAGGTAGAGGTTTCCCACCAGAAACTGGCGGCGTGCCTGCGCCAGGTGGGCTGGGCTGCGGGAGTACACCCCGCCGGTGAGCGCATATTCCGTACCGTTGGCGATCTGTAGGGCCTCGTCGAAGCTGCCGGCTCGCAGCACGGCCAGCACCGGACCGAAGATCTCTTCCTGGGCAATCCGTGCTTGCGGCGAGACATCGGCGAAAATGTGCGGCCCCACGAAACAGCCTTGCTCTGCCCACGCGCCGGCATCGACGGCCAGCACCAGCCGTCCCTCGCCGCGGCCGATCTCGATGTAGCGACGGATGCGGGCCAGCGCCTCGTCGTCGATCACCGGCCCAAGATTGCTGCCGGGGTCTTCCGCCGGGCCGAGCTGCAAGCTGGCGGCCGCCTCGACCAGCCGTGTGAGGAACGTGTCATACACGGCCTGGTGTACAATTGCCCGCGAGCAAGCCGAACACTTCTGCCCCTGATAGCCAAACGCGCTCTTCACCACGCCCAGCACGGCCTCGTCCAGATCGGCGTCGTCATCCACGATGATGGCGTTCTTGCCGCCCATCTCGGCAATCACCCGCTTCACCAGCGGAGCGCCCGCGGCAGAAACCTCCGCCGCCCGGCGATGGATGGCCAACCCCACCTCGCGCGAACCCGTAAAGGCAATCACGGCCGTCTGCGGATGCTCCACCAGCGCCGCCCCCGCACTCTCGCCCCGGCCCGGAAGATAGTGCAACACGCCCGGCGGGATGCCCGCCTCGATGCAAGCCTGCCACAGCAACGCTGCCATCACCGGAGACTGCTCCGCCGGCTTCATCACCACGGCATTGCCCGTGACCAGGCCTGCCACGGTCATGCCCGTGAGGATGGCCAGCGGAAAGTTCCACGGCGCAATCACCGCCGCTACCCCCCGCGGCAAATACTCGAAACGGTTCTCTTCCCCCGGAATCTCCACCCCCGCGCCGGACATCAGCGCCACGGCGTCCCGCGCGTAGAACTCGCAGAAATCGATGGCTTCGCACACGTCGGCATCGGCCTCGCGCCAGCCCTTGCCCACCTCGAACACCTGCCACGCGGCCAGGTCATAGCGGCGTTCGCGCAGCAGTTGTGCCACGCGCCGGATCAGGCGTGCCCGCTCGGCAACGCCGAGGGCCTGCCAGGCCGGCTGTGCCTGCCCAGCCGCGGCAACGGCCCGCGCTGCCTGCTCGGCTTCGGCCGCTGCGGCTGTACCCACCACGCGCTGGCGATGCGAAGGGTCGAACGAGATCAGGCGCTGCGGCGTGTCGATGCTCTCACCGTCGATCTTGAGGGGCCAGTGGCGGCCGAGTTGCGAGCGTACGCGTTCCAGGGCGGCGACGAAGGCTCGCCGCACTTGATCGCGGGCAAAATCGGCGGGTGGCTCGTTCTGAAAAGGCTCCATGAGATGCGGCTCCATGATGGCTGCCTGACGAGGCGGGCGGGTGGAGTGCGCTGGAGTCCCTGCGGCAGCCTCTGCCGCAAACGCAGCACCGCTGCGTGCCACGGCATGTGCCTGGGCCGGATTCGCCAGCAGCTCCTCGGGAGGCAGATCCGTCACCGCGGCACGCAGGAACGAGTCGTTCGATGTGTTCTCCAGCAGCCTGCGCACCAGGTAGGCCATGCCGGGGATCAGTTCTCCATAGGGCATGTAGACGCGCACGCGATATCCCATCTCGGCCAGGGCCTGCTTCTCCAGGTCTCCCATGCCGTACAGCATCTGCACCTCGACGGCGCTGCGAGAGAGCCCCATGTGCCTGGCCACAGCCAGCCCGTGCGCCAAGGAGCGGACGTTGTGGCTGCCCAGCGCTGGCCGCAGCAAGTGCCGATGGCGCAGCACGAACCGCGTGGCCCGCTCAAAGCAGGCGTCCGACTCCCATTTCTGTTGATAGACGGGCACTGGCCAGCCCATCAAGGCAGCATACACCGTCTCGTAATCCCAGTACGCGCCCTTGACGAGGCGGATCCAGACGGGCGTCTGCCGCACTCGCACCCACTGGCACAGTTGTTCCAGGTCGGCCTCGGCGTCCCGCAGATAGCATTGGATCACAATTCCCACATCGGCCAGGTCTCGGAACTCGTCTTCCAGCAGCACCTGTTTGAAGATGGCCAGCGTGAGATCTTTCGACTGGTAAGCTTCCATGTCCACATGAACATGGGCACGGTGCCGCCGCGCCACACGCAACAGTTCCCGCAGGCGGCGAGCGACACGCCGCATGGTGCCCACGGGATCGATGGGGTCGAACCGCGGATCTAGCGCCGAGAGCTTGATCGACACGTTCACGCGCGGCAGGGGGGCCAACTCGGCACGGTCGATTTGCGGCACCTCCTCCCAGGCATTGGCCACGGGGGCCATCTGCTCGATGAGCGCCAAGTACTGGGCCAGATAGGCATCGGCCGCTGGCTCGCTGGTGACGGCCTCGCCCAGCAGATCGAGCGTGAATGCACGGCGCAGCTTGCGCTCCCGCATCGCCGCAGCCAGCACCTCCGCAGCGGTCGTGCCCGCGATGAACCGCCGCGCGTGGGCCAGGGCGTTGCGCCGCGCCGCCAGCGCCAGCGCACGTCCCGCCAGGGAGCGTGGCCCCGCCACGGCCAGCCCCACCCGTACCGCACGGGGTAGGTGTTGGGCTACCTCGTGGAAGTACTCCTGCAAGTGCTGCGTCACCGCCTCGCTCGAACGCAGCATGGGCAACACATCGATGAAGCGAAAGAGTTGCACCTTCACGCTCTCATCTTGCATGGCCCAGGAGAGGATGCGATCGTCCCACCAGCGCCGTTCCAGCACGCTTGGCTGGCGTGCCCGCGTGCGCGCGAGGATTTCCCGGCCGATCTCCTGGGTGGCCGCTTCGATGCGAGCGAGGTCCGCCTCGCTGAACTCAGGTTGCGGGAGGAATTCGTTCACGCGTTTCAAACTGCCTCGCAGCCGAGGCCGAACCACATCTGCCCGCAGCCGGGCGAAGAGGGGTGTGCCCTCGATGGTAGCATGGCCGCCGCCGTTTGGCAGCCGTGGCGGAGAGCGTGGCGTGCGGCCGCGGCCGCCTTGGGATCCGTCGGATCGGACGAGTCGGACGGATCCGGCAGATCACACCGATCGCTCCCAGCTCAAGTTACTCTCCCCGGCTGCCGATAATAGGCCCGCACGGTCTGTCAGGGCTGCCGTGCCGCGCAAGGGTGCATGCAGGGGGGTGCTTCACCAGGGCGAGCGAGCCTTTGGCCTCATCTGATTGCAAGGGCGTGCTGTTCGTCCTGCCGGCGGTAGTGCTGGCAGGCTGCCAGGCCTTCTTGCCCGAGGTGGCGAGACAACCGAGCGTCTACAACCCCTTTCCGCAGCTTTCCAAGGTTGCGGTGGCACCCTTCTTCAACCTCAGTACCGAACCCAGCGTGGATGGGCGGGAATTTGCCGCCGCCTACTACGACCAGTTGCAGAGCGTGCCGGGTTTCGAGGTGGTGCCGGTGGGAGTGGTCGAAGAGGCCATGCGTGCCTATCAGATCACGCTGGCCAGTCCGGCCGATGCCCGCCGCCTAGCACAGCTTCTCGAGGTCGATGCCCTGGTGGTCGGCTCCGTGACCGACTACAGCCCGTACTATCCGCCGCGCTGCGCGATGCAGGTGGAATGGTACGCGGCCAATCCATGCTTTCACCCCATTCCTCCCGGTTACGGCCTGCCGTGGGGTACGCCTGA
This sequence comes from Pirellulales bacterium, assembly GCA_023511675.1. Taxonomy (GTDB): domain Bacteria; phylum Planctomycetota; class Planctomycetia; order Pirellulales; family JAIMBC01; genus JAIMBC01. The sequence continues at coordinate 3,910 of JAIMBC010000091.1, forward strand.
AGAGGAGCAGATCCCGCCGCAACTGGTCTTCGAGGCGGAGCGGGCCCTGGCGCGCGAGCAGCTCAAGACACAGACGCCACGCTACCAGGCGCCGCCATGGCCGGTGCCCGTGGAACCCGCCGCGCCATCGGACGATGAAGGGCAAGAAGTAACCTATCTGGCGCCTGCAACAGACGACGCTGGCGATGCAGGCGGCGCGCACGCTCCCTCCCGCACGGCAGCACCCCAGGCACCGGCATGGCCAGATCCGCGCGGCTGGTCTCCGTCGCCTCCCTGCGCCGGCGTGCCTCCCTGCGTGGAATCGGAAGAACCGGTACTCGTTCACACGGCCACGTACAGCGGTGCCGATCCGCGCGTGACTGCGGCGTTGCAGACGTATGCCTTCTTTCGCGACGACGCACGCGCCGGCGGGTGGCAATCGTATCTGCAGCGCAGCGACGACTTCATCCGCTTCTGCTGCCACCTGCATATCGCGGAAATGCTGACCGCGCGAGGCGGCGCCGGCGAAACCCGAGTGGTGTGGCGATGGCCCGCTGGCCGATAAACCCCAACAGAGCCGCGTACAGCGGCGGCCTCCGCGGGAAACCGCGCCGCCGGCGGCACCAGACACCGAGAGCATAACCAGCCAGGGGAGGAAGCCAACTGTGCCGCAAGATATCAACGTGCTGGCGCTGGTGAAGGGAAGCGAGCGCTACGTCTTTCTCTACGACGATGCCAGCAAGGCCGAAACGCTGCGCGTGCTGGGCCGCTTCGCCTCGAATCCCGACCTGAGCTTCACCTGGTACGACGCGGCGGTGCTCAGCCAGAAGATCCGCCAGCAGTCTCCCCCGGCCCCCCACATCGGGCGCCCACGGCGGTTCGACCTGCCTGCCACCACCGACTCGGAAGAAGCCTGACCCGCTAGCATGTCTCATGGCGGCACGCCAGCCGCACGTCTGCCAGCCGCGGCGGTACCGTCCCTGACCCCAGCCAGCAGCCCCGCCAGCCAGAGTGCGGCTGCCGAGCAGGCGCTCGCCGCGGCCATCGGCAGGTTCTTGCAGTACCTCCGCGTGGAGCGCAATGCCTCCCCCTACACGCTGAAAAGCTACCGGGAGGATCTGCTTGCGCTGGCAACATATCTCGAGCAGGCGGGGGGCGAGCCTCCGTCTGCGGGCGAGATCACGCCGCTCGATCTGCGCGGCTACGTTTCCAGCCTGCACCAGGCGGGATACGCGCGCAGTACCATCGCGCGACGGCTAGCCTCGTTACGGTCGTTCTTCCGCTTTGGGCAGCGCGAGGGCTGGGCACGCGGCAACCCGGCAAAGCCGCTGCGCAACCCTCGCCGGCAGCGAGCACTGCCGCACTGCCTGACGAGCGCGGAGGTCGCACGGCTGCTGGCCGCGCCCTCTGCCGAGCATCCGCTCGGCCTGCGCGACCGGGCTATCTTGGAGACCATGTATTCGGCCGGCCTGCGTGTGGGAGAGTTGGTGGGCCTCAACGATGGAGATGTCAGCTTCAGCGAAGAGGTGTTGCGCGTGCGCGGCAAGGGCCGCCGCGAGCGCATCGCCCCGCTGGGCTCGTACGCACTCGACGCCTTGCGCCAATGGCTCAAGGTGCGCCGGCTTAGCCCGCGCGAGCCCCAGGGGGCCGATGCACCCCTGTTCGTCAGCCGCTTGGGCCGCCGCCTCACCACACGCAGCGTGGGCCGCCTGCTGGAACGCTATCTGGCCCAGGCCGGGCTGGACCGCCGCACAACGCCCCACACATTGCGGCACAGCTTCGCCACGCACCTGCTGGACCGCGGCGCCGATATCCGCAGCGTGCAAGAACTGCTGGGCCACAAGAGCCTCGTCACCACACAGATTTACACGCACCTGAGCACGGCCGCGCTGCGCGAGGCGTACGAAAAGGCACACCCCCGCGCCAGGTAATGCCTCCCGAGCGAACCGCCGCAGGCTCGCGCACCAGCAAACGCAGCGCGCCCGCACGCATTCAGGGCGCCCCTGGGCCGTGCATCTGAAGCGTGGCGGCGGGCGCGAACGGCCAGCCACGGCGGCCGCCTCGGGTGCAGGGGGCCGCTGCCCGATCGCGCGCGGACCCTGCTTTTTCAGAGGGGGCACCATGCCGCTGTTGCTTCGGCCGCGACGGGCGTCTGCACTGGCTGCGCCGCTTGAAGGCCGTCCAGCTTGCGTCCTCTCCACGGCTGTGGCACCATGCCAGACGTCGCGGCGCGGAGCCGCGCCTCTTTCGATCCCCCTTGCAGTGAAACGCCATGTCCGCCTTTCCAGAGATCGACCGCATTGCTTACGAAGGCCCGCAGAGCCGCAACCCGCTCGCCTTCCGCTACTACAACCCAGACGAGGTGGTCGAGGGCAAGCCCATGAAGGACCACTTTCGCTTCAGTGTGGCCTACTGGCACACCTTTCGCGGTACGGGAGCCGATCCCTTCGGTTCGCCCACCATGCTGCGGCCTTGGGAAGACAAGGTCGACTCGGTCGAGAACGCCATTCGCCGCGTGCGGGTAGCCTTCGAGTTCATGGAGAAGCTGGGGGTAGGTTTCTACTGTTTCCACGATCGCGATGTGGCGCCGGAGGGGGCGTCGCTGGCCGAGACGAATCGCAACCTCGATGCCGTGGTGCGCGTGCTCAAGGAAGAGCAGGCCCGCACAGGCATCTGCCTGCTTTGGGGCACGGCCAACCTGTTCAGCCATCCGCGCTACATGCACGGTGCCGCCACAAGCTGCAATGCCGATGCCTTCGCCTACGCGGCAGCACAGGTCAAGAAGGCCCTGGAAATCACCCACGAACTGGGCGGCGCCAATTATGTGTTCTGGGGCGGCCGCGAAGGCTACCAGAACCTCTACAACACCGACATGAAGCGAGAGCTGGACCATCTGGCCCGCTTCATGCACATGGCCGTGGAGTACGCGCGCGAGATCGGCTTCACCGGGCAGTTTCTGTTCGAGCCCAAGCCCAAGGAGCCTACCAAGCACCAGTACGACTTCGACGCCGCGGCCTGCATCAACTTCTTGCGAAGCTACGGCCTGGCGCAGCACGTCAAGCTGAACATCGAGACCAACCACGCCACGCTGGCCGGCCATACCATGCAGCACGAGCTGGAATACGCCGCCATGCAGGGCTTTCTGGGGTCCATCGATGCGAACACGGGAGATCTGCTGCTGGGCTGGGACACGGACCAATTTCCCACAGACATCTACCTGACCACGCAGTGTATGCTGACCATTCTCAAATGGGGCGGCTTGGCGCCTGGCGGCGTGAACTTCGACGCCAAGGTGCGGCGGGAGAGCTTCGAGCCGATCGACCTGTTCTACGCACACATCGGCGGCATGGATGCCTTTGCGCGCGGGCTGAAGATTGCCGCCGCCATTCGCGCCGACGGCCGGTTGGAAAGCCTGTTGCGCGAGCGGTACGCCTCCTGGGACTCGGGCGTGGGCGCGGAGATCGAGGCGGGACAGCACAATTTCCGGACCCTCGAGGCATACATGCTGGGCAAGGGAGAGATCACCCCCAATCGCAGCGGCCGGCAGGAGCTGATCGAGAACCTGATCAACTCGTACCTGTAGTCAGTGCCGGACTGCTTCAGCACCGCCTGCGGTGCTGAGACATCACTGCCTGCCTCTTCGGCAGGGCCTCGTCCTACCCGTGGGAGATCCAACCATGCAGCTTACCGACCTTTCGTGGCCGGCCGTGGCCGCACTCGACAAGAACATGCCGGTGGTGTTTCCCATCGCGGCGCTGGAACAGCACGGCCGGCACATGCCCCTGTTTACAGACAGCCTGCTGTTGGGCGAAGTGGTGCGCCGCGCCGCCGCACGGCTGCAAGATCGAGCCCTGTTCGCCCCCCTGATGTGGCTGGGAAACTCCGAGCACCACCTCGACTTCCCCGGCACGCTCTCCGCCGCGCCGCGCACCTATCTCAACCTGCTGTGCGAATTGCTGGAGAACTTCATTCACCATGGCTTCCGGCGGCTGGTGCTTTTCAACGGCCACGGCGGCAACATCGTCCCCGCCGCCCAGGCCGTGTACGAAATGCGCCAACGGCACCGCCAGCGCTCCGATCTCTTGTTGCTCTCTGCCACCTACTGGACGCTGGGAGCCAAACCGCATGAGGCCCGCAGAGACTTTCAGCAGCAGCGCATGGGCCACGCCTGCGAGTGGGAGACCTCGATGATGCTGCGGCTCGCCCCGCAACTGGTGGGCAACTTCCAGGAGGCCCAGCCGGTGGAGTTCGGCAACGCCTTCGAGCCTGCCACGCGCGGCTGGGTGACCCAGGATCGCTCTCCAATTGGCCATATCGGCTACCCCGCCGCAGCCTCTGCCGAAAAGGGCGAAACTCTCTTCGAGCTGTTCTCGCAAGACCTCGTGCGGCTCATCGACCGCGTGATCGCCTGGGACGGTAGAAGCTGGGAAGGCTGACCTGTTCGGCGAAGAGCGCCCATGCCGCAAGAGTGCCACGGTACAAAATCATTCCGGAGTCTATCCCGCACAACAGCGCCCATGCCTCAGGGGTGCCACGGTGGAAACGGCACTCCTGCGGCGCTCCCGCCGCCGCGTCCCTCCAGGCCATGGTTCCCGGTGGAGGGCCATGCTTGCCCATGGAGGGCCACACTCCGTCGTGGCCGTGATCGTGGGTCACGCTCTGCGCTGCGCCGGACGCGACGGAGCGCGTGCCTCCAGGGCGGACCGCGCTGGCAGCGGACGGCCATCGCATTGCCCGAGCTGCACGCGACCGAGGCACGAAGTGTCTATCCAGCAATGTCCTCTTCGGATCCGTCTGCGGATTCGTCTTCAAGACCTTCTTCGCCACGGGCGCGGCCTGCGCGCCGTGCCGTCCCAGCGGCGGAGGCGACGGTCATGCCGCGCCGCGCCGGCCGATGCGGACCGCGTGCCGGGGCAGCCGCCTCCGCCTCCTCGGCCTCAGCCGCCCGACACATCGCTTCCCATTGTGCCAGGCTGATAAGCACCTCGCGGGCCTGAGAACCGTTGTACATGCCCACAATGCCGTCCTCGGCCATGAAGTCGATCAACCGCGCCGCACGACCATAACCAATGCCCAGCGTGCGCTGTAACAGCGATACGCTGCCGCGGCCCTCTCGCAGCACGATCTCCACCGCTTGCGGATACAGTTCATCGCCGTGGTTGGCGGGACCGCTGCTGCCGCCGGCGGCCTTGGGCTTAAGCTGCACCAGCTCGTTCACAAACTCCGGCTGCGTCGTGCCGACAAACTGCACGATGCGGGCCAGTTCCTCGTCGCCCACGTAGGTGCCCTGGCCGCGCAACAGGGTGCTGGTGCCCGGCCAGAGAAAGAGCATATCTCCGTTGCCCAGCAGCTTGTCGGCCCCCATCTCGTCCAGCACCACGCGGCTGTCGGTGCGGCTGGCTACCTGGAAGCAGATTCGCGCCGGCAGGTTGGACTTGATCAGCCCCGTAATCACGTCCACGGTAGGCTTCTGGGTGGCCAGTACCAGATGAATGCCCACGGCGCGGCTCTTCTGTGCCAGGCGGATGATGTGCGTTTCCACCTCCTTGGCCGCGGTCATCATCAGGTCTGCCATTTCGTCGGCCACGATCACGATGTAAGGCAGATGGGTGGGGATGGCGGCCCGCTCCTCATCGGTTTCGGGCTGCAATCGCTCGTAGAGTTCTTCGCAGCCGAGCTGGTTGTAGACGGCCAGGTGGCGTACGCCTGCGCGGGCCAAGAGGGCGTATCGTTCTTCCATTTTGTCCACGGCCCAGCCCAGGATGGCCTCAGCCTTGCGCATGTCGGTGACCACGGGGTGCATCAGGTGCGGCAAGGACTTGTAGGGGCTGAGTTCGACCATTTTGGGGTCGATCAGCAGCATTTTCACTTCGTCCGGCCGGCGGGTCATGAGCATGGACACGATGATGGTGTTCAGGCACACGCTCTTGCCGGTGCCGGTGCGGCCTGCAATCAGCAAATGGGGCAGCGTGGTCAGGTCTGCCACCATGGGATTGCCGGCCACGTCCTTGCCCAGGAAGATCGGAATGCGCATCCGCTGGCTGATAGAGCCGGACTCTTCGATCACCTCCCGCAACCGCACGAGCTGCCGCTGGGAATTGGGAACCTCGATGCCCACCGTGTTCTTGCCGGGAATGGGAGCGACAATCCGCACGCTGGGCACGCGCAGGGCAATGGCCAGATCGTCGGCCAGGCCAGCAATCTTGGCCAGCCGCAGGCCGGCCTCCAGCTCCACCTCGAACTGGGCGATGACGGGCCCGGTTTCCACCTCCACCACCCGCACATGGAAACCGAAATTGGCAAAGGTCTTCTCGAGGATCCGCGCCTTGCGGCGAACCTCTTGCTCTTGCTCCTCGAAGGCGGCAGGTTCCGGCGGCAACAGCAGGTCGATGGGCGGCAACTGGTAGTCTCCGGCGGTACCCGTGGTGCTGGCGGCGTCGAGTGCGGCCGAAACGTCCGCACGGAGTTCCTTCCGGCCACGCGCCTTGATGCGCACATCTGCGGCGGCATCCGCCGCCGCGTCCCCACTGGCAGGTGCGGCTGGCTCGGTGGAACTCTTCTCCGCCGGCACGGGCGCACGCCGCTTCGCCGCTGCAGGGCCGCCTCCGGCGGATACCGCCGCAGGTTGCACGGCACTTCCCGCCACTGTGGGAGGAGCCGCCGCTACCTCCTCAACTGCCCGCGATGTACCACTCGGCACAGCACCGGCGCCGCGCATCTTGCCCCGCTGTGCACGTACGATCCGCAACGCGCTGGACGCTCCGTCTTCTGCCCCCTCCACCACAACCTTTCCACGGTGTCGCATCAGCCTGACCAGCCAGCGCCATGGAATCAACAGGCCAGCAAGTACCACCCGCAACAACAAGTAATCAGCCGCTAGCAACAAGCCGCCCGCCGTCACGCTGGCCGCCAAAATGAAGCTGCCGGTCCGGGCCAGGTACTGTTCCAGCAACGCTCGCGCTGCCGCCCCCACGTACCCGCCCGCTCCAATCACGGGACCCGGCGTGTAATCAGGCAATGCCAATGCCGCCAAAGCGCACAGGCCGAGCAAAGACATCAACCAGCCGCAGAAACGCAACCGTGGCGAGCTGAGCGGCCGCCGGCTCAGCAGCACCGCCGCCAGCACCCCCAACGAGACGACCACATAGTAGGCCCCCACGCCCCAGCCCGCCAACAAGACGTCCGCCACCACCGCCCCCGCCGCGCCGCAGGCATTGGCCGCCTCGGTATTGGGCGGCAGCACCTGCTGGCCAGGCGGATCCGCCGGATCATACGTGGCCAGCGAGACTGCCAGCAGCATGGTCGCGGCCAGCAAGGCCAGTGCAGCCAGGTCGCGGCCCGGTTGACGCTGTTGGAACATGGGACGTTGTGCGGTCGGCTCGTCTCCGTCACGGCAAAGCTGGGAAACCGTGCCGGACAACATGGCGGGCCGTCCCTGCCCAAGGCAATCCTAGGCCTCTCAGCAGCGGTCCTACTCCCCCCCTCGGTGGCGCAGCGGCCGCGGGCCTCTCTGGCAGAAGTGTACCACGCGCCGCGGAGGCGGTGAGGCGGGGCGGCGGTGCGGGCGTTCTTGCGCCAGCCATCCGCCAGCCGCCCATAGCGGTCAGGTAAATTCTGCGGCCTGATGACCCGATTGGTAGCAGCCGCTGCCCCATTCTGCCACGGCGGCCTGTACCCACTGGTTAAGCGGGGCAAGCTAGCCACTGCGGTCTGCTGGCCACTGCTGCCTGCTAGCCAACGCTGCCTGCTAGCCAACGCTGCCTGCTAGCCAACGCTGCCTGCTTGCTGCCCCTGGGTCCTAGCCGGCGCTGCCTAGTAGCCGGCGCTGCCTGGGCCGCTGCCGCTACCCTTCGGCGGGCCGAGCCACAAGCTGCCGGATAAACTTGACCTTGGGCTGGCCGGCGCCTGGGGCAGGCGTGCCTGTGAGGTATTCCGATACGTAACGCTGCGTCTCGCGCGGCTTTTCCGGAGTGCGAAAGTTGTCTCCCTTTTGCAAGATGGGACGCTCCTCAGGAATGCCGCCGAAGGCCTCGGTGCCCGCGGCCTGGCAGGGAAACCAGTAGCCCACCCCCTCGCTATCGACGAGGTAGAACTCGGGGTAGCAATGGCCCGGAACCCACACGCTGCGGGCTGGGATCTCGTTGGCGCGGCAGAGGGCGATGAAGAGGGAGGTGAGTTCTTCACAATCGCCCTGTTTGGCCTCGAGGGCCGCGGCTGCGCCTCGCAGCGGACCTTCCTTGTATGTCACGTTGGCGCGGACCCAGTCGTAGATGGCCTTGACGCGGTCCCAGGCAGGCTCATCTTGATGTTCCTCGCGCAGGCGGCGTGCCAGGGCCTTGATCTTGGGATCTTGCACCTCGATTTTAGGGCTGCCTTTCAGGTAGGGCCGCACGTCCTTGGGCAGCTTGCGCGGCTCGCAAAGCTGATAGACCGAGGTGTCCTGCGGCGGCTGCATGGTGCTGCGATGGATCTCGAAGGTCACCACGGCCCGGCATTCCTCGCCTGGGGGCAAGTGGGGAATGCGCAGCACCATTTGTCGGGCCGTGCCTGCGTCCGATGCGCGTCCCGTGGGGCCGATGGAACGGTAGGTCAACTCGGCGACCAGGGGAGAGACGTCTTCCTTGGCCACGCGCACTTGTTGCTCGGGGCAATCGAAGGGCACGGGAAGAGTCGCCAGGATGTTGCGGCAAGCGCCCGCCTCGGCCGTGATCACGACGCCCACCTCGAGGTACTGCACCTTGGGCGGGTCCAGCCTAGGTCCGTTGTCATGCGACTGAGGAGCGAACTCGCTGTCTCCAAACGGGGCAGCCAGCAGAGGAGCGGCCAGACATAGCAGCAGGCAGGCGGAAGTCAATCTCGCATCCACGGCAATCGCTCGGCGATGGGACCAGCTTCCCTGCGTAGGGGGAACCAGCCATGCATCCTCACCCCCATTGTAGCTTGCCTGCGGGCAGCTTGCATGCTGGCAGGGAGATGGTAAAGGTGCTGCCGCGGCCGGGGGCGCTCTCCACGGCTACCTCGCCTGCGTGTGCCAGGACGATGTGCTTGACGATCGCCAGCCCCAGGCCGGTGCCTCCGAGTTTGCGGCTGCGGGCCTTATCCACGCGATAGAACCGCTCGAACAGCCGTGCGTGGTGCTCGGGCGCAATGCCACAGCCCTGATCGCGCACGCGGATCAGCACGCGGCCGTCTTGCGGCACGGCTGACAGCTCCACGTCGGCTCCCGGCTCGCTGTACTTGATGGCATTGTCCAGCAGATTCATGACTGCCTGCTGCAACAGTGCGGGGTTGATGTTGGCCAGCAGCGACTCTTCGCACTGGAGTTTCAGGCTGATCTGCCGCTCCGCGGCCTTGCCCTCATACTCGTGCAGCGCCGCCTGCAGAACCTCCAGCAACCTCCCGGGAGCGAGCGCAATGTCTCCCGTCTCGCTCTCCTTTTCGATCCGTGCCAGCATCAGCAAGTCGTCGATGATCGTGTTCAGGCGATCCGCCTGACGGAGCACAATCCGCAAGAAGCGTTCGGCATCTTGCGGGTTGTGCAGGCCGCCGTCCAGCAGGGTTTCCACAAAGCCCTTGATCGAGGTGATGGGCGTCTTCAGCTCGTGGCTGACATTGGCAGCGAAGTCGCGGCGGAGGTTCTCCAGTTGCCGCAACCGCGAAATATCGTTGAGCACGATCACCGCGCCGAGCGCGCGGCCATGCTTGTCGCGTAAGGGCGTTCCCGTGGCCTGCACCAGCCGATCGGAGAGCGGATGCAGCATCATGCATCCCTCGATGGGCCGCTCCGAGGATAAGGCCGCCACCACAAACCGTTGCAGTTCAACATGCCGGACCCCCTCCTGAAGCAGCCGTCCCTCCACCTGCGCGGCCTTCGTACCCAGCAGCCGTGCCGCCGCCTGATTGAGACTGATCACGCGCTTCTCCGTGTCTACGGCCAGCACCCCCTCCACCATGCTGGCCAGCACAGCTTGCTGCTCCTGGTTTTCTCGCAGCACGGCTTCAAGGCGGGCATGCAGCGATCGGACCGTCGCCATCAGGTCGCTATAGAGCGGGTCGGCCTCCGCCAGCGAGGGCCGGGACGCCAAACGCGGTTCGCCTTCCGAGCAGGCGGCCAGGGCCGACCTCAGGGCCTCCACCGTGCCGCGTACCATGTACCGGGCAACCAGTGGTGCCACGGCCGCCGCCAGGCACACCACAGGCACCAGCCAGCACAGTTTCGCACCCCAACCTCCCACGCCGCGGTCGATCCAGATGGCGGCCATCGCCGCGCACGCCGCCCCAGCCAGGGAGTATGGCCACAGCCGCCAGAACAGCCCCCCCCTGGGCATGGATTACTCCTTGAAGCGATAGCCCACCCCTCGCACCGTCTCGATGTATCCGGCATACTTGCCCAGCTTCTTCCGCAGCCCTGCTACCTGCACATCCACGCTCCGCTCCGTCACGGCATAGTTCTCCCCCTGCACCGCATCGACAATCTGGCCGCGCGTAAAGGCCCAGCCTGGCCGCTGCGCCAGAAAATGCAGCAGCTTGAACTCCGTGTACGTCAGCGAGATAGGCCGCCCGGCCAGCAGCACCTCGTGCCGGCCCGGATGGATCACCAGCTCGTGGATCCGCACCGGCGCGTCCTTGTCCGCCACGGCACTCCCCCGCCGACGCAGCACGGCCCGCACACGGGCTACCAGCACCCGCGGGCTGAATGGCTTGGGAACGTAGTCATCGGCCCCCAGCTCCAGGCCGGCCACCACGTCGGCTTCCTCGGCCTTGGCGGTGAGCATGATCACCGGTATGTGCCGCGTCTGCCGATCATTGCGCAGCAACTTGCACACCTCGAGCCCGTCGATCTGCGGCAATAACAGATCCAGCAGAATCAGGTCCGGAAGCTGCGTTCGCGCCTCGCGCAACGCCGCCTCGCCGCTGGTCACGCCGCTCACCCGATACCCCTCTCGGCTGAGGTTGTAGGTGATCAGCTCCAGCAAATCCTCTTCGTCTTCTACGACCAGGATGCGTTCTTTGCGCACAGGCAGGCTCAACGTGGAAAGGGCCGGCTGAGTAAGCGTCACGGATACCATGGCAAGATGAGCGTTCGGTTAAAATTCGGTATGCGTTCGATGGCGCAGGGCGGAGCGGCCCCAACGCATTATATCAGCCGGGCCAAGCAAGCCAGGATGCAGCCGCGGGCAGCACTAGCGGCCAAGCTTAGGCCGCGGCAGGCCCATGGGAAAGCCAGAGCAGCCAAGCGGGCCAATGCCCACGCTCCCGGCCGCGGCAAGGCGTCCGCGGGCCGGCACAGCGCTGCATTGGGCGCGGGCGCCGCCAGGGCACCAGCCCGGCACCATCCCAGGAATGGGCCTGACAGGCTCATGCCGCAAACCCGGCATGGTCGATAGCACTAGTACAGAGCGCCCGGGCCGTACGGTCGGCCTGCGCCTGCGTGCCTCGGCCCCGCATCCCGCCAAGCAGGGTAAGGGCGGCAAACCGAGTACCTTGCATACGCCATCGGGGGAGTACCGGATGCGACCCGCCACCATCTTCCACGCCTGCCTCCAATACTTGCGCCTTCAGGGCCGCGCATCGCGGCGCGGTCGGGCCGGCCATTTGCCCACTGGCCGCCACCGGTTGGAAATGCTCGAGCACCGACGCCTGCTGGCTAGCAACGTCGCAGACATCGCTGCCGGTGCGGCCAGCTCCAACCCTGCCCATTTCGCCGAACTGAATGGCTTTGTGCTGTTCGCCGCCGACGATCAGGCCAACGGCATCGAGCTATGGCGCAGCGACGGCAGTACCTCCGGCAGCACCGTGATGGTAAAAGACATCTGGGCGGGCAGCACGGTGGTGGGCAGCAGTACGGTCGCCAACTCCTCGAACCCACAGTTGTTGACGACCGTGGGTGGCAAGGTGTTCTTCGTGGCGGACGACGGGGTCCATGGCACTGAACTGTGGGTGACCGATGGGACCGCTTCGGGCACGATGCTGGTGAAAGACATCAAGGCTGGTCCGGTCAGCTCCGACCTCGGCAACTTTGTGGCCTTTGCCGGCCAGCTCTTTTTCACGGCAGACGACGGCACCCACGGCATGGAGCTGTGGCGCAGCGATGGTACGGCCTCGGGCACGGTGCTGGTCAAGGACATTCGCTCGGGTTCCGCTGGTTCCAACCCCACGGGACTGGTTGTCTCCGGCAGTTTGCTGTTTTTTGCGGCCGACGACGGGATCACGGGCATGGAGCTGTGGCGCAGCGACGGCGGTACGGCGGGCACGAGTCGGGTGGCCGATATCGTGCCGGGTGCCACGGGTTCCAGCCCTACCAACCTGGTGGACGTGGGCGGGCGGCTGTTCTTTGCCGCCACGAACGGCTCGGTGGGCACGGAACTCTGGACGAGCGACGGCACCTCCACCGGAACCACGCTGGTACGAGACATTCGGACCGGCCTGGCCAGCTCGAATCCCGCCAACCTCACAGCCGTGGGTAGCACGCTGTTCTTCACGGCCGATGACGGCAACCAGGGGGTAGAACTCTGGCGCAGCGACGGCACCACTGCCGGCACCACCCTGGTGCGGGACATCAATACCGCCTCCGGTGCGGGATCTCACCCCGCCAATCTGACCAACCTCAACGGCATCTTGTTGTTTCGTGCAGACGACGGCACGCACGGCATGGAGCTGTGGCGCAGCGACGGCACCAGCGGCGGTACCACGCTGGTGCTGGACATCAACTCTGGCGCCACCGGCTCGCTGCCCGATGGACTCACGGCGATTGGGGACCGCGTGTACTTTGCCGCCGACGATGGCAGCACCGGGCCGGAATTCTGGTCTTCAGACGGAACGGCGGGCGGTACCACGCAGGTGGCGAACATCCGCTCGGGCGCCCTGGGTTCTCAGCCGGCGGAGTTCACGCGGGTGGGCAGCCGCATCGTGTTCCGGGCCAACAACGGCACCTCGGGGGTGGAACTGTGGTCGGAGGCCTTGCCGAATCAGGCACCTGTGGCAGCGGCGGACAGTTACGTGTTCGACCTGAACACGGCCCTGGTCGTGTCCGCCTCTGGCGTGCTGTCCAACGACACGGATCCGGAGGGTGCCAGCCTGAGCGCGGTGCTGGTGAGCGGGCCGAGCAACGGCACGCTGTCGCTGAACGCCAACGGCTCGTTCACCTACACGCCGAATACGAACTTCAACGGGCTGGACAGCTTCAGTTACCAGGCCAGTGACGGTTCGCTGACCAGCAGCGCAGTGGTTGTCACACTGACGGGCAGGGACTATCGCTGGATCGAACGCCTGTATGAGGACGTGCTGGGCCGTCCGGAGGGCACCACTGCGGCTGCCGAGATCAATGGCTGGCTGACGGCACTCAACAGCGGCAGCAGCCGTGCCTCGATTGTACAGGCGTTTGTGAACTCGACCGAATACCGCACCAATCTGATCACGGGCTACTATCAAACCTATCTGGGCCGGGATCCCGAGGCAGCGGGACTCGCCGGCTGGCTGTCTGCCATGAGCGCCGGCATGACGAGCACCGACGTGCTGGCCGCCATCCTGGCCAGCAATGAGTTTGCGCTGCGTTCGGGCGGCACGGCCGGCCTGGTCTCACAGCTTTACTCGCTGGTCTTGGGGCGAACGCCCTCGCTGGCCGAGCGTTCCTTCTGGACCGACCGCCTGGTCAACGGCACGCTCTCCCGCGCCCAGGTGGCGCGGGGCTTCCTGAACAGTGTGGAGTATCTCACAGGCGTCGTCTCCGGCCTGTACCAGCAGTTGCTCAATCGTGATGCCGATGCTTCAGGGCTCACGTTTTGGCTGAGCCAGCTTCAGGCCGGCGCCACGCCCGAGCAGGTGATTGTGGGCATGGCTTCCAGTGCCGAGTACGTGGCGGGATAGCCGGCCAGAAGGCGGCCCGTTCGGATTTCCACGTGCAACCGCCGGCCGCTAAGGACGAGAACTCGCGGCAAGCGACACCGCGCCTGCCGCGCCGGGGAGCCTGGATCTATTCGGCTCGCCGTCGCGTCCGGACGGCCGGGATGCCCGGCCGCGCCCCGTGCGCAGAAGAATTGTGGAGCAGGGCATCGATCACCAGGTGCCGGACCCCGCTGCGCCCGTGGGCACAAGAATTGGGGCGCCCTACTTGCGGACCGCTCGGCTTGTGCATAAGATCAGATGTTGAAGGCTCATTCGTCTCATCTGCGGGCCTTCACGCGGGATGCTCCTGCGGGTCAGTAAGTCAGCCGGAACCCTGGGCAAGGGGGACGGCAGTGAGAGTGACGAGCTGAGGTCGACCGCATGCCACGAGTGCTACGTCTCTCGGTTGTTGTCTTTCGCTGCCTGGCGGCACAGTGGGGGAGAGCATAGTCGGTCGGGAACGTTGGGATTTGCCCTTTGCCAGCCGTGTGATTGTGCCGGCTTGCCGCCGTGCCCACACGCGGCGGTGGAGCCGGCTCAGCCGAGCTTGCTCCGCGAGTCAGGGTCTGCGGCCGGAGCCGACGAAGAGCAGACACTTCGGGTTCGCGGCAATGCACGCGCTGCCCGCTGCCGGGCGGGGGAGTGAATCGGTTTGCGTTCCGCTCGACAGATGTCCTGTTCGGAACGAGGAGGCAATCATGAGCATGCCAAGTACGGGGGCGCACAACACCGCGGCTGCGGGCAGTGGTCCTCTGCCTGCCGTGCGGCCGAAACTGCACCGGTTGGCCACGGTGCGCAAGCAGCAGGGCGTTTCGCTGCGGCGCGTGGCTCAGCACCTGAAGTGCGATGTGCGCCAGGTTCGGCAAGAAGAGGACGAGCATTCGGATCTCACCATCAGCCGCCTGTATGCCTGGCAGGAGGTGCTCGACGTGCCGGTGGCCGACTTGCTGATGGAGCCGTCTCCGCCGCTGTCGCGGCCCGTGCTGGAAAGGGCCCGCATGGTGCGGATCATGAAGACGGTCGCCAGCATCATGGAGCGCAGCGAAAGCCAGGCCATCCGACGTCTGGCCGAGAACCTGGTGCAGCAGCTCCTGGAGATCATGCCTGAGCTGGAGGGGGTGACCGCCTGGAACTCCGTCGGCCAACGGCGGTCTCTGGGCGAGTTCGGCCGCATCGCCGAGCAGCTCTATCCCTCACAGGTCTGGGTCGAACCCTGAGCCGCTGAGTCGGGCGTGTTGCGGCAGACCAGCGCGTGCGGACCGCCTGGACCCGTCAGGCCGCTGGGCCGCCCCCTCTCACCTCGCGCCTCATTCGTCGGATACCTTGTCCCGCTCTTCCCCGCGACTTGTCTCGCTCGACAGCTCACGCTGCCGCAGCACGCGCCGCTTGATCTTACCGCTGGGCGTCTTGGGCAGCTCGCGCACAAACTCGATCTTCCTCGGGTACTTGTAGGGAGCCCTGTGCGTCTTCACCCACTGTTGCAGCTCCGCAGCCAAGGCATCCGAGGCAGAGTGGCCGGCCCGCAGCACCACGTACGCCTTCACCACGCTGCCGCGCACCGCATCCGGGCTGGCCACCACCGCCGCCTCCAGCACGGCCGAGACGGTGTCGGCGTCGGCGTCCGGAAAGGCGTCCGCCAGGCGGTCGAAGCTTTGGGGAGCGGAAGCTACGCCGACAGCTTGCTGCACGCCTGCGATCCGGCGAAGCTGACGGCGAAGGACATCTCGGACGCTTACGACCGGGGGGACGCGCTGGCCAAGGCCGTCATGGACAAGACGGGGCGGCTGCTCGGGCGGACGCTGTCGTACCTGGTGCCGATGGTAAGCCCCGACCTGATCCTGGCGGGAGGCGGAGCGGCCAAGGCGGGGGAACGGCTGCTCGGTCCGGCCCGGGAGGAGTTGTACGCGAACCTCATGCCGGTCTATCGGGAGAGGCTCGTCTTCACGACGGGGGAGCTGGGCGACGACGCCGGCATCCTCGGCAGCGCCACGCTGGCGTTCGAGCGGTCCCGCGAGGCGCGGGCGCAGGGAGATCGCGCATAACGAACGAAAAAGCAAGGC
>JAIMBC010000092.1 GCA_023511675.1 Pirellulales bacterium
CGGCCAGCTCGACGCTGGCCAGGTTCGCCGCACCATGCAACAAGGCCGTCAAGGCACCGCACATCCCCCGCGCCGCATCCGAATCGTAGGGCACGCCGCTGGCCATCAGCAGGCTGCCCAGGTTCGAGTAGCCCAGCCCCAGCGGCCGGAACCGATGGCTGTTCAGCGCGATCTTCCGCGTGGGATAGCTGGCATGATCCACCAGAATCTCCTGGGCCACGAAAAAGATGCGGCAGGCGGCCTGAAACCGCTCCACGTCAAACGTGCCATCGGGGCGGCGGAACTTCATCAAGTTGATGCTGGCCAGATTGCACGCCGTGTCGTCCAGGAACATGTACTCGGAGCACGGGTTGCTGGCATTGATCGTCCCGCTGTTGGGACAGGTGTTCCAGCGGTTGATCGTCGTGTCGTACTGCACCCCAGGATCGCCGCAATACCAGGCACACTCCGCCATCTTGTTGAGAATCTCCCGGGCCGGATAGGTCGGTCCGGGACGTGTCGGCTCCGTCACCCAGTGCGTGGTCCACGGCCTGTCCTCCACCACCGCCTGCATGAACTCGTCCGTCACACGCACGCTCAGGTTGGCGTTCTGGAACAGGATGCTGCTGTACGCCTCTCCGTTGAAGTTGGCCTCATAGCCCTGCTGGATCAGGATGCGAGCCTTCCGCTCCTCCTTGGCCTTGCACTCGATGAACTCCATCACATCCGGATGCCAGACCTTTAACGACTGCATCTTGGCAGCCCGCCGCGTCTTCCCCCCTGACTTCACCACCGCCGCAATCTGATCGTACACCCGCATGAACGAAAGCGGCCCCGACGGCTTGCCCCCGCCCGAAAGCTTCTCGCGGTGCGAACGCAAGGTGGAAAGATCCGTCCCCGTGCCCGAACCAAACTTGAACAACATGGCCTCGCTGCGCGCCAGCTCCATGATGTCTTCCATGTTGTCCTGCACGCTCTGGATGAAGCAGGCCGAGCCCTGAGGATGCTCATACGGATTCTCAGGCTGCTCCACCGTGCCCGTCCGCGGGTTCCAGTGCCAGTTGCACTGGGCGCCCTTCACGCCGTACTGGTGATAGAGGCCCACATTGAACCAGACCGGCGAATTGAACGACCCGTGCTGGTGCAGGCAAAGCCATGCCAGCTCGCGGTAGAAGCGCTCGCCGTCTGCTGGCGTGGCGAAGTAGCCGTCCCCCATCCCCCAGTCGGCAATGGTGCGTGCCACGCGGTGGATGAGCTGCCGCACGCTGCGTTCGCGCTGGGGGGTACCCGCCTCGCCGTAAAAATACTTGCTGCACACCACGTTCGTGGCAAGCTGCGACCAGGAGGAGGGCACCTCGCAATCGGGCTGTTCGAACAGCAGCTCTCCCGACTCCCCCTTGATGGCCGCCGTGCGCAGCTCCCAGGTCGTCGTCTCAAACACGTCCGCCACATCGGCAGGGCAAAAGATGGGCTCGATGACTAGACCTGCCGTCGGGCGCACCGATTCCGCAGGCATGAGCTGCGCCATGGGAGACCTCTTTTCCGCCACGCTAGCCGTACCAAGCATCGCTGAACTCCATGTTCTTCTCTTCCATCGGTTTCCGTACCAGCACAGTATACACAAGTACACTAAATGATCGATGCCGCGCCGCATGCGACCGCCCTACCGGCAGCCTCGCCAGGGCATGTTTGCGCCCTGTTCAGCCAGGGTTTGGACGACCGCCTTAACACGCCTTTAACCTATATGTTGTAGCTTGATGGCTTCGACACCACAATATGCAGGTACTTGGCGGATGAGTTTAGCAACTGGGCGGCCGGCGTCAAACATTTTGCTAGCACAACCGCAACATGGTACGCATCTAGGGTTTAGGGAACGCGGCTTGTGGAACTCCGCTGGCAACCAGCCGCCGAACTCTGTCATAACCGATTGCGCAATAACAGTTTGTGTTTCGTAGACGGAGCGAGGGGCCACCCACGATGCTCTCTGCTCGCCACGTTGCTGCCCGCGAACGCCCTCTCTGCGAGGCTCCGCCTCGATTCCTCTCGCTCCGAGGCTGCAACCCGGGCAGGGCCTTTCAGGTTCCTTCGCGCCTGGCAGCAATACTCGCGCACAGTGCAGCGCATACGCCTGTCTCTCGCCGCCCCGGTACAACAGGCCGTGTTGCGAGAGCAGGTTGCGCAGGCACGCGCCAGGCTCAGCCTGGCCTGCGGCGTACGTGCGCTGGAGGAAGCCGAGCTGGCGCGACGACAAGGAAACGCTGCCACTGCGTTGCAGCGCCTGCTGGCCGCGCGCAGCCAACTTGAGGGCTTGCCGGTCGATCAGGTGCGCGATCGGCTCGCTTCCGTTACCCAACTCCAACGGCAATTGAGGGGGACGCCCGCCCCCCTGCGGACGATCCGTTATCCAGGCACTGGCGGCTGCGCGACGAGCTGGAACAACTCCGCGACCTTGCCGCACTTTGCGAACTCCGCCAGATGGCCGGACGTGCGTCACGGCTGGCCGAGCAGGCCCTGGATCTGCCGCCGCCGGCCTCCGCCTGGCAGCTGCCCGTGGCCGACTACGCCTCCGCCGCGGAAGAACTGACCGCCGCCGTGCTGAGCGAGGAACAAGCCCTGGCCGCGGCGCTCGAAATGCACAACGGGCCCCTGGCCACGCTGCGACGTGCTGCCGTCGCCGCCGCGCTCGATGAGCTGGACCTCTGGCAGCACACCGCCTGGTGGAACGACCTCGCCGCACGGGCCAAGCAACCGTAGCTGAAACATTTGCGCCGGTTCAGGCAGCCGAGGTCCACCAACCGCTCACCAACCGTCTGCTGACCGGAGGGCGTGTGCCGCTCATGTTTGTTCCAGGCTGCCGAAGGTCACCGGCAGCCTCACGGCCGCAGCCACGCGGCGGAGGTACACGCTGCGCGGGATCTCCACCGCACCCATTCTCTGGGTATGCGGCGTGAGCATCTGAATGTCCAGGAGCTGGTAGCCGCGGTGGCGGAGGTGTTCCACCAACTTGACCAGGGCCACTTTCGAGGCATCCGACATGCGGTAGAACATCGACTCGGCCGCGAACAGCCCGCCGAGGGCCACGCCGTACGTACCGCCCACCAGGACCCCCTTATGCCAGGCCTCGATGCTATGGGCGTAGCCTAGCTCGTGCATGCGGATGTACGCCGCTTTCATCTCGCGCGTGATCCACGTATGGTGCTTGCGGCCGCAAGCGGTGGCGCAGCCCTCGATGACGCCGGCAAAGTCGCGATCGCTGGTGAGGTGGAATTTGCCGCTGCGGCAGGTCCGCGCCAGCCGCCGGCTGACGTGCAGGCGATCCAGCTCGATGATCGCCCTGGGGTCGGGAGACCACCATGCCAGGTGATGCTCGTCGATGGGCCAGGGAAAGATGCCGTGGCTGTAGGCGTCGAGCAGCCACTCGGGCGACAGCTCCCCTCCCATACCCAGCAGGCCATGTGCGTCCGCCGCCTGCGGGGGCGGGAAGAAGCGAGGCGCTGCGGTGGCTTGCCTGTGTGTGACGTCCATCTGTGTCAGGGCATGCCGCCCACCCAGATCGAGTCCAGCGGCCAGGCCTCCAGCCGCAGCAAACGTAAGGGCTGGCTGGCAACCGCCTGCACGCGCACCGCGCCGGGCGCCGGCTGCAACACGTGAGAGATGCACAACTCCTCGTTGGCGTACACTTCGAGCAGCATGCGATCGAGGAACACGTGCAGCCGCAGGGGCGCGTGGCCGGGTGTGCCGCCTACGGATTGCGGCAGGGGGGCCTTCACCCCAGCCACGCTGAGCGTGTGGCCGTCGCAGGTGATGTCCCAGGCTGGGCGGCCGCTGTCCAGGGGCACAAGCCGTAGGCCGGCACCGGCGGCGGTTTCGAACTCGACCAGCACCTCCAGGCAATCGCCCTGGCACCCCAGTTCTGCCGCGCTCTCTGGGCCGAGTGCCTGAGCGGCTGTGCCCACATGCCGGCCGCGCAGCCGGGCCAGCTCGGGCACAGGCCGCTGCCGCAGATGGCCCCGCTCCGTCAGCCAGAGCAGGCGCGGCAAGGTGAGCGTGTGCCGCCAGCCGCGGCCGGGCGGAAAGCCGTTGACCCAGCCCCACAACAGGCAGCGTCCCCGCGGGTCGAACATGGTGTTGGGGGCGTAAAAGTGGCCGTGGTCCAGCACGCCTCGCTCCTCGGCATGAAACCGCATCGCCTCCTCGTCCAGCCTGCCCAGAAAATACTGAACGGGCTGCCCCTGACTGGTGATCAGCATCCAGCGGTCTTGCAAGCGAAAGAAGTTGGGACACTCGATGTTTCTCACCTCGGGGTCGGGATGCGTGAACAGCACCCCCAGGTAGCGCCAGCGCGTGAGTTCTTCGTTTTCGGCGCGATACACCGTTACCGTGGCCTGGCCTCCCGCCGAGGCGTTCAGGTTGCCGCCGAGCACCAGGTAGCGGCGGCCTGCATGCTCGAAGAAGTATGGGTCGCGCCACTCGTGAATCTTCGTCTGGCCGTGCAGCTCTTCGGTAAGCAGCGGGTTCGCTGAATGCTTGCGCCAGGTGACAAGCTGGCTGTCCTCCGGCACCGCCGCCCATTGCTCCGGCAGGCGGCCGCCAATGCTGGTGTAGAACAACATCAGCCGCCCGTCGGCGGTGCGCGCCGCGGAACCTGAAAAGACGTGCTGCTCGCCCAGCTCCAGCGAGGGCCAGAGGGCAATCGGCTGGTGTTCCCAGTGCGCGAGATCTCGGCTGCGCACATGGCCCCAGTGCATGTGGCCCCATTCGTCTGCATAGGGATTGTGCTGATAGAAGAGGTGATAGTAGCCCTCGTGGTACAAGGGTCCGTTGGGGTCGTTCATCCATTGTGCGGGAGGGCAGACATGAAACAGTGGCCGCTCGCGGTCTGCGCGGGCACGGGGCACGGCGGCGGCCACGGCCGCGTGGGCGCGGGCCAGGTGTTCGTCTCGCCGATCCGGTACGCGGGGCAGCTCGTCGCACTGCACGATCTGGTCGATGTTAATGTGTCCCCACCCTCCCTGCTCGCGATCGACAATCTGGAGGCGAGCCGTCTTTCCGGCCAGGTCTGCCACGTCCCAGTGATGCCAGAGCAGGTGCTCGGTGTCGCGCCCCGTGGCCGTGCGCACCACCTTTCCGTCGAGCAGCAGGTGGATGCAGGTGCGCTGCGGGTGCCGTCCGCCGCCGATGAGAAAGGCGATGTAACGGCGTGCGATCGTGAACTCGGGAGAGGTGAGCGTGCCCACCGTGCCGTCGCCGCGAAAGTAGCTGTTCACCAAGCGGCGGCCCAGGTAGCCCGTGACCTCCATCTGGTTGGGAAGCGTTCCCTCGGCAGGACCCGGCCCAAAGGCCTCTCCTTCCACATGCCAAGCGCCGTAGTCGGCCGACTCAAAGTCCGCGATGAGCAGGTCGTCGGACCCCGCCGGCGGCGCGATGGCGCTGAACAGAACGAACAGGGCAATAGCTGCTAGTCTCATCGCGGAGTCCTGTGCGTATTGATGCCGTGGTAAGATCGGCTGCCTGCGGAGCAAGTCGGCGTGGACTTGCCCCTTACAGCGTAACGCGGCCCCGGCCGGCATCGGAAGAGGCCCTGGACCGCCGAACGCAGCCAACGGTACATCAACCTCATTCCTAACGAGGCCGCGAGTCCTTCTCCGTCAGGGATACTTGCAGAGACGCCTGCGCTACAGGCGCATTGCCCGATCGTAACGCCAGCAAGCGCAAGCCGCTGGTGTACCGTTACCTGCTCGCAGTTGCTCGTGCCTCACGCTCCCGGCCGACCTGCCTGCGGTCGCTTGCCGGCTTCCTTCGAACGGCAGCTCGCACGAGGTGTCGATCACCAGATGCCTTCGGCAAACGGGGGCGTGCGGCGGCGTTAGCGGCCCGGCCAACTTCTACGGCGTGCGCGAACGCGCGATTTTTCGGTCGGCCGCTATCTCAGCCAGGCGCTGTGTGTGCGCCGTGTTCTACCGCGGGCGCGAACCCTCGACCAGCGCGGAAAGCAGCCTGGCCACCTGTTGCAGGGTCTCGGGCGGCGGGAGGGGTATTTTCAAGTAGGGCTGACCGGTCTGCGGATCGTGAGCTACCGCCGTCGGCCCCAGCGGGGCGCCGCCGGACTCCGTGGCGGGAGAAACGCCCTCGCGGCCCCCCAGCAGGGCGGCCAGCTTGTGCACCAGCGCAGCGCCAGTGCTGAACAGATCGGCCCAGGCATCGCCGTCGATGGCTGGCGCGGAGCTGGCGGCGATAGGCGCTTCGCCCGTCCGCACGAGACCCGTCGGCGCTACGCGTGACGCTCGTTCTCTCGCTTCGGCCGTGCCGGATCGTGGCGTCGCCCGCTGCAGAGATCGCCGCGCCGCCTCGGCCTGCGTTTCGTCGGTTGACACGGCAGCAGTGCGAGGGTGACGCACGCGCCGGCTCTCCGCGGCTTCGTCCTCCTGCGTGGTCATGGGCCGCGAGATGGCAGAGGTCGCCCTTTCGACCGACTCCATGAACCGCTTCAGCCGCGAGCCGCCCAGGAACACCTCGTCGCTGCCGCCGTCGAGCACGCCCGCAAACATCGCACTCTTGAAGCCCAGCAGGCTGAGCATTCCCTCCTCGATGGTCCCCTGCGCGATCAGATGCAGCACGCGCACCGGCTGCTGCTGCCCCAGCCGGTGCACGCGGCCAATCCGCTGTTCGAGCACGGCGGGGTTCCAGGGCTGGTCGAGGATCACCACGCAGTTGGCATGTTGCAGGTTCAGCCCCACGCCGCCGGCGTCAGTGGACAGGAACAGGCGGCAGCGCGGGTCTTCTCGGAAGCGCTGCACCAGGTGCCGCCGCTGCCTGCCCGGCACCTCTCCAGAGAACATGACGTGGTCCCAACCCCGCCGCTGGAGGCGGCGCTGCACCAGCTCGTGCATGCGGATCCACTGGCTGAACACCACCACCTTGGTGCCCGGCTCTTCCAACAGGTCGCGCAGCAAAGCGACCAGTTCGTCGGCCTTGACGCCATAGTCGGTGGATCCATCGAGTAGATAGGTGCTGTTGCACACCATGCGCATGCACTGGAGAGCAATCAGCAGATGCCGCTGGTCCACCTCGCTGAGGAAGCCGGTGCGGCGCCACTTGGCCACGATGCGGGCAACCGTTTCGCGGAATTCGTCGTGGCAGTGCTGCTGCTGGGGCGTCATGGGGAGGAACAGGCGTTTTTCCAGCCGTGGGGGCAGCTCGGGCAACACCTGTTCGCGCGTGCGGCGGAGGAGGATGGGCTGAAGCGTGGAGGCGATCTGGGAGAGGTTCCGGTATCCCACCACGCGCCCGCACTGATCCACGTGCTGGTGCTGATCCAGGAAACGGAACATCGGGCCGAGGCGATGGCGGTCCACGAACTCGACGATGGAGTGGAGTTCTTCCAGGCGATTCTCGAGCGGGGTGCCGGTAAGCACGAAGGCGTAATCCGACTCCAACCGCTTCACGGCCTGGGCGGTGCGCGTGCGCCAGTTCTTGATCCGTTGGGCTTCGTCGAGGATGATCAGCTCCGGTCGCCAGGCGTTGATGGGCTCCAGATCGCGGTGGATCACGTCGTAATTGGTGATCTTGAAGAGGCCGTCGTATCGATAGAGCTGATGCCGCTTCGGCAGGGAGCCCTCGATGACTGCCGCCTGCTGGCCCGTGAAGCGCTCAATCTCCCGCCGCCATTGGTGCTTGAGCGAGGTGGGCGTGACCACCAGCACGCGCTCCACGCCGCGCACGCGCGCCAGGATCTCCGCTGCTGCAATGGCCTGGATGGTCTTGCCCAGCCCCATGTCGTCTGCCAGGAGGCAGCGGCCCGTCCGCGCGGCAAACAGCGCTCCCTGGCGCTGGTAGGGGTAGAGCTGCGTCTTCAGCAGCCTGGCGAAGGCCGGGCTGTCGGCGCCGCGGGGAAAGGCGGCATCCACATCGCGGGCCAGCGCGGCCTGATCGCGCACCCGCGCCACGAAGCTGAGGACGTCGTCGTAGCAGCGTACCTCGTGCTCGCCGGAGCGGGCCTGCTTCAGAAAGATGTGGAATTTTTCGAAAGCCTCGGGCCTCAGGCAGCCCGCGTCGTCGAAGTAGGCTCGGGCAAGCTGCCTCAACGATGGCGGGCACTCGGTACCCGGCCGGAAGACCACCACCCGCTGTGCCCCATATTGCAGGTACACCTCCGAGTAGGGAGGATGGTAGCCAGCGGCCAGCGCTAGCTTGGCCGCTCGCGTGCGGCCCAGCCTGGCCAGGGTGAATTCGATGTGCTTGCACGTGCCCAGCGTGTTTACGGCAAAATCAGGGCAAGAGCAGTAGTTCTCGCCCAGGGCGGCGCCCCGGATGGCCACCCGATAGGTGCGGCCCGTGTGAGGATTGGTCACCTCGAACTCCGAGAACAGCGGCGCTCCACCCACGTTCTTCAGGCGGAATTTCTGTTCCCGGCCAAACTGCCGCCGCAGCGCCACCTGCCATTGTTCCAGAGACATCTCCGGCGGCTTGCGGAGCCGCGAGAGCTTCTGCTGCCCGGCGCGGGATGAGCGGCCCCGCGTCCTGCCCCGGGCGTCGGCTCGGGCCTTGCCCCGGGCCTTGCCTGCCGGCTGGCTTGCGCGTCTTCCCTGCGTCGATCCGTCTATGCGCGTCAGTAGCATCTTTGCACTCCTGGGATACTCCATCCGCTCCTCCCTTGGTAGAAGCTCCCGGCGAAGCAGCATAACCTATTGGCCGCATTTCTCCCAGCGAGGGGAGTCTCATGCCTCAGGCGTTGCGTCGGCCGCCGGGCGGGAAAGAAGTGCAGAACGCCGCCATGCAAGAGCGTCACGCACGACCTTCGCTGCCGGCATGCGGAAGCCTGCCGGATAAAAGGATGGCGCGAGCAAGCGCGATCAGGGCGCCGGGAGGCCCGCTGCTGTTGCGCACGCTGGCCGCGCTTCTGGCCCCCATTTAGAGGCTTGTGACTGCCTCTGTTTGACGCCGAGGCCGCCGCAGCTTCCCGCCACCGCTCCGAGCACGGCGAAGTGCCTCGTCATGCGGCTTGTCTGGAGCCGCTCCGCGGGGCGTCCTGAGGACGCGAGATGGAGCGACGGGGAACGGCCCGCAATGGGCCAGTGTCGTTTCACCTGTCTGGGCGGCAGCCAGCTCGGCGTCCGCTGCATGAGCTGGCGCAAACAGCTAAGCGGAGAAGAGGATGCGGCCAGATGCTGATCCCCAGGCAGTCCCAGGCTCCTGCTGCACGGCCAGTGTGCCTTGAAGCTAGCACGGCCTGGGCGCATGAGGGCGCTCCGCCTCCAAGTCCCCTCGGTCCGCGCCGCCGCACGAGTAGGGACGGGGCGCCCTCCTGGCGCTTGCCCGCCTCAGGTTCGCGGCAGCTCCTTGGAGCCTACAATCGTTAGATTCAGCCCCACCTGCACGGTTACCCTGTGGCCGCCGAGCTGCAGCGTGACCTTCTCGTTGGCGTTCCAGCCCAGTGAGCCGGTCGAGAACTCCTTGGGCTGGGCCGCCATCGCCTGCCCGGCAATGACCACTTCGATGGGTTGGGCGAGCTGAGCAAACTCCGCGCGGGTAATGGGGCAGGGAGACTTGGCCATCGTTTCGACTCCATTGCTGGCGGCGACAAACCTTGGCCCCTGCAACCGTAACGTTGCATGCCACAATTGAAAAGCCCAATTGGCGGAGATACCAGGGGCCCTCCGTCCTGAGGGCGGGATGAGCGGCGTAAACGACAGAGAACTGCTATACCACCCCGCACCCAGACGAATAGAATAGAACGGCCTTCGTCGCCACAAGCCCCAGCAGGTACTCCGCATGTTCGGACCGTTGACAGATCACGCCACCTACCTGGGCATCGCCCTGGGCCTGGTCTTGACGGGCATGGGCCTGCCGGTGCCCGAGGAGGTGTTTCTGATCGTTGCCGGCGTCGCCAGCCGCAATGGCTCGTTGAATCCCTGGCTGGCGCTGGCCACATGCCTGGTGGGGGCGGTGCTGGGAGATTGCCTGATCTACGCCATCGGCTATCAGTTCGGCCAATCGGTATTACGTGCCCGCGGGTGGGTAGCGCGGTGGCTGCATCCCGAGCGCGAGCGGCAGATGGAGCAGATGATCGCGCGGCATGGGCTGAAGGCGCTGTTACTGGCCCGCTTCCTGGTGGGGGTGCGCGGGACCGTGTACCTGGCGGCGGGAGTGCTGCGGCTGCCGTTCTGGAGGTTTCTGGCCATGGATGCTATCAGTGCCACGGCCGTGGTGGGCAGCGTGTTTGGGCTGAGCTACGTCTTTGGTCCCCAGATACGCGGGTGGTGGTTGTGGATCAGGCGTGCTGAGGTGGGGCTAACGGTGGTCGTGGCGGCGGGCATTGGTGCGGCCGTGGTGTATCTGCTCGTGCGGCATCGCCGTCGTAGGACGGCGGCAGTGGGGCAGGCCGAACCGGGAAGATGCGGAGTTGCCGTCGAGTCTTTCCTCGAGCCGAGCGAGGAGGAGGAACACGCCGAGACCCGCTCGGTGGCGTGAGGCGGATGTGTGTTCAGAACGTGACCGAGCGCAGGCGGCGCCAGGGCGATGCCAGAGCGACGCGATGCCAGAGCGATGCAGACAAGTGCGGTCGTTTCGAGGCCAGATGCCAGCCAGGCGAGTTGAACAGCCAAGGCGGCTTGCCTGCGGAGCGCATCCAGGGACGGTTGGCGCTGGGGTGGCTTGCCGGCGGTTTGCCTGGTGGTGTTTAAGTTGTGCACTGGCGGTTCTGGCTGGGGTACGGGCCGCGGAGGCCCAGCAGATCCGCATGCACGGCGGGCTGGGTCCGCAATTGCGCATGGTGCAGTTTCTGGTGATTCGCGGGCGGATCGTGGCACGCTGCGATCCGGCCTATGCGGGCCAGAGCCGCAGTGCTTCGGTGGGGGGGACGCAGCGGCAAGAGCGATTGAGCATCAACCTTTCCACCGGCTTTCCGGATGTGCACTATCAGCTCACCACGCCCGATGTTGAGCTGACCATCCATGTGGTGGCGCAGCCGGACGGGGACCCCACTGCGGCGCCAACGGAGGTGGGCATCCGCAAGCAAGCGCGTTCGGGCGCTGCACAGCCCAGTGTGCTATTCGAGCAGTCGGCCGAGGGAGACTTCGTGCTGACCGTCGAAGAGCAAGGATCGACTACCACGCGTCGCAGCAAGAATCTTTGGCAATTGCTGCTGGCCGAACCGGAGCAAGGGCGCGGCCAGCTTGTGCCGCTGCTGGAATTGCTTGACAACTCCTGGCGGCTGGCAGACACAACCGTGGCCGTCAAAGAGGCGTTGTGCCGTGCCGCCGCAGCCGCTGACGACGCGCACACGCAGCAATGGGATGCCCTGATCGCGGCGCTGGCCAGTCCCCGGTTTGCGCAGCGGCAGGCCGCAGATCGCGCCCTGCGGGCCCAGGGCCGCCAGATTGTTCCCTACCTGCTGGGAATCGATCAAACGCAACTCGATGCCGAACAGCGACGCCGCATCAAGGGCATCCTCGAGGCGTTTGACGGACCCAGCGAGGCCGATACGCCCGACCGAGTCGCTTACCTGCTCGTGCGAGACGAGCAGGTCTGGCTCGCCTTGCTGAACGATGACGACCTGAGCACGCGGCTGTGCGCCTATCGGCAGCTTGAACGCCTGCTGGGCGCGGCGCCGGAGTTCGACCCGCAGGCCGAAGAGGGGGTGCGAGCCGCTCAGTACGAGGCGTTGCGGCAGCGGCTGGGAGAAGGGGGCCCCTAGGGCTCCGATGCGATCCGCCATGCCCAGCCTGCAAGCGAGCAGCCCTCCGATAGAGCCGCCGCGACGCTGGGTGTGGCGGGGCGTGCCGCTGGCTCTGGCTGCCGCACTGGCCGCCATGTATTTCTCCCAGGGACTGTGCGATCCCACCGAGGGCCTGCCGGCCCAGCCGCTGATTGGTCTGCTTGAGCGTTGGGGGCATGGACCGGCCAAGATTGCCGCGTTCACCGCCTTGCTCGCTGCCCCATGGGCCATCAAACCCTTGTTGGGCCTGCTTACCGACTTCGTTCCCCTGCCGGGGCCGCGGCGCAAAGGCTGGCTGATGCTTGCCGCATTTCTGGCCAGCCTCAGCTTTGCGGGCGCGTGGCTGCTCCCCCTGGGCCCGGCACAACCGCACATCTTGCTGGCCATCCTGCTGGCAGCCACCACAGCCGTGGCATGCGGAGACGTGGCCGCTGACGGCCTGATGGTCGAGCAGGGCCGCCGTCTGGGAATCACCGGCCGCCTGCAAGCCATTCAGTGGGGTGCCATGTACAGCGCTGCCATTGTGGCGGGCTGGTGGGGCGGCTATCTCAACCAGCACCGTTTGCATGGCGTGGCCTATGCGGCGTGCGCGGCCATGGCCCTGCTCACGATGGCCGTCGCTTGCCTGGTAAGAGAGCCGCGGAGTCATGCGCCGGCTCCGGCGCCGGGGGGCTCTTCGTGGCCGGCGCTGGCGGGCATGGCAGCCTTCTTGTTCCTGGGAAGCTTCAATCCCTTTTCCAATGCCTTGCTCCAGCTCCATGCCACCAAGGTGTGGGGCGTGAGCGCGGCATCGTATGGCCAGATGGCCGCCATGGTGGGCGTGGGAGCTTTGGCGGCCTGCGCTGCCTACGGCCTTTATTGCCCTGCACTTTCTCGCCGGTGGCTGTACCACCTGTCGATTGTGCTCGGCATCGCCAGCACCGCCGTCTACCTGCTGGTGCGCGGCCTGCCGAGCGGCATGGCCGTCAGCGCGCTGGCGGGACTGGCCTACATGACGGCCACCCTCATGCAGTTCGACCTAGCTGCGCAGGTCTGTCCCCCGCGGGCAGCCAGCACCGCCTTCGCCTTGCTGATGGGACTTTCCAACGCCAGTGCCATCGTCGCCACGCATTATGGCGGAGCCTGGTACGAGCATTGGCAGCGTGCCTGGGGAGCCAGCCATGCCTTCCACCTGCTGGTCAGCACGGGTGCCGCCTTCACCGCCTCGTGCTGGCTGAGCTTGCCCCTCTTGAACCGGTGGCTGACCAACTCGCTGCCCATGCACACGGCCCCCAGGCACGCGGCCTAACAGCTCCGCGGCCAACCAGCTACGGATCTGCATGGAAGCGCTGCCGCATGCCGGCAAGCGGCAAGTCCACGCCGCGTCACGCACATGGCAGGACCGGAAACACAGCAACGGTACACCCGCACCATCGCGCCGGGGGCGCGAACACGGGCGACAGAGTCAGGGGAGAGGAGTGCGCAGTGAGAGCGAAGGGGCCACGCTCCGCGATGGAGGGCCACGCTCCGTCGTGGCCGCGATCGGGGCCAACGGTTTGCGCTCGCCCGGACGCGATGGAGCGCGTCCCTCCAACGGGAAGAGGGCCACGCTCCGCGATGGAGGGCCACGCTCCGTCGTGGCCGTGATTGCTGACGACCGAGGCGGAGCCTCGCAGACAGTGCGTTCGCAGGCAGGAGCCTGGGAACAAGGCATGGTCGCTCCATGCCGACGGCACGGCACAGCCCGCGGTGGCAGTCCGCCGCGCTCTGCGGGATTAGGGGGCCCGGGGCCTCTCTCTCGACCTTAGCAGGCCTAGCCAGGCCCGGCGTTCGACGCCTCGTCGTCGTCCTCCCGCTCGTTTGCCTGAGACGGTATCTCCGAGACGCCTCCTCCGGCGCCAGCCTCCTGGGCATCGATCAGGCCGTCTCCATTGGCGTCAAGCCGTTGGAAGGCCGCTGCTGGCCCAAGGAACTCTCGCGGAGACAGCTCGCCGTCCTCGTTGCGGTCCATCCGGTTGAACCACGCCGGGCCGGAGGCCGCAGCAGGGCGGGAGGTGCGCACCCGCGCCGGCCGCGGCGGCGTGGAGGCCTGCATCGGGGTGGGCGTACCGCGCAAGATCAGCATGTTCACGCGCAGGGGGATCTCCAGCGTGGAGAGCACGCCGTCTCCGTTCTTGTCGGCGGCGGCCGCCGCGCCTGGCGCGGAGCGCAGCTCGCGGTAGGTGAGCCGGCCGTCGCGGTCTTCATCGATCAGAGTGAACAGATCCTGCCCTTCGTCGCGCACTTCAAGCACCACGCGGCAGCTTGCCGCCTGGGCTTGCATGCGGAACCAGGGGTTCAGCTCGTCGGCGTAGATCATGCCGTCTCCGTTGGCATCGATGGCGGCAAATGAGGCGGCCAGCAAGGGATGAACGGCGGCTTCCTGGGGAGAGAGATAGCCGTTGTTATCCCGGTCAAAGTCCGAGACGCGCGGATCGTTGGTGTCATCGGCGGCCGGGTCGCGATTGCGGCGTTCGATCTGAATCTGGGCATCGTCCAGCAACAGATCATGGTTGAAGTTCGAGCGGCGGCGCAGCACCCACGAAGGCTCTCCCGTAGGGGGGGGCCGATTGCGGTCTTCTGCCGTAAGGCGGCCGAAGGGGATCCACAGCTCAAGGTCCGCTGCCAGCGAGGCCAGATGCGCCAGCTCGTCGGATGCCAGGGCGCCATCTCCATTCAGGTCCAGTCCGGCCTGCGCCGCGGAGAGCAGCACCTCTGCCTGTTCTCGCGGCGCGAATCGCAGCAACCCGTCACGATCACGATCGTAGCGGTTCATGACCGCCAACCCTGCCGCGGAATCCGTGGGCCCAGAGAGCAGCATCACCCGCTGCTCGGCGTGGGGGTCATGGAGCAGCGTTTCCCCGGCCACGGGTGGAGCGGCTTGCAGTTCCGCGGCAGTGAGCAGTTGATTGTCGTTGAAATCTCGCCGGCTGGCGCTTTCCACGGCGCGGCCCAGCTCTTCGGCGGTGAGGGCACCGTCTCCATCTCGATCCAACAGTGCGAATAGGGCGGGCGCCGTACCGCGCGGGGCGGCCGTGTGTACCACGACCAGCGGCGGGGCCACAGCCCGCAGCCATTCGAGTGCCACACCCCGAGACAGGCTCCCTGCACTGCCCCCCGCCAGCCGCTCCAGCTCTCCCGTTAACATCGGATCGGCCTCCACCCTCCCGCCGGCGGCCAAGCGTGCCAGGTCGCGCAGCTCTTCGCCAGAGAACTGCGCGTTGCCATCCCGGTCCAGCCTGCGCAAGGCGCGGTCAAAGTACTCGTGCCACACCGCCTCCAGCGCGCGGCCGTGAATGGTAATGTGCAACCGTACAAGCAGGGGACGGACAGGGCCTAGAAACAGGAGCCGCTGCCCGTCTCCCTCGGCGGCAGCCGTACGCGGCGGCGCAGCGAGGGAGAGGCAGGCGGCTGCCAGCAGCACTGCCACCGCTGGGCAGCAGCGGGCGGCGGCACGCCGGCTCACGAGAGAATCTCCGTGATGGGCTTGGCGGCTGCATCGACGATGCGGATGGGCCGGCCCACGTTGGAAAGGTTCTGCGTCTCCGGGTCGATGCCGAGGGCCAGGCAGATGGTCGCCAGCAGGTCCGCCACGGCGACGGGACGTTCGACCACCTCTTGGCCGTCTTCGCTGGTCTTGCCTACGATCTGCCCGCCGCGCACGCCGCCGCCGGCCAGCACGGTCGACCAGGCCTGGGGGAAGTGGTCCCGTCCGCCGTTGGGATTGATTTGTGGCGTGCGGCCGAACTCGCCCATCCAGACCACCAGTGTGTCTTGCAGCAGGCCGCGTTCGCTCAGCTCGGCCAACAAGGTGGACCAGGCAGGATCGAGGATCTCGCTCAGGCGGCGCACCTGTTCGAAGTTGTCGGTGTGCGTGTCCCAGCCCAGGGCCTGGTTGTCCGCCCCGTTGAGAGACACCTCGACAAACGGCACGCCCCGTTCCACCAGGCGGCGGGCCAGCAGGCAGCCTTGGCCGAAGCGATTACGCCCGTAGGCATCGCGCACGCTGTCCGGTTCGCTGGTCAAGTCGAATACCTTGCCGGCCTCCGAGCGCATCAGCCGCACTGCCCTGTCGTAAGCGATGCGGTGGCCGATGGCGGCCGCCGCACGATGCTCCGCCAGGAAGCGCTCGTTCAGCGAACCAAGCAGGCCCAACCGCGCCGTGAGCTTCTCTGGCCCGATGCTCGCCGGCGGCTGCAAGTCTTCCACCTTCAGCTCGTATTGCCCCCCCTCCTGTTCGGCAGCCACCGCACTGGCGGCGTCGCCCACCAGCAGCGGATCGTACTCGCTGCCCAGGAAACCCGGCCCGAAGGCATTGGGCGCAAACAGCCGGTAGCTGTTGATGCTCACAAAGCTCGGCAGCTCGCTGTCACGATCGCCCAGTTCCTTGGCCACCAGCGCGCCCAGCGTGGGATAGCGAATCGGACCCTGCGGCAGGTAGCCGGTGCGCAACAGCGAGGTTGCGCGGCTGTGGTCCCCCTCCTTGGTGCTCATGGAGCGGATGAGCACCAGCTTCTCGCCATGCTGGGCCAGGCGGGGAAGGTGCTCCGAGATCTGCATGCCCGGCACATTGGTGTCGATGGCGTGGTACGGCCCGCCGTTGGCAGTGCCAGGCTTGAGATCGAAGGTATCCATCTGGCTGGGACCGCCGGTCATCCACAGCAGGATGCAGCTCCGCCGCCGCGCCGGCAAATTCTCCGCCGCACGCGCCAGCGCCTCCAGCCATCCCGACATCGACAAACCCGTAAACCCCGCCGCCGTACAACCCAGCCAACTCCGCCGCGAAAGCGGCACGCTCAACCAACCCGGCAGCTTCTTGTCTCTCGCCATGGCACGCCTCGCTTTCTCTCGGAGTACTTGCTCTCACGTCGGCCGACCGCCAGGCCAGCCGTCAGGGGGGCGGGCACGCCGTCGCGCCCTCCCAGCGGGTCAAGCCTTCGGCCGGCTCTCTGCTGAAGCGACCCGCCCGGCAGCCCGGCCACCCTTGCGGCCACCTCGCCGGGCACATTCGACCCACCCGCGGCCCCGCCACTGCTTCCCATGTATCTTGC
Source organism: Pirellulales bacterium (assembly GCA_023511675.1). Taxonomy (GTDB): domain Bacteria; phylum Planctomycetota; class Planctomycetia; order Pirellulales; family JAIMBC01; genus JAIMBC01. The sequence goes on from JAIMBC010000092.1 coordinate 16,765, forward strand.
TTGCAGGTGGCTTCCGCTCTCCATCTTTTCTGCTGATCGACCTCCTGAGATGCCGTCGCGCCCGGGTTTGCCGCATCGATGCTGCTGGTCAGCATGCACACGGCGGCAGGAGCAGCCTGCCAGCCGGCGCAGGCATGCTGCATGATCCTCGCTCCGGTGCCCTGTTCTGCATCGGCTGTGTGCGAAGATCTGGTCGGTCATGGCCAGGGCCGCCTGTCAGGTGGCGCATCAGTGGTTCAATGCGAACTCGGCACAATTCAACAAGGCCCAGAACACGTCTGTCAGAGCCTGCCGCTGGTCCGGGCTGCGCTGCACATAGCCGCAGAACTCTGCAAGTTCGTCGGGCCGCGGCCGCCGGCTGAGAGTGGCCAGAAACAGCGTCTCCACGCGCCCCGCCGTGTCCAGGTATGGTGCCTCCGCCACGGCGGCCAGCAGTTCTCCCGAGTTGAGATCCGCTGCCTCGCTCACAAACCGCCCGTTCATCAGGGCCAAGGCTTGCAGAATCGATGTTTGCGGCTCGGTGCGACGTCCCGTCTGGTTGCCAAAGCGGCCGCGGAACACCGCGCGCGGCGCATCCTGCTCGAATGGATTGAACGGCTGATTGCGTACCCGCCGCTCGCGATAGCCGGTGGCGGCCACGAGGCTGTCAAAGAGCTGATCGGCCGTCAGATGCTGCACGCTCATGCGGGCAAACAGCGCCAGCGCATCGGGATCGTCTGCTGCGGCCCGGCTTGATTGCTGGTAGGCCTGCGTGGCAACGATGGCCCGCACTAGATACTTCAGATCGTATCGATGGTATGCAAATTGCTGCGCCAGCAGCTCGAGCAAGGGGGCCAAGGGGGCGCTCTCCGCAGCGTCCAGATCGTCTACCGGCTCGACCAGCCCGCGGCCGAAGAAATGTTCCCACACGCGGTTGGCACAGGCGCGGGCAAAAAAGGGATTGTCCAGGCTGATCATCCATCTGGCCAGCGCGGCACGGCTGTCCGGCTCGGCCGACCAGTCCGGTGACGAACCGTCCAAGAACGCCGCCTCCACGACTTTCTCCGGCACCAGGTCGGGAATCTTCACGCTGCGGCCCGGCACGCCGCCCGGCGACGCAACGCCGGCGGAGGCGATGATCGCCTCCTCCGTAAAGAACGCCGCCAGCGACCAGAACTCCGTACGCTTCCAGCGGGCAAAGGGGTGGTCGTGGCACTGGGCACACTGTACCTGCACGCCCAGAAACACCCGCGCGGCGCTGGCCGCCAGGCTCTCCGGCTTGAACTCGTTGTACTGGTAAAAACTCAGCGGGCTGGCTCTGCTCGCTGGTGCCCGTACTGCTTGCATGCCGCCAGGCGGCTGCACGCGGGCCGTCAACAGCTCGAAGGCCAGGCGGTCATAGGGCGTGTCCTCCGCCCATCTCAGCCGCAACCACGTTTCGAGGGGTGCGATGAGGCCCACCGTCTCGGGGTTATTGTATGCCCCCGGCAACAGCAGCTCGCGCCACACACTTGCCATGTGTGTGGCGAAGGCGGCGCGCGCCAGCAGCTCCTCCACAAGCTGGGCGCGCTTGTCTGGCGCGGTGGAGTCGAGAAAGTCGCGTGCCTCCGCAGCGGTGGGGATCTTGCCCACGATGTGCAGGTAGAGCCGGCGCATCAGCTCGGCATCGTCGGCTGCCGGCGCAGGCACGATGCCGGCGGCGGCCCAGGCACGCTGCAAGGAGGTATCGATTTGCTGGGCGAGAGCCGCCGGTTCGATGGCCGTGACGGGCAAGTCCAGCTCTGTCGGATGGACCGCATCAGCGGCGAGGGCACACGGAACCGTGCATGCCACGGCCAGCCAGACGCACACAACACGCCCCAGGCGTGTCTGAACAGGCGAGCCGCAGTTGAGAACATCCGACGCAGACCAGAACATCGATGCGCCTCACCTACGTGGCGGCCTCGCTGGCGAAAACGAACTTGCAGCGCCCTGCTAGTCTATCAGCCGGGCCAGCCGCAAGGCAATCGATTCGCCGGAACCCGCCGGGGCGCCTGGTGCCGCAGTGGGGCCGGCGCCTGTGGCGCCCTGTGCGCGGCGGCCCGCCTGCCTGGCACGGGGAAGGGACGCCCAGACTCCGCAGCCCTCGCCGCCCAAATGTCCCCTGCTCAGATACTGCGTGCCGTCCAGACGCCGCGTCCCCGCTCCCAAGATGCCCCAATAGCAACATTCCCCGCCGCGAACCTGCCCCGCTGCCCACCTGCCGCCCCGCCAAGCTGCGCGACTCCGAAGATGCCCCACAACCAAGATGCCTTACAACCGTGATGCCCCTCACCACGTTGCCCCGCTGTCACGCCTCGCTGCTCTGCCATGGCCGGCGCCCCGTTACGCGCCCTCTTCGATGGTGCGCCCGAGCTGGCTGATATACAGGGCAAGCAGCGTCTGGGCATCGGCCTGGCGGAGCGCGAGGCGGTCGTAGTTGAACACCACCGTCAAGCGGTCGGCATACCAGAGGGTGCTAATGGCCAGCGGGGTGCGCGGGCGCACCGGGGGTGCCGATTCTACGCATTCGAGCCGAAGGTTGCCGCAGAGCAGTCGTGAGCCATCGCGCGGCAACGGTGTATCGGCGAACAAGCGTCCCACGTTGCTGAGCACGGCCGTGGCAAAGCAGCGCTTGCTGCTGGTCATCTGGCGCAATCCCCACGGCGTGCGCACCAGCAGCGCCGCCGCTCGATGGAAGGCCAGGCTCAAGCGAAAACGTTTGATGAAGGCCAGCTCCCACCGGATGGTCCGCAGCAGCCACCGCCGCGAAAACCAATGCGGCCGCCGGTCGATGTGCGCCATGGCCACAACATTGGCCGCCGGTAGAGTTCCGTCCGCCGCCGCTCGCAGGTTGATCGGCACCATCAGCCGCAACAACGTTCCCCCCTGCCGTGCATGCTCGCGGTTCCAGGCGTGCAAGGCCAGGTACAGATCTCGCAACAAGAGGTCGTTGAAGGTGCTGCCCGCCGTCTTGGCCGCCGCCAGCAAGCGACGCGAGGCTTCTGGCTCGAAGGTGTGCTGTCTC
>JAIMBC010000093.1 GCA_023511675.1 Pirellulales bacterium
CCTTTGTGGCCAGCCGCTTCGAAGAGCGTGGCAGTGCCCTGGTGGTGCGGCCTGAGCACGAGAGAGAGCTGGCCGTGTACCGGCGTCGGGTCGAGCTGGGCAATGAGGCTGTCCAACAGATGACGCCCGTCTTTCAAGAAGTAGCGGCAGCACTCGCTGCCAAGTCAGACGCAGCCGCCATGCTCAAGCGGTTTCTGCTGCACGAGGCTTCATGCGCCGCGGTGTACTACCATGAGCTGCGTTCGGGGCTCCATCCGGATGTGCAAGATGTTCAGGAGCGGATGCAGGACTTGCTGGTGCGCACCGCGGAAGGCCGCTATGTCATCCGTCCCGCCCGGCGCGCGGCGGCGGCGCAAACCTTGGCACAGGCCGAACGCGTCGCATCGCTGATGGACAGTCTGCACCAGGAGCTGCGCGTTTGGGCCGAGGAGCTGGTAGAGGAGGACGGCCTCCACAAGCAGCTCAAGGAGGCGTTGCGCAGCAAGCCTTTTGCAGAGTTCCTCGCGCTGCGCGTGATCGAAGATCCCTCGCGGATCACGGAACAGAACCTGGAGGACGTCTACTGGCACCTGGAAGAGGCCACGGACGATGTTGCCGCCGGCCTCCGCCTGAATACCGAACGGGACGCCTGCCGCAACCTGCTGGGGCATGTCGAGCATTTCAGGGCCGTGTGGCAGCAGCGCCAGGCGCTGCGCGAACCGCTCGATCGATTGATCGAGCTGCTGGAAGAGCGCGACGAGCTGCATGTCCGGTTCAAGAAATACCTGCAGAGCGAACACGCCTTGATCGGCCTTGCCGCCGATATGGAGTACCTGCCTCGCTCCGCGGCGGAGGCAGCGCGCGAGTGGCTCTCGCATCGCGTGGCCAAGAATGATGCGGATGCCTATGAGCTGGCTGTCGAATCCCCGGAACAACTGATGGAAGAGCTGGCCGACTATTTTTCCGAGTTCCGCGAAGTGCGCCGACGGGGACGCAGCATCGACATGCTGGCCAAGCGCCTCCAGGACCAAAGATTGCAGCAGGCCATGCAGTCCTATCTGGGTAAGCTGCTCCTGCGAGACCTGGCACGTCAGGCCGCGACCATGGAGCAACCAGACGCCTTGCAGCTCTGGATCGACGAGTATTTCGATGAGACAACCGAAGGGCTGGTACTGCGCGACTGGGCGGTGGATGTGATTGCCGAGGTGATTGACCAGGCGCGCGAGCTGGAGGCCCAGTTTCAGCAGACCGATTTCTAGGGCGAAAAGCGGCCGGCGTGCCGCTCAACCTCCTGCCGCGGCAAGAGGGGGCCCGCAAGGGTGCCGCATGGCGTGCCAGGGAGCGGACAGCGTGGCCGTGCCGGGAGAGTGCGAGAGAAAAGTATTTGGCGAGCGTCGAGAAGGAGCGTTACTACATGTGGAGCGGGAAATCATCACACTGCCGGCGAGTCCTGCTTGCGGCCGTGGCGGGCATGCTGCTGGCTGGCGTGCTGAGGTCGGCTGCCGCGGAGCCTGCGCCCTCAATTGACTCTATTTTGCAGCGGGTGTGGTCTGCGGCTGGCATGGAACCGGCCCCTCCCTGCGCAGACGAGGTGTTCCTCAGGCGCGCGACCCTGGATTTGCTGGGCAGGATTCCCACGCTGGAGGAACGCCGGGAATTTCTCGCCAGCCCCGACCGCCAGCGGCTTATCGAGCGGCTGCTGGACAGCGAAGAGTTTATTTCCTTCTGGGCGGAGTTGTGGACGACGCAATTATACGGATACGATCTGGAAGATACGTCCGGGGCTCGCCTGATGCTGGTCGACTGGCTCGCCGCACAATTGCACAGCCGCCGCCCGTATGATGAAATTGTGCAGGAGTTGGTGTCCGCGACCGGCGAGTCGGCCTTCTCGGCTCCAGTGAACTTCTTGCTCCGCTATCCCGAAGAGCCGATCGTCAAGGTCTCGCGAGCCTTCCTGGGGATACGTCTGGACTGTGCCCGTTGCCACGACCATCCCTTTGACCGCTGGACGCAGCAGGATTTTGCGGGCATGAGCCGGTTCTTCGACACGATCGAACGAGAGGAGGTGTCTCCGGGGAATGTGAGAGTAGTGGATGTGGTCCGCAACGTGGAAGCGGAGGAACGTCCCCGGTTCCTCAGCGGTGCTGTGCCGCGCACATCGCAGTGGCGCAGCGAGTTCGCCTTGTTTGTGACCCGCAGCCGGCCCTTTGCGCGGAACTTCGCCAACCAACTTTGGTACCACTTCTTGGGACGAGGCATCGTGCACCCTGTGGATGACTTCAGCCGTGAGAATCCTCCCGTGGTGCCCGAACTGCTGGAGTACCTGACAGACGAGGCCCGCCACAGCGGCTTTGATCTGCGGCACATGATCAGGTTGATTTGCAATTCGCGAGCCTACCAGTTGGACTCCCGCGCCGAAGCGGGCGACAGCCGGCGCCGCACGCTGTTCGCCGTGCGGCCCATCAAGCCGCTGTTGCCCGAGCAGCTTTATGCCTCGGCCTGCACCGCTAGCGGCGCCGCCCCGAATGCAGAAGAGCGGCGCAACTTTGTCAGGGCCTACTACGGCGACGCGCTGGAGGGGGACTTCGCCTCGACCTGGGAATATCGCGAAACGTTACAAGGATTGATGTCGCGTTTGGTGGCAAATACCAGGCCGGCCAGCCGTAACGTCGAGGAGCTGTTTATCAGATATTTAGGGCGGCAGCCCACGGCCGTAGAACTGGAGACCTGCGCCGGATGTTCTGCCAGCGAGGTGGCCTACTTGCTCGTACACAGCAGTGAGTTCGCCTTCAATCACTAGTCGATCTTCGGGCTGACAGGCTGATGCCCCTGACAACTGCCCGCCACACAGAAAGGAGCCCTAACGTGTACGCCATGTTGCACCGCCGCCATTTCTGCACCAGCGCCCTGGGAGGCTTGTTCGCCTTTGCCTTGAGACACCGCTGCGACAGGCTGTTTGCGGCGGACGCGGGCCGGGTTCGCAAGCGCTGCCTGGTGCTGTGGATGGCCGGCGGGCCTAGCCAGATGGAAACGTTCGATCCCAAGCCGGGGACGGCGACGGGGGGGCCTACGCAGGCGATTGCCACGCGGGTGGCGGGTTTGCACATTGCCGCGAACTTGCCCGAGATCGCTAAACGCATGGACCGGTTGAGCATCATCCGCAGTATGACGTCACCCGAGGGGGACCATGGGCGGGGCGAGTATTACTTGCACACGGGCTATCCGCAGGTGCAGGCCTTTCCTCGGCCGGCGCTGGGATCCATTGTGTCGCATCAGAGTCCGCCGGCCGATTATCCGCTGTTTGTCTCCATTGGCGCGCGCGGTCTGGGGCCTGCCTATCTTGGTCCCGATCATGCGCCTTTCGCCGTGGAAAACCCGGAAGAGGCCGTGCGGCTGATCACGGGCCTGCGGCGGCAACGCCATGCCCTCCAGCGGCTGCTCGCCTTCAATCGCTCGTTCGATGCGCAGCATGGCGATGCGGCGCTCGCCCGCCGCAGCGCTTCTCTGGCACGCATCGAGCGCATGCTGACCACGCATTTCGTGTCAGCGCTCGACATCGCCCAGGCGTCCGACTCCGACCGACAGCGGTACGGCGAGGGCGAGTTCGCACAGCGCTGTCTGTTGGCCCGCCGCTTGCTGGAGGCAGGCGTGCCCTTCGTCGAGGTGGCCCACGGCGGCTGGGACACGCACGCGGATAACTTCGAGAACGTTGCCCGCCTCTGCCAGGAGATCGACCGCCCCTGGTCCGTCTTGATGGACGACTTGCAGGCCAGCGGTTTGTGGGAGGAGACAGTTCTGGTCTGGATGGGAGAATTTGGCCGCACGCCGCAAATCAACGCCAATAACGGCCGGGACCATTTTCCCCAGGTCACGCCCGTGGTTCTGGGCGGCGGAGGGCTGCGGGGCGGCCTGGCCATCGGGCAGACCAATGAAACGGGCCTCGAGATCGACTCGACCCCTGTCAGCGTGCCGGACCTGTTCGCCACGCTGCTAACAGCCCTGGGTATCGATCCGGCACTCGAGTTTCGCAATCAGTTTGGTGCCATCGCCCCCGCCACGGACCACGGCACCCCCATTGCCGAGTTACTGGCGTAGAGGCAATGTCTCTGCCTCGGCCATGCGAATGGCCACGCCAAAGCGGCCGCCGCCGTAGCGGCCGTTATGAGTGACGAGGCGCAGCCCGGCCAGGCAACCCGAGGAGCGTTCCACCTCCAGATAGCCCACCAAATCCGTTTCCACCAGGTTGCCGTCCGGCTGGTAATAAAAGTCATGCCGCATCTGCAACCGGCCATCCAGACGCACCAGCACGCGCTGCGCACCAACCTGCACGACCCTCGCCCGAAGCTCGCCGGCCTCGATGGAGTTCTTCGTCACGTCGTTGTTCTCGGTCACAGGATAGATGTGTACGAGCAGACGCTCGGCCAGACAGGGCTCGATCGTCCACGAGCGGCCCTCGGCCAGCTCGCCGGAGGGCAGCCAGAGAGCGGCTTCCTCGGTCGAGTAAACAATCCAGTTTTCGGCGGTGCCGTCCCAGGATCCGCCGCCGCCCAGTCCCCGGGCCACCAAGTGCAGCACTAGCGAGCCGGGCTCATGCCCTCTGGGTACCGATTGCGGCCTTGGCGCCGCCAACGGCTCCCCTGGTTTCAGGCCCAGCTCCGCCACCACTCCATCGAGCAACTCTAACAGCCGCTCCGTGCGTGCCGCACGCGCCACATGCAAGGTACCCAGCGGCTGCCCCTCGGGAGCCACGACGTACACATGCACCGTACCTGTGGACATGCCGGCTGCCAGCGCTGCACGGTAAATCCGGTCCCGCTCTGCTTTTTCCTCCGCAGGTGCGGGACCGTCCGGGGCATAGTCTTCGTTCACCACGTACACGGGAACGAAGTAGGCATTCAAACGCTCGATGACCCGCGTGTCTGAGAACGGACCCGTCCTCATGGCGGCGGCGCCGCCTCAGCACCGCCCCGTGTTCACTCTGCCATCCATCGTAAAGAGGAACAGCGGGCGGCCCCTCTCCGCCGAGAGTCTGCGCGCAGCGATCAGCCCGTCCACCCAGCCGATCTCGTCAAAGCGCTTCTCTTCGGGCTTCAACCACCACGCGGCGAGCGTGGCGTCGGTATGGGAGACAAGTTCGTAGTCCGTCGGCAACGCTTCGGCCCCGCATGCGGGGCGGACCAGCCACGCCACGGAAAGCAATAGTGCGGCGGTGCCGCCAAGCATCATTCGTTGCATTGCAGGCTCCTCACCATCTATCGTGCGCGCGGCCCCTCAGGGCGACGCCCGCGCCAGCCGGGATTGACCAGCCGTTCCTTTTCGGGCAACGGCGGCCGGGACACGCTAGGCGAGTCGGGTATTCACTGCCCTGCTTCGTCCACGGCGCGCGCAAGTCATGCCCGAAGGCCCCCCCCTCCGCCCTTGCCTCGGGGCAGCCAGCGTTACCGGCTGGACAGGCCGATGGCGCAATCTTCAGCAACTGCTCCGCTCCAGGCAGCAGTCTGCTGGTCCGTGGGACCCGCAGACCGGGCACTGGGGCTCGCGGCACCTTCTCTCGATCATGTGCGCCACGAGGCACCTGCACCTCGCTGGTGGAGCGGTGCGGCGGCGTGTCGCTTGTACGCGGGCATGCCGCAACAGCACCCCCTGAAATGCGTGAGGCGCCGTGCGCGGCGAGAAACCCCACCACCGTGCTACTGTTTGCCCGCTAGCGGCTCTTTCTTCTCTGTAATCACCGGGCACTGCGGCGCCATTTCGGCGTTCAGTTCCTTGAACTCCTTCCACTGCTCGGGAAGGTTGTCCTCGTGGAAGATCGCCTCCACCGGGCACTCTGGCACACACGCCTCGCAGTCGATGCACTCTTCCGGGTGGATGTACAGCATCTTTTCACCCTCATAGAAGCACTCGACCGGGCAGACCACCACGCAGTCGGTGTACTTGCAACCGAAGCACGGCTCGGCAACGACGTGAGTCATGGAGCAGCATCTCCTAAGTAGACCGTACCGACTATTCGTTCAGGGCAGGATCATACCCTGCGCGGCCGCCACGAAGCCAAGCTTGCACAAGGCCGAACGACCAGCTCCGCCGGGTAGTCGCACCCCCACGGCAATCGTAAGAACCATGCCCAAGCCCGTCAAGGAAGTTTGCGAAGAAACCCCCGCCCTGGCACATGCCCTCACGACCGCCAGCGGCCCTATGACAACCGGCGTCAACCCCGCCACTTGCCAGACTGTTCCTTTGATCGGTCGATCACCCCTCTTGCCCGCAGCGGATGGATAAATCTCCCGATGGGGGATGTTCCCCGCCGTGCCCGGCCAGCTCGGCACCACAACTCCCGATTTCCGAGCGCGGCTCACCTGTCACCCCGCACTGCGGACGGGTGCGCACGCTGCGTACGGGCCGCGGCCCACCCGATGCTTTGCCCTACGCCCCTCCGTTGGGGCGGCACCCCCTTGTGCTGGTAGTTGCCCGAGGGCCAGAGGACCTGAGGCGGCTGCCCAGCTTGCCCCGTTGCCCTCGCCCCACCGGGTTGCTAAGCTGCTTAACGTTTCTCGCGGCTGCCTTGAATGACGCATCATCCCAATTTCGAGACCTTCTGCCGGCTGGCACAGGGGGTGGAGTTCGTTCCCGTCTATCGGCGGTTGGTGAGCGATGCGCTCACCCCCGTCAGTGCCTTCACCCGTATCGACGAAGGAACCTGCGCCTGCCTGTTTGAAAGCGTCGTGGGCGGAGAAAAGGTGGGGCGCTACAGCTTTCTCACCTCGCGCCCGTTTGCCGAGTTCTACGCGTGGGGTAAGCGGGTGGAGATCATGGATGAGCCGGAAGGGGAGGTAAAGCGGTGTGCCGCGGCCGACCCGCTGGAGATGCTGCGGTTCGAGCTGGCGCGTTGGAGAGTTGCCCAGGTTCCGGGCCTCCCCCCCTTTACAGGAGGTGCGGTCGGCTACGCATCCTACGATGCCGTGCGCTACATCGAGCGATTGCCCCACGCTCCCCCAGACGATCGCGGCCTGCCCGATCTGAGCTTCGCACTCTACGACCGCATGGTCGTGTTTGATCACGTGAACAAGACGATGCTCGTGGTGGTGCTGGCCCGGCTCGCCGGCGGACGGCCTCTGCGCGAGGCCTATGACGAGGCCTGCCAGCGGGTGGACGAGCTGGTGTCTGCGCTGAGCCGCCCGGCGGCCGAGCTGCCGCTAGCAGACATTGAACCTCCTGGCAAGCCAACGCTGGACTGGAAATCGAACTTCTCGCAAGCCGACTTCGAAAGCATGGTCGATCGCTGCCTGGAGTACATCGGCGCGGGAGACATTTTCCAGGTCGTGATCAGCCAGCGGTTAACTGCCACCGTGCATGCGCCGCCGCTGGAAATCTACCGCACCCTGAGGGTGATCAATCCCAGCCCGTTCATGTTCTACCTCCGCACGCCCCATTGCACGCTGGTGGGCAGCTCTCCCGAGATCATGGTGCGTGTCGTGAACGGCCAGGTCACCGTGCGGCCGCTCGCCGGCACACGTCCCCGCGGCAAGACCGAAGAAGAAGACCTGCGCCTGGCCGAAGAATTGCTGGCCGATCCCAAGGAGCGCGCTGAACACGTGATGCTGGTGGATCTGGGCCGCAACGACGTGGGACGCGTTTCCCGCTACGGCACCGTGCAGTTGACCGACGTGATGACCGTGGAGCGTTACAGCCACGTGATGCACATTACCTCCAACGTCACGGGCCGCCTCGCACCAGGCAAGGATGCCTTCGATGCCTTGCGTGCCTGCTTGCCCGCAGGCACGGTATCCGGCGCGCCCAAGGTGCGTGCCATGCAGATCATCGATGAGGTCGAGCCGCACCGGCGGGGGCCCTATGCCGGCGCGGTGGGCTACATCGACTTTGGCGGCAACATGGATACCTGCATCGCCCTGAGGACGATTGTGCTGCAAGGCGACACCGCCTACGTGCAGGCGGGGGCTGGCATCGTCGCCGACAGCGTGCCGGCCAACGAATACCAGGAAACCCTGAACAAGGCTCGCGGCCTGCAAGCGGCAATCGAGCTGACCGAACGCCGGGTGGCGCAACACGCGGCGGCCAAGACGATGCCTCCGCCGCAGCCCGCAGAGCCTGATGGCGGCATGCGATAGGGCTGCCCGTGTAGCATCTCGGCACTGTGCCGGTGCCGCCAGCCGAACCGCGGCCGTGCTGGCCTTGACCGCCTAGCTGCGCTCTGCGTGCAGCAAGCCGGCCCGCACGCGGCCAAGCCGCTCCAGGCGCAGCAAGCCGCTCCCCAACGGCAAGCTGCACCCAGTGCGGCAGACGCAGCCTATGCCTGCCCCCGGTCCCCCCCACCCGCAAGACTCACTTTGCAGCTTGAGCATCGAGCAGTCGGTGGCCGCTGAAGCGAATCTCACGCACGTGGCGCGCCCCATCGGCAGTCTCGATCGAAATCACGCGTGAGGGCACGTCCCAGCGACCGAGCCGCATCCACTCGTCATGCACCACCGAAGTGCTCTTCAGCTTGCCGCTATCGGCATCCCAGAAGCTCACGGTGTACACGGCTGGCAGGTACTTGCCCTCCGCGTTGCGCGCCACCTCCAGCACGGTGATCGTGAAGCGCACGTCGTTCAGCTTGCGATGGACCTCACGGATGACATCTCCCTGGATGCGGTACTGGCTGCCCATCAAGCTGTCATCATTGATCTTGATCAGGCGGCCGAGGGGGTGGTACACCTCGTCATCGGCAAACGAGACGTCATACGAGCCACGCGACTCGGCGCGGCGGTGCGCTGCGAGTGAACGGAGGGTACGTTCGACCCAGGGAAAGTCTCCCTCTAGCTTGAGGGCAACCTCTCCATCCGGCCCCACCTCCAGGCTGCCTGCCGCGGTGAGGCCGTCGGCGTTCACAAGGATGTCGGCGGCAAAACCGGGCATACCCTCCCACGTGGCCCGCGCATCATGTGCCCGGCGCATCAGTTCCTCGGCGCTCTGCTGCGCTGCTGCCTGCTCCACGCTGCCTGCGGCCGGTTCTTCGGCCAGCAGCATGAGCTGCCCCGACAGGGACAGCAAAACGCCTGCCAGCAGGGCGACCAAATAGTGCTTGCTGTTCAACATGGCTGTTCTCTCCTGATGGAAACAAAGGGTCTTAGGGGTCGGAAGTCAGATTGAAATCGAACGCGTTCTCACCTGCCGCCGTGATGTCCACAAACTGGTTGGAGGCTCGGTTGTAGCGAGCCGGCAGCCGCTCCTGGGGAACCGCACTGACATCCGCCCCTGCAAAGGCCACCGGGTCGTCCAAAGGCACGCTTGGCTCCGTGGGAGAGTAGATCTCGACACGCACGCGCCCCACCACCGGCCCCTCGCTGCTGGAAAGGGCGTACTCGCCGTTGACGATTCGGCCGGCCGCCAGGGGACCTTTCGTATCGCCCACGGGCACAAAGTGGATGGCACCCGAGGGAAGCGGCAGCCCATCGAGCGTCACCCGCCCTTTTACAGCGGCACGCGCCGCTCCCTTGGCCCCGCAGCCGCACAGCGAGATGGCGACCACGGCGGCCAACACGATACCAGCGCACTTGCCAGACACAACCCACTGCCGGCCGGCCTTTCCCGACCCGGATGGCCGCAGCCGAGCTTCCCAAGAGAATTGCCCGCTGCTGCCGCAACCGTGGCACGTCAGACTGTGGCTCACCGCAGATCCTCCCAGTCGATCCCCTCCTTGCCACGCCGCGTGGCCAGAGCATCGAGCAGTGTCTTATCCACCGAGTCGTGTATGAAATGTACGCCACCGTCGACAAACGCGAAATGCGCCCCCGACTCGTGGTCGCTACGAAACGTCTCAAACTCCTGAAAACCGGTAATCAGCTTGTCGGAGTTGTACACGCCCACCGTGCAGGCCATCGAATAGCCTGGGTAGCCGATCCCCCACGCCGAAACGCCTCCACGGTGCATGCCCACACAAGCGCCGCTGGTGAAGTTGTAGTTGGCCAGCCCGTAATCCAGTTCGCCAACCATCAGGGTATGGGCTGTGCCGTCCAGGATATCGTCAAAGCCAAAACTGCCCTTGTCGTGTGCCACAATGGCACCGTTGTGAATGGGCCCCCAGCCGCTGGCACTGCCAATGCACACGGCGTAGCTGGCGGGCGCAGCGGACTCGCCGCACCTTCTGGCCGGCACCTGCCTAGGCAGCACCATGCTGGGGCAGGTGTACGTGGCGATCGGTATGGCCACCGTGGCCGCATTGAGGGGGTCGAATGCGCTGAGCTTGGGGTCGTATCCCTGGTAAACGGGAGATTGCTCGAGGTATGGCAAGATGGCGGTGAAGGCGCTGTAGTACTTTCCCCGCCAGTGCGTGGCCATGGGGAACTTGCGGTAGGTGTCGTGGTACAGATGGATGGCAATGCCGATCTGTTTGAGATTGTTACTGCACTGGCTGCGGCGTGCCGCCTCGCGAGCGTATTGCACGGCGGGCATGACCAGCGCCACCAGCACACCAATGATGGCAACCACTACCAGCATCTCCACGAGCGTAAAGGCAGCACGAGTGCGCCGGCGGCTCGCCGCGCGGCTCGGGATCCGAAGGGCATTTCCGGCGACGAGACCGCCGACGCATTTGGCAATGACGAAGCGGTAATCCATGGCAGGTCCTCCACGTAAGGGTGCGCCCGGCTGCAATACAACCGGGCCCCGGGAGACGTGGCTGGCACCTGCCAACAGCAAGGGCTGGCTGCGACCCGGCACGAAACTTGTTGACACTGAGACTCAGTATCGATAAGTTTTTAGCTGCATTGACACAGCGTGTCAATAGCCTGGCCCCAAAACTTTTTTCGAGATCAGGTCAGCTTCGGCAAGAAAGTCAGAACAACTTGCAGGTCAATGGTTTACAATGATGTCGCTGGAGCAAAAGTCAGAGCAGCCTCGCCCCCCATCGAACACAAGCCCAAAGGTTCAGGCCGACCTTCGCATACAGTTCTCTGAACTGGCAGCAGGCCGCAATGAGGTTCAGATCGAATACCGGGGCCAGGTCTATCGCCTCCGCGTAACACGTAACGGCAAGCTGATTCTCAACAAGTGAGTGCCCCGACGTGTGCCGCCGCCCCAAGCGGGCGCAAGCATGAACCCGCGCGCTGCCCTGCTCTATAGCCTCAGCCGCACCAAAGCGAGTCAGTGCAGCCTCCGCAGAGGCTGATTGCTTGCTCGCGATCAGCAGCACGCCGGCCAGCAGGGCGGGGCGACCACAGGCCGCTCCCCCTGCTGAATGCTTGCTCTTGATGAGCAGCGAAAGGCGGGCCAGAGCGGGCTGCGAAAAGCGGGCCACCTGGGTTCGAGAATCGGCCCCGTCACCGGCCCGTCCTTGGCCCTATCGAACACCGAGCTGCCATGCCCCAGCGTGAACACCGCATTGGTCGACGATCAGGGTGGTTTGTCGCCGTGCGGCGCGTGCCCCGTGAGTCCAAACGCGAGGCCCACTCGTGCTCGACCGCTTGATCTCGACGTTTTAGTTTGCTCGGTGGCCCGCAATGCCGTACGGCTTCATCCTGGGGTTTCGCCTCCTTTGACCCAACCTGCAACGCCGCGGCCCACTCCGCGGGCATCGCTACCATCGGAGCAGATCGGCATACAAGCGTTCGTATGCTTCCACCATGGCGGGCAAACTGAACTCCGCCGCACGCCGTGCGTTGGCGGCGCCGACTTCCTCGGCCCAAGCTCGGTCGGTGCAGGCACGAATTACACGAGCAGCCAGCTCCTCGGCATTGCCTGGCTTGTACGTCTGCTCAGCCGCTCTTGCGTCCAGCAGCTCACGCACGCCCTCCACCTCGGCCGCCGCGACGGGCCGCCCACACGCCATGGCCTCCAGTACCACGTTGGGCATACCCTCCCACAGTGAGGGCAGCACCAGCACATCGCTCGCCTTGATAATGCTCGGCACGTCAGCCCGCCAGCCAGCCAGATGCACGCGGTCTCCCCAGGGAAGTACGCGCAGCCGCTCGCGAACAGGCTCGTACAAAGGCCCGTCCCCCACCATCAGCAGGTGGTGAGAAGGCAGCCGATCGAGCCACAGCCCCGCATGCTCAATCAACCAAAGGATGTTCTTCTGCTGCTCCAGCCGCCCGACAAAGATCACGGCACGTCGTCCAGGCGGCAGGCCCAACGCCTCCAGATCTGCGGGCGACGCCGAGCGGCAACGGTCCAGATCGACGCCGTTGGGAATCACCACCAGCTTCTCGCTGGGCAAGTGCCCAACCGTGCGGCTGAACTCGGCAACGGCCTGACTGACGCATACGTAACGATGCACCAGGCCGCTGGTCAGCCAATCGAGCCAGAGGTACCAGCGCCGCCCGCGTTCGGCGACGCGCAGGCCAGCCACGACATGCGGAATGCCGGCGTGCCGCGCGGCAATCCTCCCTACCAGATTCGCATGGAATAGAAACGTCTGAACAAGCTGCACCTGCCGCTGCCGCCATTGCCGCGCCAACCGCCGCACGGCGGGCCAGAGACTGCCGGCATGCCGTACGCCCAGGCAATGCGTGCTCACTCCGCCACTCTCCAAGGCGGGTATGAGCGATCGTTCCAGCGGGGGTGGCGGCGCCAGCGCATAGACGCTCGGCCGAAAGCGAGTGCGGTCCAACCGCAGCGCCAGCTCGACCAAGGCCCGCTCGGCACCGCCCACAGCCAGGCTGGTAATGCACAACGCGACCTCGGCAGGCGCAGTGGGCCTCGCCGTGGGCTGGGTGTGCGGGGCACTCACTCGGGAGGAATCCGGCAGTGCGCCAGCATGTGCTGGGCGGTGGTCACATAGCTGGTGTAGAAGGGCCCGAACACGGCATAGCGTGCGCTGGCCTCATCGAATCGCATGCGGTACACAATCTCCTTCAGAAACTGGGGATTGCGTGCCCAGAGCGTTACGCCCCACTCCCAGTCATCCAGCCCCACGGAGACGGTGATGAGCTGCGTCACCTTGCCGCCAAAGCGCATGCCGCTGCGGCCATGCTCGGCCATCAGGCGGTTACGCTTCTCAAAGGGCAGCAGGAACCAGTTCTCCCCCACTTCGCGTTTCTTGTTCATGGGATAGAAGCAGGTGCTGGGCCAGGGGGGCAACTCGGGCATCAGCCGCTGCTGGCGCATGGCTGCCTCGCGCGACTCGTAGGCACGCAGTTTGGCCTTGTAACTCGCGCTATCGGGGTCCTCTCCCTCTTCCACCAGGCGGCGGCCATACTGTTCGACGGTGGGCACGTACTCCGAAACCTCCGTCAGCGAGACGAAGCTCCACACCGGCACCAAGGCCGGCCCCAGCGCCGAGGCCATCAACCGCTGATGTAGCGCATCGAGCTTGAGCGGGTCGGGGTCCAGCATCATCAGGGCGAAGTCAGCCTTGTGACCGCTGACGATCGACGTCTGGAGCCGCGCCGGCGCGTGCTCGCCCTGAGGATCCAGCAACGCCACGAGCTGCTGGCAGCCGGCCGCGCGTTCGGCTGGAGAAAGCGATTTCAGAACTGCCCGGTCAAAGCGGTAAAACAGATGAGTGCAATGCCAGCCCTCCAGCGGTACAAGGGAGACCGCCTCTTCCTCTGCGTGCGCTGGTGCGGGAGGACTCGAAATCTCGCTCATGCTTTCAACCACCTGTCGAGGCAAGATGGGAGGCGGGGCAGCGTCCCCACGCTGCCACTGTGTGTCTGTATCTTGTTATTCTACTCATAGCTTGGCCGCTAGGCTTCCGCCACCGCCCCGTTGGCGCCGCCAGACCGCAAGCGATCGAACATTCGTGCGCCCATGTGCGGGCACGCAGGTGTCGTGATGAACCTCTGCGCCACCCCCCGCAGGCGAGGGTCAGGTTGCGGATGCGCCTCTCTCCGCAACCGTACGGGATGCGGGGGGTATCGGCCCGGTGCATGTGCTCGAAGATGACCCTCCCTCGGCAAGCGTACGGGGCGCGGCCGGCGCCACGCGCCGCTTCGTTAGGCCCGCAGGGCTGAACGGGGGGGCCACCCTGGCGGGCCCCGCGCTGGCGAGGGCCATACGTTTGCAGGTGTCGGCCGGCCGTTACGCGCTTCCCGCCATGGCGGCAACCAGGATGCGCGACGTGCTCTCCCGCATGATGCGTGGGTCCACCGTGCGGCCCTCCAGCAGCGTCTTGCGCACATCCTTGCCGGAGATGAACACCGGCTTCTCGCCCGGGTGCAGCTCCATCAGGTCGACACGGCCCACCGACTCATAGTAGGCGGCAAAGCCCACCTTGAGCGGCTTGATCCGCAGGTCGCCGGCGAGCTGGTCGAAAATGGTCTGCGCATCGAAATCTCCCCAGATCGGCGTGCCGTCATGGTAGGGGGCATCGGCATGCTTGCGGCCGATAATGATGTCTGTAAAGCCGTAGTTCTGCCGGTAGATCGCGTGCATCACCGCTTCCTTGGGCCCCGCGTAGAACATCTTGATATCCAGGCCCAGCAGGAACACCCGGTCGGGCACGGCCTCTCCGCGCGGCCCCCACAGGGCGGGGTCGCTATCCCCCTCACCCAGGGCGCGTTCCGTTAACAGCGCCTCGTAGGTCCGCATGCGAATCTCCGCGGGCACGTCGTCGCCCTTGGTTTCGCCCACCAGCGGATTGAGGCAGGCCCCAGCGTTGTGGCCTGCCCGTAACAGCACCTCCAGGCCGTACACCAGGGCATACTCATGGGCTCGGTGCAAGGGATTGCGCGTTTGGAAGGCGACCACACGGTCCCAGCCCTTCTGCCGCAAGAGAGCGCGGACCTCCGCTGGCGTGTGCAGGTACTGCCCAAACGCCGGATGCTTGGGCTGGGGCAACACGCGGACCGTGCCGCCCAGGAGGTAGGTTTTTTCCGCATCCGCCTTCAGCACCATGTCAGCGCCGGGATGGTCGGTGCGTTCCGTCAGGTAAACGCTCTTGAGGTAGCGTGGCTTGTCCCACTCGAAGATGTCGGTGATATCCAACGTGGCCACAATCTGGCCGGACGAGTTCTCCAGCGCAACGCGGTCGCCGGTGTGCAACTCGGCCGCAAGCTGTGCCGTCACCGGCAGCGACAGGGGAATCGTCCAGGCATAGCGCGTGCCGCCGTGGACGATGTAGCCGTGCTCCAGCACGCACTCGTAAGTGGCCGAATCCATCGGGCCGGTCAATGGACTGAGCGCACCATCGCCAAAGCGGTACACCGTGGAGAGATCCGCATCCGAGACCGGCACGCGCCGCAGCTTCGCAGCCTCGGCAAGAAAGACGGGCAACTCGCTCGCCGGCACGGTTCGGCACACAGGGCGGGTCAAGCCGCCATGAGCGGGAACCAGATCCGTCATCAACACAACCTCAGGAAAAACAGGCAAACACGCCAAATCGCAAAGAAAGGCAAAAAGTATACGAGAAAAGCAGCTTCAGAGGAAGGCGGCCTCGCCGCTCGCCAAGGCGCCAGGCACGACGCGTGGGATAGGTTCAGCTTGGCGTCCGCCGCAATCGGCAAGGCTGCTGGCACGCCACGCACACACCGCCTAGCGCCGGGCGGCCTGGTCGAACACAATCCGTCGCGTCTCGGCGCTTCCGCTGCATGGTCCCGCTAGCCGTCGAAGTGCGGAGGTAGCAGCGCAGAGCCTTCCTTGCATGTGGTGCCCTCCGAGCCTTGCGGAACGGCGGGACCAACAACCTCTCGACGTGGCGCGCTTTTACCGCAGCGGCACGTGAAAATCGACCCCCCGGCGTCGGGCCTGGGCATTCACTGCCAGAATGAAGTACTGGACGCGATTGGCACGCTTCTTCCGCGACCAGTTGAAAGAGGTTTGCACAATGTCGAGCGGCAGCACGCCCTGTTCCACCCCCTTTAGAACCTGGCCGATGGCTGCAAACTCTTGCGGACGGCGGGCCCTGAGCGCCTTCTCAAGCTGATCCTTCAGAGTTACCTGGACTGCTTTCGGCCCAGTACCCTGCTGGGCTTGGGCGGCCCCGACCAGCCCCTGCGCCAACCCCGCCGCCACCAAGCATATGGCCCAACGCTGCATGGCTCATCCCTCGCCTGCCTCTTGCCCCGTCACCTTTGGCACGGCCTTGTACACAACGCCGCCTGTGCGGGCAAGCCCAACTCTTCAAACGTGCAAGTTGTAAAACAAGGTCCTTGAGCCTGCCGACGGAGCACCTGCCCTCCCCGTGTTCGCTGCACGGCCCCGTGCCACCCTGAACTTCGGCTAGGCCGGTACCGGTCTGTGGTCGCACGACTTGGTATGCGGGAAGGGGCAGAGTGGCTTGCTGGAGGTGGGCTCTGCCAGCAGTTCCGCCACCGTGGAGGAGCGAAAGGCCTCTTCCACCATGGCCATGGCCTGATCGAGCCGGTGGTGCATGGGGCAAAGGTTCGCGCCATGGGCCTTGAGGCCAAGCGGGCAGGTGCGAATGCGGCGGATGGGATCCACGGCCTGGATCACGTCCCAGACGGTCAGCTTGGCAGGGGAGCGGGCCAGCCGGAACCCTCCGTGCAATCCCCGCTGCGACGCGACCAGCCCGGCACGCACCAGTTCTTGAAGTACCTTTGAGAGGTAGCCCAGCGGTACGTGGCTGGCCTTGGCGATTTCCCGAGCCGTATGGGGGCGATCGGCATGGTCGGCCAGGTAAACCACAGCACGCAGGGCATACTCGGCAGTTTGAGAGATCATAGGCAACGCTGCCACGTTTGGGGCATGGGCGAACAGAGAGCTTGACAACCATTGTAGCATGCCTCAGACTGGGGATAACAAGATATTAGGATATGAATATCCTAATATGGCCTGGCTCGCCGCAAGGCCCGCCGCCAGGCTGAACCACATCAACCCAATGGAGGAACCTAACACCATGACCCACCGCAACCTCACAATCCTGGGCGCAGCCGCTCTGGCCGGGCTCCTCTCCGCGTGGATGGCCGGGCAGGCATTCGACAAGGTGCCCGCGGCCAGCAGCGCCTCGCAAGCAGTGGAACGCGCCCGCCGCGAAGTCCGCATGCTCGACGACCTCTACAAGACCGCCGTGGTTCTGGTCAACGACCACTACGTGCAGGATGAGAACTCGTTCGCCGCCGGAGAGTGGGCACGCCTGGTGTTCACCGCCATGAAGGAGAAGGGTTGGCATCATGCCCGACTGGTGGATGCCACGGGCAACCCCCTCAATGCAGAGAACAAGCCGGCAGATGCCTTCGAGGCCAAGTCCGTCAAGTCTCTCCTGGCCGGCCAGACCTACCTCGACGAGGTCGAGAACCGTGACGGCAAGCGGTTCCTGCGAGCCATGACCCTCGTACCGGCCGTCAATCAGAAATGCATCATCTGCCATGCCGGCTACAAGGTGGGGGATGTCCTCGGAGGCATCAGCTACACCTTGCCCATCGAAGAGTAACCCCAGCCGCGTTGGCACGCCCAGAGCGCCTGCCCGTAGCGCACCGGCAGCCCCGCGCTGGGCGTGCCCCGTGGCCGCCGGCCCCACGACGCCGGCCGCCGCGCAATCCCCCCAGCCTGGACTGTTCACAGCGACGCGCTCTGCGCCTGTGCTCGCCCACGACGCACGTCGACACGCGCCGCAATGGCCCAGCCCGCCAGCACAAATGCTAGCAGGCTCAATATCGCCGCGTGCGGCCCTTGCCATTGGCTCACCTCGACGTAGACCACCGGCCCCACCATGCTGGTCGCCTTGCTGGAGAGGCTAAAAAAACCGAAGAACTCCGCCGTCCTCGCGGGTGGCGTCATCACTCCCATGATCGCTCGGCTGACGGACTGCGTCCCGCCCATCACCAGGGATACCACCATGCCCAACACCCAGAACTCCGCCTTCCGCGTGACGAAGAAGCCGGCGATCAGCAGCATCGCCCAGATGGTTAGACAGAGCATGAGGGCCGGCTTCTGGCCCAGGCGGTCGGCCAGTTTGCCCACAGCCAATGCCCCCGGCAACGAGGCAAACTGGATGGCCAGCACCAGCAGGCCCAGTTCGCCGGCCGTCATCTGGAGAGCATCCTTGGCAAAGTTCGAGGCCTGGCTGAGCACGGTCTGGATGCCCTCGTTGTAAATCAAGAACCCCAGCAGAAACAGAGAGAGCATGCTGTAACGGCGAATATGGCGGAGCGTGCGCGCCACCTCGCCGACCGCTGCCGCCGCTGCGCGGTACCAGGGCAGGTTTGCTTCGCGCGGGGGCGAGCGGTCTCGCAACACGATCACGGCCGGCAACGTGAAACCTGCCCACCACAGCCCCATGAATACCAGGCAGGTGCGCAGGGCTGTGCGGGGATCGAGTTGCAGGCGGGGCGCAAGCTGCACCAGCAAGATGGCCAGGGCCAACGCCAGGCCGCCGCCAAGATAGCCGGCGGCAAAGCCTGCCGCTGATAGCCGATTGAGCTGTGTTTCATCTGCCAGTTCCGGCAAGAAACCGTTGTAGAAACTGAAGGAGAGTTCGAACATCAGGCTAGCGCAGACGAACAGGCCGACGATCAGCCAGGGCATGGCGGGGGGCACCAGCCCCAGACAGGCTGCGCAGAGTGCTCCCGAGAGAGCGGTGACGGCCAGCCAGCCTCGCTTGGCGGCGCGGGCATCGGCCAGCGCGCCCAGCACGGGTGAAAGCAGGGCCGCACAGAGGTACGAACTGCCGATGCCCCAGCCCCAGGCGCGCCGGCCGGCGTCTCCGGGCAGGACCTGCTCCCGGAGGTAATAGATCAGCAGGGTGATGGAGATGGTGGACCAGGCGCTATTGGCCCAGTCGTACAGAACCCAGCAGGCGATCTCGCGGGGCGAGGCCTGCCTTGGCCGCGGCGACCCGGCAGGTGGGCTGGCGCTCATACGGCCGGCACGCGCACCGGGCCTGTGCAGCGCCATCGGTGGGGGGCCAGGGTGCGAGAGAGCCGCACGACCAGGCTAGGCCCGGCGGACCGGTTCTGCGGCCACCTCTTCTTGGCCGGCCGGAACGGGCGGACTCGGCATGCCGCCGGAGTTGGCCAGGGCACGAATCTCCTCCGTGATCTTCATCGAGCAATACTTGGGACCGCACATGCTGCAGAAATGCGCGCTCTTGAACACTTCTTGCGGCAGCGTTTCGTCATGCATGCGGCGGGCCGTTTCAGGATCGAGCGAGAGGCGGAACTGTTCGTTCCAGTCAAAGGCGAAGCGCGCGCGGCTCAGGGCATCGTCCCGATCCTGCGCTCCCTTGCGCTGCCGTGCCAGATCGGCCGCGTGTGCCGCAATCTTGTAAGCAATCACCCCCTGCTTCACATCTTCGCGCTCCGGCAGACCGAGGTGTTCCTTAGGAGTCACGTAGCACAGCATGGCCGCCCCGTACCACCCCGCCAGGGCCGCACCGATGGCACTGGTGATGTGGTCGTAGCCGGGGGCGATATCCGTCACCAGCGGCCCCAAGACGTAGAACGGCGCCTCATCGCATACCTCTTGTTGCCGCCGCACGTTCATCTCGATCTGGTGCATGGGAATGTGCCCCGGCCCCTCGACCATCACCTGGCAGCCGTTCTTCCAGCCACGGCGCGTCAGCTCGCCCAGCACCTCCAGCTCAGCAAACTGGGCCGCGTCGCTGGCGTCGGCAATGCTGCCGGGACGCAGACCGTCTCCCAAGCTCCAGGTCACATCGTAGGCCCGCATGATCTCGCACAGCTCGTCAAAGTGCGTGTACAGCGGGTTCTGCTTGCGGTGCCGCATCATCCACATGGCAATCAACGAGCCCCCCCGGCTGACAATCCCCGTCACCCGGTTCATGGTCAGGTGCAGATGCTCCAGCAGCACCCCGCAGTGGATGGTCATGTAGTCCACCCCCTGGCTCGCC
>JAIMBC010000094.1 GCA_023511675.1 Pirellulales bacterium
CCCCCTCATCCACCCACCGCTTCACGGTGCTCACACTCACGCCCAGCGCCTGCGCTGCCTGGGTGGTGTTCAGATAGGGAGAAGACGGGCTGCTAGGCATGGCTTTGCGCATCGAAGGCGGGTAGTTGGTATGTGAATATTATGGGCGTTTTGGTCGAAATCTTCAAGATTGGTTGCAGGATTCTTTGATGATGCCCCTTGACGACAAGTTACCGTTTCGCAATAATGCAGTCGTTTTGAACGTTACTATTCCCAGTCCTTGGTGCAGGAGAGTCACTCATGAAACCGTTGTCGTTGGTTGCGTTCGTGCTGGTGGTGGTGGGCGCGCTGAACTGGGGCCTGGTCGGACTGGCCCAGTTCGACCTGGTTGCCGCGTTGTTTGGGGAGGGATCGGTGCTGAGCCGCATTGTGTATTCGCTGGTCGGGATTGCCGGGTTGGGCCTGCTCGCCTTGCAGGCGACCACGTTGACCAGCGGCGCACCGCGCACCCAGCAGAGAGCCTAAACGGTCGCG
Organism: Pirellulales bacterium; assembly: GCA_023511675.1. Lineage (GTDB taxonomy): Bacteria > Planctomycetota > Planctomycetia > Pirellulales > JAIMBC01 > JAIMBC01. The sequence continues at coordinate 514 of JAIMBC010000094.1, forward strand.
TCGAGCTGGCCATTGGCAGCTACGAGAAGAGGTACTGGCCATGTGCAGCGCCTGGGGAGCCCCGGTTCCCCAGGCCGCTGCGGCCAGCTCCTTTGACCGAGGGGGGCGATCTGATGGTGGGAGGCCGCATGCAACACAGGGCCTTGCCCTGGCGTCGGTGGGGCGCGCAGCTCGCCGCCCTAGTGGTGCTGCTCGTGGCCTGCCTGGGGACGGGAGCCATCGGAGCCGCGTTCACAGCGGTCTCCGTGGGGGACTGGTATGCGACTCTGAGGTTGCCGGCGTGGACGCCTCCGAACTGGCTGTTCGGTCCAGTCTGGACCGCATTGTACTTGGCCATGGCCATGGCGGCGTGGTGGGCATGGCGCAGTGCCGGGTGGATCGCCAGCCGGCGAGCACTCGCATGGTTTGGTGTGCAATTGATCCTGAACGCCGCCTGGTCGGGGTTCTTTTTCACTCTGCGAAGCCCCGGCGGCGCCCTGGGGGTGATCGTGCTGCTCTGGTGGGCGATCGCGGCCACGATCAGGTCTTTCGCCCGCCTTTCCACAGTGGCCGCGTTGCTGCTCGTCCCTTACCTACTCTGGGTCACATATGCGATGGCCCTGAACGCTGCGATCTGGCGGCTCAACTCATGAAGCGGCCGGTCGTCCCTGGTGCGTTCTTCTCGGGCGTGGGAGTTGGGATCTCGCTCGGCCAGACGTCTCTCTTCTCGGCCTCTGCCGGCGGCAAGCCATGTTTCCGCCGGCCGAGCGGGATGCTTTGGGCCACGGTTTTGTCAGGCGGTAGACTGGATATATTCAGGAGGATGATCGATGATGCGATGGCTGATGGTGCTGTGCTTGCTGTTCTGTCACCTGGTGGGCGGCGGTCTCGCCGCCTCCCAGCCGCCCGAAGACCCTGAATTGTGCTGGCCGCAGTGGCGAGGCCCCTCGCGCGACGGACAGCTTCAGGGGCCGCTCTGGCCTGATCGCCTCACCAAGGAGACGCTGCGGCTATCCTGGCGCGTCCCCCTCGGGCCAAGCTACTCCGGACCCATTGTGACCTCCGAGCTGGTGTTCACTACCGAGACCCGGGACGAAGAAAAAGAAGTCGTATACGCGCTTGATCGCCAAAGTGGCGAAGTACGCTGGCGCGCGGAATGGCCGGGTGCCATGAGGGTGCCATTTTTTGCCGCTGCGAATGGAAGTTGGATCCGCTCAACTCCTGCCTTCGACGGCGAACGACTATACGTGGCCGGCATGCGGGATGTACTGGTCTGTCTCGACGCCCGTTCGGGGGAGGAACAGTGGCGTTATGATTTCGTCAAGGAGTTGGAAACGCCTCTGCCCGACTTCGGCTTTGTCAGCTCGCCGCTGGTCGATGGCGAGGGGGTGTATGTGCAGGCGGGAGCGTCGGTGGCCAAGCTAGATCGTACAAACGGCCGCCTGTTATGGCGCACACTTCAGGATCAGGGGGGGATGTTCGGTTCGGCATTCTCCTCACCCGTGATCGCCACCGTGGCGGGCAAGCGGCAACTGATCGTACAGACCCGGGAAAAACTCGCGGGGGTGGAGCTACAAACCGGAGCGATCCTCTGGACTCAGGTCGTGCCGTCCTTTCGCGGCATGAACATCCTCACGCCGCTCGTGGTGGGAGACGCTATCTTTACCAGCAGTTATCAAAATCAGGCCTGGCTGTACACGATCACGGCAGCACCCCCAGGGATGAGCGTCTCCCAGACCTGGACAAGCGATGCCCGGGGTTACATGTCGTCTCCCGTAGTGATCGACGGCCATGTGTACCTCCACCAGCAAAACCAACGCTTCACATGCATCGATTTGACAACTGGCCAACGTACCTGGACGAGTATCCCATTTGGGAAGTATTGCAGTCTGGTTGCACAGGGCAACCGTATCCTGGCACTGGATCAGCGCGGCATTTTGTTGCTGATCGAGGCGGATCCGAAGCAGTTCCGCTTGATCGATTTATTGAAGATCAGCGACGAGGAAACCTGGGCGCATCTGGCCATGGTCGGCAACGAGATTTTCGTACGCGAACTGCATGCCCTCTCAGCATTTCGCTGGCTGACGGAGCCATAGCATGACAATGTCCATGATCCCGCGAATCCGGAAGCAACTTTGGACGGCGCAGGCGCTATGCCTGCTACCATGCGTGCTCATGCCCACCGCTGCCACGGCTCAGGAGGGGCGCTATGACCTGGCCCAGCGACTGCGCGATCTCGAGGAGGCGTGGGATCAGACGGAAGATGCGTCGGCGCGGGCGCGCGCCGTGCCTCTGCTGGATCGGGCCGTGCGCGCGTTCTTCGCCCTGGATGTGGCACAAGTCGCGGAGTATCTGGACAGAGCGCGGCACGCCTTGCGCAGCAGCGAGCCCCCAGCAGCTTCCGTAAGGTGGAGCGACTCCCTGGCCTTTCGTCTGCGGTGTCGCTTCGTCGAGGTGGGCGCGCAGCAGCTCGACATTCAGGTCCAGCCGCTGTACCAGACAGACAGCGAACGCCCGCAGCAGGCCTCTGTACGGATCACGCTCGGCGGCCGCCCGTACGCCGAGATGCCCTTGGGCGACCCACCGCTGAGCTTGGCACTGCCGCTAGACGGCCTTGCCGAAGGCGACCACCCGCTGACGATGCAGGTCCTGGTGGCAGGACAGGCCGTCACCACGCGCCGCACAAGACTCTCGTTGGCGAACGAGCTGGAAGCGCGGCTGGGGCGGCTTCGGGACTCGCTCCCTCAGGGCGGCGCGGCGACGACGATCGAGCAAGCCACCTTAGCTCATCTGCTAAGTTTGCTGAGCGATCTGGCGGGTGGACGCACGATGGAGACCGATATACCCGCAGCGCGTCTGCTGGCTGAGGCAGAACAGCTCGCCCAGACCATCGCTTCAGGCGGGAGGTACTACCAGCACCCCCGCGCGGGCGAATTCTGGCTGCGCGTCCCTGTGGGGATGTCGTGGGAGGTAGTGCGGATCTTTATCCCTGATGGCTTGAGTGCAGAGGAGCGGGTCCCGGTGGTGTTCGCCCTGCATGGAGCCGGAGGCAGCGAGAACATGTTCTTTGATGCATACGGGGCGGGCATCACCGTGAAGTTGTGCCGAGACCGAGGCTGGGTACTCGTGGCTACACGCGCAGCCGGACTGCTGGGTTTTGGGGCCGCTCCCAGAGTGGTCGAGCTACTTGATGCACTGGCGGAACGCTATCCGCTCGATGTGGAGCGTGTCTACCTGATAGGTCATTCCATGGGCGCCGCACATGCATTGGCCATTGCGCAAAGAACGCCGGAGCGCTTCGCGGGAATCGCGCTGTTGGGCGGGGGCGGCTCCTTGCGAAGGCCGGAGAGGGTGCAGGCCTTGCCCATGTTTGTTGGCGTTGGTAAGGAGGATTTTGCCGTCCGCCCGGCCAGAGCGCTCTATCGGGAACTCGCGCGGGCAAAGACCGCACGCGTGGAATTCAAGGAATATGATGAGGCGGCAGCCGATGTGTTTCGATTCTGGGAAGGAGGGTCGCGGTGATGGGAATCTATACCCTGAGGCGGAGTCAGATTGTTCCGCGAGGCATCGAGGAGACGTTTGCTTTTTTTGCGGACGCGAAGAACCTGGCTGCCATCACCCCGCCATGGCTGAAGTTCGAGATGGTGGAAACGCCGCCGTCCATGCAGGCGGGGACACGCATCCGCTACCGCCTGAAGTGGAAAGGAATGGCGCTGGGCTGGCTTACAGAGATCCGCATCTGGGAACCTCCCAGACGCTTTATGGATGTACAGTTGCGCGGGCCATACCGGCTATGGGAACATGAACATTGCTTCGAACCAGTGCCTGGCGGCACATGCGTGCGTGACGAAGTGCGCTATGCGCTGCCGCTTGGCATGCTGGGACGATTGGCCCACCGCTGCGGCGTCCGCCGCGACCTGGAGCGGATTTTCGACTATCGGGCAAGTCGACTCGAGGTCCTGCTGGGGAGTGATCGTTTGCTGGCGGGGCAGCACACGGCAGGCGAGTGATGAAACCCGCAACACCCGCCGCGCCTGGTGTCAAACCAGAGAATGTTGTCCCGCCACTTGGGCCTGCCAGCCCGGCAATACGTGCTCTGCCCTGCATGGCTGGGCAGGGCAATTCCGCCCCTATCCCCCGTAATTGCGGGGCTGTACTCGACCGCCCCTGGATGAATCGCTTGCTTACGCTGCCACTCCAGCAGGGGTGGAGCGTCCGTCCAGGCTCCCACTATTCCTCAGCCGATGAGAGATGCAGCAAGGCAGGCAACACAGGCAGGGTGCCCACGCCACAAGCCAGGGACGTCTGCGCCAGGGGACTCAGAGAAATTTATTGCCAGCAGCGGGGGGCCTAGCTGTGCCCCGCCGCAGGAGCAGGGTGGGTTCCTGGGAGCGCATCGATCAGGCTTTGGACATACTGGCCGATAGATTGCAGCACCTGGTTGCGGTCTGCACGCCCTGCCTCGGCGGCCCGCCGCACAATGGCTGAGCCTACAATGATGCCATCGGCCACTGGCGCCAGCAGACGTACCTGCTCGGGTTGACTGATGCCAAAGCCGATGCACACAGGCAGCGGCGTTTGCTCGCGCAGCCAGCCGACGTTATCGACAAGCTGCTGCGGCAGCGTGGCCCGCTCTCCCGTAATGCCCGTGACCGATACGTAATACAAAAAGCCGGTTGAGCGCTCAGCAATGCGCCGTGCCCGCTCGCGTGGCGTGGTGGGGGTGACCAGGTGCACCAGGGAGAAATCAGCCTCGCGTGCCAACCGGGCGAGTTCCGTCGACTCTTCGACCAGCAGGTCGGGCACAATGGCACCGGCCACGCCGGCGCGCCGCGCTTCTTCCACATAGCGGCCCGCTCCGCGGCGCAGCACGGTGGCATAGCTGACCATCGTGAGCAGCGGGGCAGGCAGCGCGGTTGTGGTCTGGGCGAGCATCTTGAGGATGGCGTTCAGCCGCACCCCCTGTTGCAAGGCGCGGGTGTAGGAGGCCTGAATCACGGGGCCGTCGGCAATGGGATCGCTGTAGGGTATTCCTACCTCGCAAAGGCTGGCCCCACGGCGGGCCAGCTCCGCCAGCAGCAGGCGGGTGAACTCCAGATCGGGATCACCCGCGGTTACAAATGGCACAAAGGCCTTACGGCCGGCGGCCCGCAGCCTGGCAAACACGCGGTCGACCGCGGACATGCAGTCAGATCTCCTCGCCGCGCAGGCGGGCGACCTCGAAGGCGTCTTTGTCACCGCGTCCCGATAGGCAGACGAGGACGACCTGATCAGCAGGCCGAGCGGCTGCCAGCTCCATGGCCTTGGCCACGGCGTGGGCGCTTTCCAGCGCCGGCAGGATGCCCTCGCTACGTGCCAAGCGGTCGAAGGCGGCCAGGGCCTCTTGATCGGTGGCATAGGTGTAGCGCACCCGCCCCGTCTCTTTCCAGTAGCTATGTTCAGGTCCCACGCCCGGATAATCGAGACCGGCCGAGACCGAGTGCACGGGACAGGTCTGGCCATCTTCGTCCTGCATCACATAACTAAAGCTGCCATGCAACACGCCCGGGCTGCCGAAGGAAAGGGGCGCGGCATGCTCGCCCGGCTGCGTGCTGCGGCCGCCCGCCTCGACGCCCAGCAGCTCGACCTGACGGTCGTCCACAAAGGGATAGAACATGCCCGCGGCGTTGCTGCCGCCTCCCACGCAGGCTACCACCACGTCGGGCAGGCGGCCAAGCTGGTCGAGGCACTGCTGCCGTGCCTCACGGCCGATCACTGCTTGAAAGTCGCGCACAATGCGGGGAAAAGGGTGCGGGCCCACCACCGAGCCGATGATGTAATGCGTATGCTCCACGCTGGCCATCCAATCGCGCAGGGCCTCGTTGATGGCGTCGCGCAGCGTGCGCGAGCCGCTCGTCACGGGCCGTACCTCTGCTCCCAGCAAGCGCATGCTGAACACGTTGGGCCGCTGGCGGCGGATATCTTCCTCTCCCATGTACACCACGCACTTCAGGCCGAAGTGTGCGCAGGCCGTGGCTGTGGCCACGCCGTGCTGGCCGGCGCCCGTCTCGGCGATCACCCGCCGCTTGCCCATCCGCAGCGTCAACAGCGCTTGCCCGAGCGTGTTGTTGATCTTGTGAGCCCCCGTGTGATTCAGATCCTCCCGCTTGAGGTAGATTTGGGCACCGCCGCACTGGCTGCTCAACCGGCGTGCGTGATAGAGCGGCGAGGGCCGCCCCACGAACGACGCCAACAGCGCCGCCAGCTCGGCCGCAAAGGTGGGGTCGGCCAAAGCTGCCTCGTACGCCCCCGCCAGTTCGTCCAGCGCCCGCGTGAGCGTTTCCGGCACGTAGCGGCCTCCGAACGCGCCAAATCTACCCGCACCGTCGGGTACTTGGCTCAACGAAAAAGCGGTAGTGGAAGACACGTGTGGCCCGGAGACGCTTCGCAACAACAGGTGGGACGACCCTTCCGATTCTCCGCAGGCTGCCCCACACGGTCAAGCCCATGCTCCCGGCACCCGATGCACCGCCACGGCATGCCCCCTGGTCCCGCCGCCTTTGCCAGGTGCATCCAGAGACCGCCGGACCGCCTCCCCTCCAGGGCTGCTCCGACTTGTTCACTGGCGGCGGAAGGCAGCATCGAACGCCGCCTCACTGGGCGGAAAGTCCAGCCGCTTCACAAACTCGCAGGCCTCCCGCGCCCCAGCGTCCCGCTGCATGCCCGGATCTTCCCACTCCACCGAAAGCGGGCCCTGGTAGCCGATGGCGTTCAGCGCACGTATGATCTCCTCGAAGTTCACCCCCCCCCGTCCCGGGGAGCGAAAGTCCCACCCCCGGCGCGGGTCGCCGAACGCCAGGTGGCTCCCCAATATGCCCGAGCGGCCGTTGAGCGTCACGGCCGCGTCCTTGATATGCACATGGTAAATGCGATCGGGAAACGCCCGCAGAAACTCCACCGGATCCACACCCTGCCAGTGCAGATGGCTCGGATCGAAGTTGAACCCAAACTCCTCCCGGCGATCGATCGCTTGCAATGCGCGTTCGGCACTGTGCAAGTCGAAGGCAATCTCCGTGGGATGCACCTCCAGGGCAAACCGCACGCCGCAATCGCCGAACACGTCCAGAATCGGGTGGAAGCGCTCGGCAAACAGCGCATAGCCGCGATCGATCATCTCCTGCGGCACCGGCGGAAAGGCATACATCAAGTGCCAGACGCTGGAGCCGGTAAAGCCGTTGACCACCTCGACCCCCAACTGCTGGGCGGCCCGGGCCGTGCGCTTCAGTTCCTCCGCGGCGCGGGCGTTCACTCCGGCGGGATCGCCATCGCCCCAGACGTTGGCGGGCAGGATGGCCCGGTGGCGTTCGTCGATGGGGTCCAGCACCGCCTGCCCGACCAGGTGAGTGCTGATGGCGTAAACCTGGAGGTCGTGACGCTCCAGCAAGTCGCGCACCTGGCTACAGTAGTTGCCCTCGCTCAGGGCGCGGTGGACGTCGAAGTGGTCGCCCCAGCAGGCCAGCTCCAGACCCTGGTAGCCGAACTCGCTGGCCTTGCGTGCGAGATCTTCCAGTTTCAAATCCGCCCACTGCCCGGTGAAGAGTGTGACCGGCCTGGCCATAGGTGCTCCTTGCAAAGGGGGCAGCGCCGGCGTGCGAAACGTTCGCGCCGGCCGCTGGCTGCTTACTCGTCGCGGCGGCTGGACGCTCGCAGGATATAGTAGAGCAGCGTCAGGATTGCTTGCAATGTGGCCGCCACATAGGTGAGCGCCGCTGCGTTCAGCACGCGGCTGACATACTGCATCCCCTGTGGATCCACAATGCCCAGCGCGGCAAGCTGTTGCCGGGCACGCGTGCTGGCATTGAACTCCACCGGCAGGTTCACCACCTGGAAAAAGACCACGCCCGCAAACAGCGCTATGCCCGCCCAGATCAACGGCTTGAGGGCCATCGCCAGGCCCACTAACAGCACGAGCATGCCCAGGCTGCTGCCAAAATTCGCCACGGGCACCGCGGCGTTGCGTACCACCAGCGGGGCGTAGGCCTCAGCGTGTTGAAGGGCATGTCCGGCCTCGTGTGCGGCGATGCCCACTGCCGCCATCGAGCGTTCGTGATACACCTCCGGGCTCAGCCGCAGCACACGGTCGCGCGGATCGTAATGATCGGAGAGAAAGCCCTCTGTGATCTCCACGCCGACATCGTACAAGCCGGCCGTGTCGAGGACGTGCCGCGCCGCCGCTGCCCCGCTGAGCGGAGCAGGTACCTGACTCGCCTCCGCGTAGGTGGCCCGCACGCGGTACTGGGCCCAAATGGCCAGCAACAAGGCCGGCGCAATGAAAACCAGGTACAACGGATCGAAATAGAACATCGCCAGCGCTCCTCAACAAACCTCCTGCTACGTTGGCTCAGCCCACGCAGGCCAGCCCCGCAAAGCGCACGCCCGGCCTGCAGGCCTTCCTCTTAGGGCTTTGATGGATTATACGCTCCGGCTGCCCAAAGGGCAGCCGGAAGGCAAGTCACGGCACGCCGCCCCTTCGCGCCCCGCCCGAGCTTGCACGGCCGCGGCTGCTTCACGCCCTGGGTAGGGGAGGATCGATGAGGTACCCAATCACGTGCGCTTGTCCTGGCAGGGTACCGGGCTCCAGGGCGTCGCTCAGTGTTTGGGCGCGAAAATGAGAAAGGCCGAGCATGTTGCCGGCCGCAACCAAATTCGCCGGCGGGGCCTGCCGCGCCGCTTCCCTAGAACCTTCCCGACCCGGCCCCATGCTCGATGGTTGTTGCTCGATGTGTAGAGGAGGGGGTGCGAACCGGTTCCCTAGCCCCTACTGGGCACGCGGTACGTAGTTCCCATTGCCAGGGGCAGATCGTGGGCGGGCACGTACCGCTCTGAGCGTCCAGTCCGGCCCCTCAGAGCGCTTGTGCGCGCTAGCGGGCGATTTGCCCGCCGCGCCGTTCGCTCAACAAGCTCGCTGCCGGTTGTCTCCACCACAGCGTAGGGGCGGCTGCTCACGGGCCATGCCGGGGCTTCCTCCTCACGGCCCGGCTTGGAAACGCCTCCCATCCGCAAGGCCGCCGACGGCGCTGCATCGGGCAGGGAAGCGAAGTGCAACATCGCTTGCCATCCGTCGACCAGGGTCGGTGCAGCGGCACGCCCCAACTTTTCTGCGGGCAGCGGTGGCAGGCCGACCCTCGCAGCCCAAAGCAGCAGCACGGCAGTGACTGTAGCTGTAATCGCAAGGGCACGTTTCATGGCTTTGACCCTCCTCTTGAGCATGGCAAGCCTTCGTGCGCTCACCAGCGCAAGCTACGTGTGTGCATACGGCGTGCCGCAGTGGGCCAACAAGCATACGAAAGCGCAAGTCATTACGGCAAAAGCCTTTCTGTATTACACCCTCCCTGGCATCACCCAGGTCTCTGAGCCAAACCAGCACAGTGCTCAGCCCTTTCAGGGTCAAAGCGATCTCTTGCCCGGTTTGCCGCGGTGCGCGGAGCGCTAGTACAGGGTGGGGTTGGCAGGGACCCTGCGGTTTTCGGAGGTGTGCGGAGGACCGGGCTGGAGAAAAGGACCCATTTTATGCCTTGGCTCTTGCGCGGGCGGGCGGCGCAGAGGAGGGCAGGTGTTAGGCTTCGGCGTCGCCACCGTACGCTCCGCCGCCCAGTCGTCGTCAAAACGGCGTGCCTCGGTGGGCGCTTCTTCGCACTCGCCCGGAGAAGCAGGATTCTCTCGGCCGCCGATTTTTCCAGGAGTGCCCGGCATGCCTACTGTGCCACAAGTGACGATTGTTTCAATTCTCACGCCCCGCTGACCGATACACTCGACAGCATGGACCATTTACCCGCGCCAAGGATCCGACCCATGAAACGCCTGCTAGCTGCTGCCCTGTTGGCCGTAACCTGCGTTGCCGGCAGTGGTTGCTGCGTGCTTGACCGGGCGCTGTGCCGGCCCTGCGGCCGCCCGACCTTGTACCGCCGCGCATGTAAGGAGTGCGATCCAGGCGGCTACAGTGCCACGATCACCTACCCGTACTACACGCTGCACGGGCCGCGAGACTTTTTGGCAGGAAATCCACGAGGCATTGGCCCGTAGCCACGTGCGGACCGTCCGTTCGGTGTGCGGCGTAGGGCCTGGGGCCGTATCTGGTGAGATGCCGCCTTGCGCGGCCCCGCCTAGCCCGCGAACCGCCGCACGATCAGCGTGATGTTTTGCCCCCCGAAGCCGAAGCTGTTGCTAGCGGCCACGTCGCAACGTGCCTCGCGAGCCTGGTTGGGTACGTAGTCCAGGTCGCAATCGGGATCGGGCGTTTCGTAATTGATGGTGGGGGGCAGCACATGATCGCGAATGGCCAGCAGGCAGATGATCAGTTCCGTTGCGCCCGCCGCAGCGATCAGGTGGCCCATCATGCTCTTGGTGCTGGAGACGGGCACGCGATAGGCTAGCTCGCCGAACACGCGTTTGATGGCCAGCGTTTCCACACGGTCGTTGACGTCGGTGCTGGTGCCGTGTGCGTTGATGTAGTGCACCTGATCGATGTTGAGGCCAGCATCGGCGAGTGCCATGCGCATACAGCTTGCGGCCCCGCGGCCCTCGGGGTGGGTATCAGTGATGCGGTAGGCGTCTGCGGTGGAGCCGTAGCCGGCCAGCTCTCCCAGGATGGGCGCGCCGCGAGCGCGGGCGTGCTGAAGTTCTTCGAGCACCAGCATGGCAGCACCTTCGCCCAGCACGAACCCGTCTCGATGTTTGTCGAAGGGGCGGGAGGCCCGCGTGGGTTCATCATTCCGCGTGGAAAGCGCCGTGAGCAGGTTGAAGCCGGTGACGCCGAAGGGGTGGATCATGCTGTGGGCGCCGCCGGAGAGCATGACATCGGCATCGCCGCGGCGGATCAGCTCGGCGGCTTCGCCGATGGCCTGGCTGCTGGCGGCACAGGCGGTAAGGCAGTTGAGATTGGGGCCCTGGGCATCGAACAGGGCGGCGAGATGCCCTGCGGGCATGTTGGGCTCCTGTTCCAGCTCGCTGATGGGGTCGAGGATTTCCAGACCTTTGCGGGTGAAGGCCACCATGTCGAGGGTGCCGTTGGCGAGTGCGGCCACCATCATTTGGCTGAAGCGGTGGAAATCCTGCTGGCCCTCGCCGCTGCCGAGATAGACGCCGAAGCGGACGGGATCCGGCGGGCGGTCGAGCAGGCCGGAGGATTGGACGGCCTGGCGTGCAGCGGCGATGGCGAATCGCGTGTGGCGGCCCAGGGACTGGAAGCGGTCGGCATCGGGCCCCAGGCAGTGCGGGCCGAACTCGCGTACCTCGGCGGAAATCTGCGTGGGAAAGTTGGCGGCATCGAACAGCGTGGTGCGTGCCACACCCGACTCGCCGGCGAGCAGCCGGCGCCACATGGTAGGCACATCGCAGCCAAGCGGTGTAACGCAGCCCATGCCGGTAATCACCACGCGGCGGTTCATGGCTCGACTCCTGCACTGCGGAGCTGGGCCAGGCCGGGCGGCTCCAGGGGCTTTCCGTCGGCGGTGCGGCCCACGTCGAACACCCGCAGCAGTTTCATGGTGAAGACGAAGTTCTTGGGCTCGAACAGCGTGCGGGTACGGCCGCTGTCATTGAGATGGGCAAACACGATTTCTCCTTCGGCCTGCAATCGCTCGCCGACGTGGGAGGTCACGCCCACCATGGCGCCGTCTGGCTTGACATACTCGAGGACGGCCGTGTAGCGCAGGCAATCCCCTGGAACGGCGGAGAAGTGGAAGGTGATCCTGGGGACCTTGGCGAGGATCACTTTTTCGCTAAAGGCATTCACTTCGCCCACGAGCAAGCCGCCCGTCTGGGCCAGCCCCTCCAGCACCAGCGAGTTGGGCATGGTGGGAAAACCGGGAACATGCTCGTGCAAGTATTCCTCGGCGAGGGTGACGTTCTTGATCGCCACGGCTCGCTTGCCGCTTTCGAACTCCAGGAACTTGTCGATCCAGATCCAGCGCATGATCGCTGCGGTGCGGTCCCCGAGGGCGAGTTCAACTGGCCGTGACTTGGACCTTGCTCTCTACGTAGCGGCACATGTCCTGCACCGTGAGCATGGCGGTAAAGTCCTTGACGTTGGGGTTAGCCTCGAAGGCATCGACATTGAAGAAGGGCATCCGCTTGCGCAGTTGTTCGAGCCCTTCGGGCGTGACCTTGCCGTCGGAGACATACTGCTCGTTGGTGAGTATATCGTCGGGAAACAGCTCGGCCCTGGGGATCTTGATATCAAAGGCCTTCTCCAGCCGGAACACGATGTCCAGGAAGTCGATCGACTCGGCCCCCAGGTCGCTCATCAGGGTGGCCTCGGGCGTGACCTCGTCTTCGTCGACCCCCAGGGCCTCAACCAAAGCGGCTTGGATCTTGCTGAAGATTTCCTCCTTCGTCGGCATCTGCAGGTTCTCCTAAGTTGCGGTCTTAGTATCCACCAAGGCTCAGGCCGCCGTCGACGCGGAGGACCTGGCCGGTGATGTAACTGGCGGCGTCGCTGGCCAGGAAGACCACCACGCTGGCAATCTCTTCGGGCTGACCCACGCGCTTCAGCGGAATGATCTCTTTAAGCTTGTCTCCCGCCATGTTTCGCACGGCCTTGCTCATGTCGGTTTCGATCATGCCCGGCGCGACGGCGTTCACGCGCACCTTGCGTCCCGCCAGCTCCTTGGCCAGGCAGCGAGTCAGGCCCTCGATGCCGCCCTTGCTGGCGGCATAGTTCACCTGGCCGCGCGCCGCGAACTCAGCGGCCGTGCTGGAGAGATTCACGATGCTTCCCCAACGCTGCGTCATCATCGGCCGCACCGCCGCTCGGCAATAGTTGTACGTTCCCGTCAGATTGGTGTCGATGACCTCCGCCCAGTGTTCGTCCGCCATCACGGCGAACAGCCCGTCCCGGATGATGCCGGCCGAGTTGACCAGCACATCCAGCTTCTCCCACTGTGCGAGCAGCTCCTCGATCACCTCCTGCGCGCGTGCCCTATCGCGTACGTCCGCCTGCCACGCACGCACCGTGTGGCCCGCCGCCGACAGCTCCGCCACCAGCGAATCTGCGGCCTGCTGGTCGCGCTGGTACACAAAACCCACCCGCGCCCCGGCCTCGGCCAACGCCTTCACGCATGCCCGGCCTATGCCCCGGCTGCCTCCCGTTACCAGTGCCGTCTTGCTCGCAAGCTGCATGCCTCACCACCCGTCGATTCTGCCGACGCCCCCGCTCACTCGGCCCTACCCGTCCCCACGCCGCTAGACAACAGGTCAAACTGCTGCCGCATCTGCTGGCACACCACGGCATCGGCCTCAGCCCGGCTGGCATCGCCGTCGGCCAGGTTGTAACGGGCCAGTACCAACCGGGCACTCACGGCCATCTCCTCACCCACCCGTCCCTCGCCCCGTAGCCGTACCTCTTCCGCCGATGCGTCAAGCTGCTCCACCACTACGCGCAAACACTCGCCAGGCTCTACAAATCGCGCGTAGCGGAGGTTGCGCGCCTCCTTCAGCACCACCATGCTGTGGGCAAATTGCTCCGTCACTCGTACCAGCCAGGCCCCCGCCTGCACCAGCGCCTCGAGCATCAACACCCCCGGCATCACCGGAAAACCCGGGAAATGGTCGGCCAGGTACTCTTCGGCCAGGCTGAGGTTCTTCACCGCCACAATCCGCACGCCCGGCTCCAGCTCAAGCACTCGATCGATGAGCGTGAAGCGCATGCAGATCCTCGGTAGCCTGAAAGCGTTATCCCTGGCGGAACAAGGGTAAATCAAGCCCCATAGTATAGCGAGCGGCAGAGGGGCTCACAACCCGAAGAGCCGCAAGCGGCGCACAACGTAAGCCCAAACTGGGCTTGGTGTTACCGGCAGAACTCGTTAAAAGGGGGCACTCGCAGACGGTAAAGCGCCATGGCCATGCCAGCCCACGCCAGCCCGCCCCAGCACGTCTCGGCCCCGGTCAGGCTAGCCGTGGGGTGCTGGGCGCTGGCACTCAGTTTGGTGGGCTGCAAGGCATGCTTGTTGCCCTGGACGGGATCGACAGCGGCACACGCGCTGCGTTGGGGGGCAAGATTGGCCGCCATCAGCGCCAGCGACGTCTCCTTTGTCTGCGGCCTGTGGCTGCTGCTTCGCGCCGCGTTGGCCGTGTGCCGTCGGCTGGGCGTGCCAGGGGGGCTGTTCTGGATGCCCTCCGGTACCTTGCTTGCCGCAGCCACGCTCTTTGGCGTGGTGAACGTGCCGGTGTTCCTGTCGCTCAATGTGCAGCTCAGCTATCCCCTGCTCTCGCTGGTGGGGACATGGCGCGAATTTGCCACGTCGGTCGTCGAGGCCACCCCCTGGACAGCCTGGTTGGCCGCCGTTGCCCTGCCGGGGGCGGTCTTGTGCACCATGGCCGCGGTACCAAGCCGGCCCTCTAGACAACAACCGCTGGCGAGCGTGCCGCAGCCGCCCGCCCTGCGGCGAGGCGGCAGGCTGCCTGCCCGCGTCGGCTGGGCGGTCCTGCTCTGCTATCTGGCCGCCTCATCCTGGTGGTGCCGCACGCAATGGCCGCAGCGCAGTAACTGGCAGCGCCGTGTAGCGCGCAGCCCCCACGCGCAATTCCTCGCTTCGCTCGTCACGGGTTGCAGTAGTGCGTGGAGCAAGTTGCTTCGTGAGGCGGGCCCTGGGGTCAGCCGGTCTGGACGTCCTCGGCGGGCCAACGCGGTGCCGCAGGCCCCGCCGGCCCCCTCTGCGCGCAACGTGGTGCTGCTGGTGCTGGAGTCGGTAGCCGCCCAGTACTTGCAAATCTACGGCGGGCCCTGGCCCAACACGCCGCACCTTGCCGAACTGGCGGGGCACAGTCTGATCTTCGAACATGCCTACGCGCAATGCCCCTCCAGTGCCAAGGCGCTGGTGGCCCTAGTAACAGGCACCTATCCGCGGTTGGATCTGCGGGAGCAGACGCAGGGCAGCGAGCAACTGCCCAGCCTGGCGGTCCTTGCCGTGCGCCGGGGATACCGCACAGCTTTTTTTCACTCGGGCAACTGGGCCTGGCGGGGAGGCGATGCCTTCCTGCACAACCATGGATTCCAGCACTTTCAGGATGCCCGCCAGGAGCAATCGCTGGACGGCTCTTGGGGCACACGAGACGACTGGCTGGCCGAGCAGGCTTTGCGGTGGATCGACTCGGCAGACCAGCAGTTCCTGGTGATGCTCTGGACCATCCAGACGCACCACCCTTATCGCTCCGTGGCAAGCCCCCAGCCGTATGCACCACACGATGAGGAGTTCAACCGCTACCTGAATGCCATCCGTGATGCGGATGCGCTGGTAGGCCGCGTGTGGGACGGCCTGGTCGAGCGAGGGCTGGCGGAGTCGACCTTGCTGGTGGTGGTGGGAGATCACGGAGAGGCCTTCGGCCAGCACCAGCAGCGGCTGCACATCTTCGGGCTTTACGAAGAGAACGTACGCGTGCCGTTGATCATCATTCACGGCGGGCGACTTCCCAGCGGCCGCGTACGGCAGGTGTGTCAACAGATCGATGTGGCCCCGACGGTGGCCTGGTGCTTGGGCCTCCCCGCGGATCCGCGCTGGCAGGGCCGCAGCCTCCTCGCGCAGACCCAAAGCGTCCAGGCAATTTTCTACACGCTGTGGGACCCCATCGTGCTGGGTACGCGCCGCGGGCGCTACAAATACCTCTGGCACGCCGGCGGCGAAGAAGAGCTGTTCGACGTGGCCACTGATCCGTGGGAACTGCGCAACCTTGCTGGCGAACAACCGGCGCTTGCCCAGCAGCTCCGCCAAGATGTAGCACGTCTCGTGGCAAGCCAGCAGCAGTGCCACGCCGAGCAGGCCTCAAACCATCCCGTCCGCTAGGCAGCCGAGGCTCGGCGGACGCGGCGCGAGCCTCGTCCGCTTGTCTGCACCCCCGGGGCCGACAATGCTGCCGCCCCAAACAGCGGCCCTTCCGTGGTCCAGCGGTCTGCGTCAGCAACGCCACTCGCCTTGAGGGCGTCCCAGGCCGTTGCCCAGGCAGGGGAGTTTCCGGGGAGAAGTCGAGCCACAGTTCCCCTTACGCCCCAGCCTATGCAGGCGGCTGGTAGGCCTCCTTGTCGCAAAGCGATCTCTGCCCCTTCAGTCCCCTGCCTGTAAAGGTGGCTGAAGTGGTTCCGGCTGAAGGGACTGCGGGTTATCCGGCACTGCGTCCGGTTTCGGGCAGGGAGGTGGGCGATAGCGGATGGCATGGCCAGGCAGCGAACCTGGCGGCAGACCCCAACGCGACTGTGCCTTGCAGTTGCCACCGAGGCGCGGGCACGGTGGTGCAAATACCTGTGGCCCTGCCAGGGCTGGACCCCTTCACTCAGGTCTACAGCGACATCTCTCCGCAGTGCCTGGGTTACGGCGTGGTCTACGCCGCCACGGGAGAGCCGACGGTGCCGTACGAGGTGAGCCATCAGACCTGCTGCCACTGCCGGGGCAGCGGCAACGTGGTATTCCTGATCGACCTGGACGGCATGGCGCACTCATACACCTGCCCCGTCTGCTCGGGTGCCGGCGTGCAATCGTACCGTGTGCCGTTGCGGTAGGTGGCGAAGCGGCAAGGGCCGGTCCGCACAACGGACGTTGCGGCCGCGTGGGGCGGAGAGCTGCCCGGCGGGTCAGTCGCTACACAACACCTCGAAGCGCTCGCGGGTGCGCGCGAGGCAGCGCTGGCATTCTGCCAGGAGCTGCTGGGCATCGGCAAAGCCCATACCGCGTGCCAGACGGGCGGCTTCGAGCGGGTCGTCCGAGAGGGCGTCCCGACTGGTGGTGCTCATGAGCCGCAGACGGCCTTCGAGCGTGCGCAGAAAGCGATAGTTGCCGGAGAGCAGCTCGTAGTCGGCGCTGTTCAGGTAGCCGCGTGCGTGGAGGGCGTCGAGGGCGGCTAGGGTGCCCGGCTGGCGGATGGCGGGATCGTTCTTGCCGTGGCGGAGCTGGTAGAGCTGCACGAGGAACTCGATATCCACCAGCCCGCCCGGCCCTCGTTTGATATCGCCAGCCGAGGCGTGCTCCTCGATGCGCCGCCGCATGTCGCGCAGCAAGGCAGGCTCGTTTCCCTGCCAGGGGTGGTCGAACGCCGCCGCGGCCACCACTTGCTCGGCCTGGGCGAACACGCGTGGCTCGCCCGCCACCACTCGTGCCTTGCACAGGGCCTGTCGTTCCCAGAGCTGCCCTTGCCCCTCGCTGAAGTAGCGCGCGAACTCCGCGAAGGGCGTGGCCAGCGCGCCGCTCTTGCCGGTCGGCCGCAGCCGGCTATCGATGTCGTACAACCGGCCGTGCGGCCCCAGTCGGGTGGCCACGCGAATGATCCGCTGGGCCAGCTCACTGAAGAAATGCTGGTTCGTCGTCGTTTCGGCCCGCCTTACCCGCGGCGGATGCTCGGTGTGCCCATCGGCCTCGTAGAGGAACACCACATCCAGGTCGCTGTGATAGTTCATCTCGCGGCCGCCGAATTTGCCCAGCGCCAACACCACCCAGCCGCTGGGCTGGCCGGCGTGCGGCCCTTCCTCCACCATGGGAACCCCCAGCCTGGAGACGAGCCGCTGGTACTCCACGGCCGCGATCTCCTCGAGACAGACCTGCGCCACGTCGGACAGCGCGCCGGTCGTGGCCTGGATGTCCTCCTTGCCCAGCACGTTGCGCACGCCCACCCGCAGCAACTGCCCGTTCTTGAAGGCGTGGAGAATCGGGTCCACGTCCTCGGCAGCGTGCAAGAGTTCGTGTAGCGTACCGCGCAGATCCTCCAGGGTGGGCAGCTTGTTGAGCACCAAGCTGTCCATCAGCTCGTCGATCATGCCGGGATTGCTCACCAGCAGGCCGGAGAGGAAGGGGCTGCTGGCGCAGATCTCCACGTACAGGTTCATGGAGGGAGGATTGAAGCTGAACAGCTCCCAGAGCACCCCCTTGCCGCCGAGGGAGTCGCTGACTTTCTCCAGGTTCACCAGGGTGGAGTCGGGATCCGGCGTGGCGGCAATGGCGCGCAACAGCCGGGGGGCGATGCTGGCCAGAAAATGGCGGCAACGGCGGGTGGAGAGAAACCGCACGCGCTCCGTGGAAAGGGCCAGCAGATTGCGGTAGGCCTGCTGCACGTCGCGAAAGCGGTGGCGGGATAGCACCTCCTGCACGCGCTCTTCTGGAGGCTGCGGGTCCAGCACCAGATCCACCTCTGGCTCGGTTTGCGCATCGTCGCCGAAGGCGTCGTGCAGCAGGTGGTCGAGCATGGTACGGTTGAGGCGCGTCTTGGTGTCCAGGTCCCCGGTAAACGCCGCCAGGGCAGTGCGGCGAGCGTTATCTCGATACCCCAGCCGCAGGGCGAGCTTGCGCATCTCCTCCTCCTGGGCAGGCAGCAGGTGCGTCTGCAAGTCGAACATGATCTGCAAGCGGTGTTCGACGCGGCGCAAGAAGCTGTAGTTTTCTTCCAGCAGCGTGCGTTCCTGGTGAGTCAAGCATCCCACCTGCTCCAGGCGGGCAATGGCCTCCAGCGTGTTGCCGGTGCGGACCTCGGGCAGGTCGCCGCCGTTGAGAAGCTGCAAGAACTGGATCACAAACTCCACGTCCCGCAGTCCGCCGCGGCCGGTCTTGACATTGCGGATGTCTCCCCCTTCTCGCTGGGCGCGCTGCTCGATGCGCCGCTTGAGCGCCTTGATGCCTGTGATGTCTGCCAGGCCCAGGTAGCGGCGATAGATCCAGGGCTCGAGCTGCTGCAAGAACTCGCGGCCCAGGCTCAGGTCGCCCGCGGCGGGCCGGGCCTTGACGTAAGCCTGGCGTTCCCAGGTGCGGCCGAGCACGTCGTAGTAATGCAGGGCCTGTTCCAGGCTG
>JAIMBC010000095.1 GCA_023511675.1 Pirellulales bacterium
CTGTATGGCAAGGCCGGACTTTTCGAATACTGTCTTTGCGAAGTCACACCACGTAGTAACACCCTGGTTTGTCACATGATAGATGCCGAAGCAGCCGGTTTCGAGAAGGTCGGCGCACGCCTTTGCGAGGTCCACGGTGTATGTCGGTGACCCATGCTGGTCGGCGACCACGGATATGGTTGGATTAAGGCTGCGTGCGCGCTCTCTACCCACCTCGAGCATGGTGCCGACGAAATTCCTCCCGTGCGACCCAAAGAGCCAGCTTGTGCGAACCAGGTAGTATTCTGCGAGGAGAGACCTGATGTAGTTCTCCCCCCATGATTTGCTGATACCGTAAACATTAATGGGCGATGGGGCATCCCAGATTGTGTACGGGTCTTCCTTCGCCCCGTCGAAGACATAATCCGTGCTGATATGAAGCAGTATGGCCCTCGCTTCCCGGGAGGCCAGCGCGAGGTTTCGCGGGCCGAGGGCGTTTGTATCAAACGCCGCGGCTTTCTCTCTTTCGGCGTCATCCACGCGGGTATACGCGGCACAGTTGACAACGATGTCCGGACGTAAACCGGCAACACATTCCCGGGCCGCCCGAACGTCTGTGATATCAAGGTCCTGATGACCGAGGGCTGTAACGTCGTGTCCACGGCCAGCAAGCTCCGGAACTATGTCGCGACCGAGCATTCCTGTTGCGCCGGTTACAAGCGCCGTCATCCGAAAACCACGCCAGTCCATGCAGGTTGCTGCCCGCTTTGGCTGCGTATTTTGGGGACTGCGATCCGAAAACGCAAGCCTTTGAGGGAAACGAAAACCACTCGCGGCCGTGGTCGGCTTCGCGTCGCCCAACGGAGATAGACGAGATGGGGTGCCGCGCCTTGCGATGGGTGTAGATGGACGTGGCACGGTGGGCGACGGATGCTGCCGCCCATTGCAGGCGGTCGGAACCTCCGGGCCTGCGCGGCCTGTCCGGCCGAGCCGCACCACAGCCAGCCTGCCGCACCCCCTTACGCACCGGGCACTCAGCCGGTCAGGTCATCCCGCCGGCTGCGCACGAGCTTGCCAGCGTGTACCGCGCCACCTTCTCCATGCTGACCTCGATGCCCAGCCCCGCTGCATGGGGCACGCGCATCCTGCCGCCGCGAATCTCGAATGGCTGCGCCAGCACGTCGTCTTGCAGGCCGTAATACGTGCAGTCGTTGGCCAGCGAAAAGTTCTCCACGCTGGCCGCGAGGTGGAGCATGGCCGCGGTCTTGGGCCCCAGATCGTGGGCGCAATGCATCACGCACGGCACACCGGCGGCCTGGGCCAGTCGGGCCACCTCTCTGCAGGCCCAGATGCCGCCGCACTGGTAAGTATCAGGCAGGAGATAGGCCGCGGCCTCCAGCCTGAGGATCTCTTGGACCACGTCGAGCGTGGTGACCGACTCGTTCAGCGCCAGCGGCGTGCGCGTCTGGCGGCGGATGCGGGCCGACTCCTGCAGCAGTTCCGCCGGCATGGGCTGCTCGAAGTATTCCAGCTCGTACGGCTCCAGGTCCCGCGCCAGTTGCAGGCAGACCTCAGGGCCATAGCCCATGTTCGGATCCATGCGTAATTTGAGGCGGTGGCCCACGGCGTCGCGGATGGCGCGGGCCATGGCAAGGTCTTCCTCCGGGCTGCGCCCAGCCTTGGTCTTGAGCGTGCTGAACCCCTGCTCGACGTAGTATCCGGCAATGGCAGCAGCCTGCGCCGGCGGGCGAATGCCCATGCATGCGGCAAGTTCGACCTCGGGCCGCAGCAGTTTTCCCAGCATGGCGTACAGGGGCTGGCCGCGTGCGCGGCCCAGCAGGTCCCAGCAGGCCATCTCCACGGCGCTTTGCAGGTACAGGTCGCGTTCGTCGGCAATGGCTATCGAATGGGGCAGATCGTCGCGTACCGTCTGTCCAACCAGCACAGGTTTCAGCCGCGTTGCCTCTTGCCCGGTAAGTTGCTCGCCCAGGTAGCGCTGGGGAGCTTCTCCCCAGCCTACCAGTCCGCTATCGGCTGCTAGCCGCACCAGCAGAGATTGCGTGCTGGACTGCGGCCGATAGCGCGACTGGTAGGGTGCAATCGGATAGCGCTGCGGCAGCTCGACCAGAAACGTATCGACGCGGGTGATTCTCATAACTGCTGGTCGTACTCAGGGGCTGCATGGGAATGACGCCGTGGGGCTATTCAGGATGCGCTTGCCAGGAAGCGTGCCAGGCGATCGAACCCCTCTTCGAGGCTGTCCATGCTGGCCGCGAAGGAGAGCCTCACGTACCCTTCTGCCCCAAAGGCCGAGCCCATCACCGTGGCCACCTGCTCCTGTTGCAGCAAGGCCAGGCACCACTGCTGCGAGTTATCCACCCGTTCTGTCCCGTAGTTGCGGCCCAGATATGCCTGGATGTTCATGAAGGCATAAAACGCCCCGGCCATTTGAGAGCAACTGACCCGCGGCAGGGCCTCGATGCGGCTCTTCACGTACTGGCGGCGCTGGGCGAACTCGGCACGCATCTGGGCCACGCAATCTTGCGGTCCTTCGAGGGCTGCCAGCGCCGCGTACTGGCTGATGCTAGAGGGATTGCTGGTCTGCTGGCTCTGCAAGCCGTCGATGGCCTGCGCCACGTTGCGGGGCGAGATGCTCCAGCCAATCCGCCAGCCCGTCATGGCGTATGCCTTGCTGCAACCGTTCACCACCACCGTCCGTTCCCACAAACCCGGCCGTACGGTGGGAAAGCTGGTGAAGCGGTGCGGCTCATAGACCAACTGTTCGTAGATCTCGTCGCTCAGCACCAGCAGATTGTGTTCCAGCACCACGTCCGCCAGCGCCGCCAGTTCCTCCCGCGTGTAGACCGTGCCGGTAGGATTGGAGGGAGAACAGAGCAACAGCAGCGTCGTGCGAGGCGTGATGGCTGCCCGCAGCGCCGCGGGCGTAAGCTTGAAATCGTCTTCCTCGCGTGTGGGCACAATCACGGGCCGGGCACCCGTGAGCTTGACCAGCTCTGCGTAACTCACCCAGTAAGGGGCGGGTATGATCACCTCGTCTTGCGGATTGCACAGGCAGGTGAAGACGTTGTGCAGAGCATGCTTGGCGCCGTTGGAGACGACCACCTGTTGCGGCGTGCACTCCAGGCCGTGCTGTTGCTGGTACTGGCGTGCGATAGCAGCGCGCAGCTCGGGGATGCCTGCTGCGGGGGTGTAGTGTGTGTGGCCGGCCTGCATGGCACGGCAGGCGGCCTCGCAGATGTGTGGGGGCGTGGTGAAATCGGGCTCGCCCAGAGTGAAATCCAGCACCTGCTTGCCAGCCGCCTTCAGTTCCTTGGCCTTGGCAGCCATGGCCAGCGTGGCCGAAGGCTCCAGTGCCTGAACAATGCGGGAGATGGTGGGCGGCATGGGCGACAACTCCGAGCGGTACCGGCCTGCAAGCGGCCTGAAATGCGGCATGCATCCGCGGCTGGGGCGCGGCCGGTACCAGATGGTTAACCAGAGGGTTAAACGGCGCGCTGGGCCACGAATGCAAGGACATCATACGCAGTGCATGGCATGGCTTCCAGGCGGTGATCACGCACGCTGGGAGAGCCTGCCGCTGGCATGGCGTCAACTCGCTATGGCTTGCACAGCATGTGGCCAGCGCCATCTGTCACCCGCTGCAGCATGTGGCCAGCGAACCAACCCCCAGGCCCCGGTGCCCGGGCAACACGTCCCAGCGGCTTGCCGTTAGTTATAGCCGCCACGGCCTTGTCGCGAGCATTGCCCCACAGCCCCACAGCCGGCACTGCCCGATGGTGCAGACACCTGGCCTGCTCTCGAGGCATGCGTTCACGCTGAAGACGCGGCACATGCGGTCGAGCGGACCAGCATTGAGCGCCCGCTGGCCGAGCGTGCGCAGGCTGTAATCCGTCAAGCCCTTGCAGTAGACAGACAGCCCTCGCGCCGCATCGCCGCCCCCCATTTCCGGGGTGCCGCACCGCTCGCCTGGTGTTGCCGCTCGCCTGCCTTTGTGTTTACACCGGCGGTTCGACCCTGTGAAACTCCAGAATGGCTGCCGTGATCTCGCGCACCATTCTCAGGCCGACCTCGCGGTTGTATCGATTCATGGGAATCACGCGGCGGATCGTCTGGGAAAAGGCCCTTCTGGTGGGGTTCTTGCGGTCCGGCAGCCCGGCCGGCTCAGGAGCAGCCACCACGGTGCCGCAGTGTCGGCTGAACTCGACGTAGTACGTCTCCCAGTACCAGTTCTCGCCGTGATTGTTGTGGTTCGCAATGATGCGGCGTTTTACCCGCTCCATCATTTGGTCGAAACACAGCTTCGAGTTGCCAGCGTTGCCCGCACCTTTTGAGACCGTTGTGGCGGATGTGGCTGGCGAGCCGCCTTCAGACATGGCCGCTTCCACGCTGGCTGACTATGGGTGGGGCTGCTCGCCGGCTGCTGCGTTGCTGCCCAGCGCATGCCACCAGAACCAGACGCTCACCTTCGAGCCATGGGTCATACCGTCAGGCCAACTATCCGTGTGCTCGGACCATGCATGCTGGCCGTAGCCGGCGTTGTGCTTCATCCGGTCGATGTCCGACGCAGAAATGGGAAAGCGGGGCGTCTCGAAGCCCACGAGCAGGATGCCCACGTGGCTCGCCGGCGCGGCGCACGCCTTGTGGAAGTCCTTGGCAAGGCCCTCCGTGGCAGACGTGAGGTGCTTTAGATAAGGCTTGTTCGCATTCACTTGTGGGTGCAGGTTGTACGTCGATGCGCGGGATCGGCTACCGCCGTGGAGGTGCTGCCTCGGCACGGACCCATCAGGACCACCGGAGATGCTTGCGGCGGGCCGTCCCTAGCCTGGGCTGACTTGCAGTTGCGTTTCGGGAGCGCTGGGGCTTCATCCCCACGCACTGATGCGGGGCCCTGGTGGCGGCGTGCTGGGGGCGACGGCGTACTGGGGGAAGTGCGGGCATCCGCGTGCACCCTGCAAACGGCGCCTGTTTGAGGCCGGCAACGCTTGGGCAGGCGTTACGGGGCGGTCACACGCACGGGCTTGCCGCGGCGGACGCTCTGCTGCTGCAAGTGGCACAACAGCAGGGCATCAGAGGCGGGCTCCGAGCGTAGCGGCGGCGGCGGTTCGCCGGTGCGTACGGCGCGGGCAGCATCGGCCAGCTCAGCCGCAAAGGCATCGCCCTGGGCGAGCTTGGGCCGCAGCACCTTGCCTTTACGCTCCAGTACCGTCAGGGGCACGCTGGTTGTGGGTTGATTGTCGAACACAGAAAAGTCGTAGACCAGCGTGGCGTGTTCGAAATGCACCTCGAAGCCGTGTGTAAACGATCGGCCCTGCTGGTCGATGACGCCGCTGGCGGCCGTGATGGTGGGCTGCCCCTGATCGAAGAGGAATTGCGTGCTGACGAACGACACGACCTCGCCGCGCCAGCGGCCCGTGCTGAACACGGCCCGCGGCATGCCGCACAACAGACGGATAAAATGTGCGTCATGGATGTGCAGGTCGATCACCGGTCCACCGGCGCCACGAGGATCGAAGAAGTCCTTGATCCACAGGGGATCGGAGATGATGCGCTTGAAATGGCCCCCCAGAAGCTGGCCATACCTGCCGATCCGAGCCGCTTGCAGCAAGTAGCCGTATTCCGGGAAGTAGGGCAGCACCTGTGCGGCCATGAGCAGCTTGCCGCTGGTGCGGGCAGCGGCCGTCATCTTCGCTGCCTGGCGAGGCTCCAGCGCCAGCGGCTTCTCGCACAGCACGTGCTTTCCGGCCTGCAAGGCGGCCACGGCCGCCTCGGCATGCAGCGACGTGGGAAGGCAGATGTCCACCAGATCCACCTTGGGGTCGGCGAGCAGCTCGTGCCAGTCGGCATAGGCTGCGATCCCTTTGAGATCAACCTGCTGGCCCGCAGGACCGCCCAGGTTGCCCTGAATGCCGCGCCAGTCTCCCGCACGCTTCTTCGCGTCTCGCGTGCAGATGGCGGTCACTCGCGCCTGCCGCACTTGCTGCCAGGCGTGGAAGTGCGTCATGCCCATGAAACCAATGCCGAGGATACCGACACGTACCATGTTTGCTCCTAAATGGGTGCGTCGCCGGGCCCGCCGGCGGCGTCAGGGAACGAGCACTCAGCTTACTTGCCGCGGTGCGTAGATCAACCAGCCGCACCTGGCGGCTGGGGAGCATCCTCGTGTTCAAGCCCCTCGATGAGTTTCAGGAACTCTTTCATGGAGGCCAGGCGTTCGTCGCGGTTGCGTGCGATGGCGCGGGTGATGGCCTCTGCCAGGCGAGGGTGGATTTGGGGCCGGTAGCGTTCGATTTCGATGGGAGGTTGTGTGGCGTGTGCCATGGCGGCCAGACCGGTGCTGCCGCGTTCCCAGGGGAGCTGGAAGGTGCAGATTTCGTAGGCACTCACGCCGAAGGCGAACACATCGAGCCGCTGGTCGGTCGGCTGCCGCTTGACCAGTTCGGGCGCCATGTAGTTGGGAGTACCGGTGCGGTTGCCGGGCTGCATGAACTCGGGCGTGGCGGGCACCGTGAGGCCGAAGT
This sequence comes from Pirellulales bacterium, assembly GCA_023511675.1. Lineage (GTDB taxonomy): Bacteria > Planctomycetota > Planctomycetia > Pirellulales > JAIMBC01 > JAIMBC01. Next base: position 6,519 of record JAIMBC010000095.1, read on the forward strand.
CGATCAGCTTGAGGGATTGCAGGTCGGGCGAGACCATGAAATTGCGGGGGCAGACGTCGCGATGGATGAAGCCGGCGGCATGCACGGCGGCAAGGGCCTCGGCAGCCTGGCGGATGAGGGGGACGCGGCGGCCATCGAGCTGCGTGCTGCGGCCGATGAGCAGGGAGTTCATGCCCGGTCCCTCGATAAACTCCATCAGCAGGTAATGTTCGCCCTGCGTGGTGCGGCCATATTCGTAGAGTTCCACAATGTGAGGATGCTTAAGCTGCGCCAGAATCTCGCCCTCGCTCGGCTTCTTCAGGCCCTTGAAGCGAGACTCGAAGAAGGCCAGCTTGGCCGGGTCCAGGATCTTCAAGCCCACAACGCGGCCGGTCTCTCGGTCTCGCGCCTTGTAGAACCTCGACATGGTGCCGGAGATGGCCTTCTGGAGGATCTCAAAGCGCTTCTCAACATCTACCCGCTTCCCCTGAAGCAGGGCTCTAAGCTGGCCGAACAGCCCCATGATCACTTGCCGCAGTAGTCGATGGCTCGAGCGATCTCGCTCTTCAGATCGCACCGCCGCACCACTCGGTCGATGAAGCCGTGCTCCAGCAAGAATTCGCTGGTTTGAAAGCCCTTGGGCAGCTCGATGCGGATCGTGGCCTGAATGGTGCGGGGGCCGGCAAAGCCGATGAGCGCCTTGGGTTCGGCGAACACCAGGTCGCCCAGCGAGGCAAAGCTGGCGGCCACGCCCCCCATGGTAGGATTGGTGAGTACCGAGATGAACAGGCCGCCGGCTTGGTCGTAGCGGGCCAGGGCGGCCGACACCTTGGCCATTTGCATGAGCGAGAGGATTCCCTCGTGCATGCGGGCTCCGCCTCCCGAGCCGCTGACGATGATCAGCGGCAGGCGTTCTTCGGTGGCGCGCTCGATGGCGCGGGTGAGCTTTTCGCCCACCACCGAGCCCATGCTGCCCATGATGAAGGCAGAGTCGGTGACGCCGAATACCACGCGGCGGGCCCGGATCATAGCCGCGCCCACCACAGCCGCGTCGCGCAGGCCGGTGCGCTGCTGCTCCGCGCGCAGTCGCTCGATATAGGGACGTTTGTCGCAGAACTCCAGCGGATCGGCCGGCTCCAACTCGGCGTACCACTCTTCGAAGGTGCCCTCGTCCAGCAGTTGGGCAATGCGTTCCCTGGCGGAGACGTAGAAGTGGTAATCACATTGGGGGCAGACGCCCAGACGCCGTTCTGCCTCCTTGGCGAAGATCATCGCCTGACAGCCGGGACAGCGTTTCCACAGCCCGTCGGCCACGCTGCGTTTCGGCCGGCGGGGGACGGGCTCGGCGCGGCCTGCGGCCGGGCTAGCGGAGGTTGGCTCCTCCGCAGGCGGTCCGTCCCCGGATGGCTGCACGAGCGGCGGCGTGGGCAGTGCCCCGCCTGAGGGATCGCGCGGCGGAGACCCCTGTTGGGCGGCCGCGACTTGGGGGAGCGAGCGGTCTGCCATGGTCGTCTCCCTAGTCTCCAGTGAGCAGCAGAGCCGGTTCCACGGGGATGACGTCCCACGTACCGTGCGTGATCTCTGCCTGCCAGAGATCTCCCAAATCCGAGCGATTCAGATAGCTGCGCACGAGACTGGCCAGAGGCTCCGGCACCACCAGGCCCAGTACGCCCTGGTGGTGTTTGCGGAACAGCCGGCTGAGTGCCTCCTGCACGCGCTGGCGGGCCTCTGCCAGCGGCTCTCCCTCAGGCGGACAGACGCTCTCTGGATGTTCCTGCCAATGGCGATACAGCTTGGGCTGCTTCCGTTTCACATCGTTGATCAGCATCCCCTGCCACAACCCCTCATCCAGATTGTGCATGTGATCGAGCTTCTTGGGCTTGATTCCCAGCACGCGAGCCACCGCCTCCGCGGTCTGCCGCGCCCGCTCGCAGTCTGAATAGAACAAGCGCTCGATGCCTTGCCCGCGCAGCTCTTCGGCCAGTTTCAATGCCTCCTGTTCGCCTTCCGGGCTCAGCGGTATATCCAGCACGCCCTGGATGCGTCCCTGCCGGTCGTACTCGGTAGCCGCCGGCCGTATCAAGACAACTTGGAACATGGGCTCGTCTTCGCAATCATTCCGCGGCGCGCCTGGCCGCTCAACCGCGAAAAGCTATGGGGATAGTCTTCGCGGTCGAAGATGGCAGACCCAGCCACCAACCAGGAGGCGCCAGCCTGTACACACTGCTCAATATTGTCTTCATTCACCCCGCCGTCGACCTCCAGCACCACGCCGGCGGGCACGTCCGCCCGTAGCGCCCGGAGCTTCTCCAGCGCCCGGCCGTCGAACACCTGCCCTCCAAAGCCGGGTTGAACGCTCATCACCAACACCAGGTCGCAATCCGACAGATAAGGCATAACCGACGAAAGCGGCGTTTCCGGATTAAGGGCCAGCCCCGCCATGGCACCCAGGCTGCGTATCTGTGCTAGCACCTCGCGCGGCTCTGGTTCGGCTTCGATGTGCACGGTAATCGCATCCGCACCCGCCTGCCGGAAGCTTTCAATCCAGGCATGCGGCCGGACCATCATCAGATGCACATCCAGCGGCAGGCTGGTGACTTGCCGTACCGCATGCACCACCGTCAGCCCGTAGGTGAAATTGGGGACAAACTGCCCATCCATCACGTCCAGGTGCAGGGCCTGCACGCCCGCCTCTTCCAACCGGCGCATCTCCTGCCGCAGGCACGTAAAGTCGCACAACAAGAGCGAGGGCAACACCAGCGGAGGGCCGCACGCAAGTTCGGCTAGTTGTTCTCGTCGCGACATGGCAATAAGGTGGCCTGCCCGGCAAACTGCCCAGGCAGCGTGCCGCTATTCTACCACCGGACTTCTGCCCGGTCTGCGCACGCTGGGAGGCCAGGGCATCGTGGCCAGCGGAGCAGGCGGGCCCGGCGGGCGGTCTGCGCACGCTGCCAGGCCAGCACAGTGGCGAGTGGGCGAGGGGTGCCGGCAAGCGGGGAAAGGCTGATGGTGCGGGCCAGACCTAGATTCAGAGGGGCCGGCCGCTCCCCCGTATAGTCTTTCCACGCCGTCGTCCCGCGCACGCCCTGCGGTCGCACCACACTTCCCCACAAAACAGTGTGCCGAAAGCCAAATTGAAGCGGCCTGCCGAGGGCAACAGGCAGGTGGGTAGAGCGGTGGAACGTACACACAGACCAGGCAATTCTAGCGCCCGCGGCGGCCGCCACCCCCTCGCGAGGAGCCTTGACCGCCCTGGAATCCCCCGCCCGGCCCAAAGCCGCCTGCTGGTCCAAAGCCCCCACCTGGCCCAAAACCTCCGCCCGGCCCAAAACCGCGGAAGCCTCCCTGGCTCTGCTGCAAGGAGTTGAAGAAGTTCATGCGTTCGCGCAGGGAGTCGAAGCTTTGGGTGGGCTGGCTGCCGGAGCGGCTACTGGAGGTGCTGCCGGCGCCGCGCGTGGATTGCACGGTATCTCCGGTGATGGCGGCCAGCGCCTGCTGGACCATCTGGCTATTTGTCCGCTTCAGGGTGACGACCCGTACGGCCTGGCTGGTTTCCTCCGTGGCCTGATCCAGGGTGGTGACCAGTTGCTCCACCTCCTGGAACAAGGCCTGGGGCGCTGCGATCACCAGGGAATTGGTTCGGGTATCCACGCCGATGGACATGCGTTCTGCTTCGGCCGCCTGATCGCGGCCGCTTTGGCGGCCGCCGCGGCCGCCGCGGAGCATGCGGAAGAACTCCTCCGGCGACGGCTGGCGCTGGCCGCCGGCCGTGACCAGGCGGTCCTGGTAGACCTGGCGCAACACCTCGGCCATGTCCTCGGCCCGGCTGTGCTGCACAGGAATCAGCCGGGGACGGCGCACCACGTTGGCCTCGGGCGGATCCTCTTGGTCAAGCACGCCGAGAAGCTGCTCGATGGTATCGAGCTGCGCCGGAGGGGCCCTGACGATCAGCGCGTTCAGCCGCATGTCTGGCACGATCAGCGTGCTTCCAGCAACCACGACTGGCCCCTCGTCCTCGCCCCCACCCCCCGCGCCAAACAGGCTGCCCAGGATGCCGCCAGCATCGCCCAGGGCGGCGCTGGCAATATCTCCCACCAGCGAGCCGCCGCCGCTGCGCCCGCCGCTCGTGCTGGAACCGCCCAGGATCTGCCCGAGCGTCTCCGCCACCACCATGGCGTTGGCGCTTTTCAGGTAGAACACCGTGTAGTCGGCACCGCCGGCCATGCTGGATCCTGCCAGCGTGGAGAGCAGGGCCTCGAAGTCGTTCAGAGCCTCCACATCGTCCGAGGCGATCATCACCCCGCCCTGTCCCGGCGCAACGATGATGGGCGGCGGCTCCGCACCGGCCCCCTCGGAATCGGCCGCAGACGAGGAACGTACGGCACCGTCCAGCAAGGCGAAACGCGCCCGCGTGCCTTCCGCCGCCGCACGCGGACCAGAATCGGCATCCGTCTCATCCTCCGGCGGCTCTTGTCCCGGCGCCTCACGGTCCATCTCCTCCTCGTCAGGCTGCCCGCCGCCACGGAATTGTTCCAGCGTGGGCAGCACCGCGGAGGGCGTGACCACGCGGATCTTGTTCTTGCGCACGGTAGGCCAGATCGACTCGAGCTGCTCCAGAGCGCGCAACGCCGCGCGGCCGCTGTAGGGCAACATGCGGACCTTCTGCTGCTCGTCCGCTGCCACCTCTTCCCGCGTCGCTTCGCCCATCTTCTCCAGCAGGCCGCGGATTTGGGCAATCTGCGCGTCGGACCCGCGAATCAAGAGCTGCCTGGAGTTCGGCTCGGCATCCACCTTGGGCGCCGATTGCTTGCCCTCCTCGCTTTCGGCCCCAAACAACTTGTTGATGGCCAGCACGGCAAGCTGCGGATCGACCCGTGCCAGTCTAATCACCTCGACCTTGCGTGCATCTCGCTGCATCTGCTCCAACGTGGCGCGGATCGTGGCATGCTGAGAAGGCCGCGCCAGAGCGATCAGGTTGCCCGTCTTGGGGTCGATGGCCAGACGCACGTCCGGCAGCCCTGCCAGCAAGGTCTGCATGACCTGCAACACGGCCTGGGGGTCGGCGGAGGTCACGCTGTACACTTCGAGCTGAGGAGACTCGGCAACGGTTCCGCCCCCCTCGGCATGGCCGGGGGCATCGACCACATCCAGGATCTCGGCGGTGCGGGCCACCAGGTCGGGACGGCCGCGGACCAGCAGTCTGTTGCCGGCGGCATCCACAGCCAGGCGTAGGGACCCGTCGCGTGTGGCGTTGGAATCCGCTGGAATGTCGAGCAACTGCCTGACCACAGTAGCCACCGCGTCGGCAGGTCCGCTCTGGAGCTGGAACACGCGGAACTCGGCTTCCCCCTCGGGATTCTCAATCCGCTGGATGATGCTGCGAATGGTGCGCAGCCGGCCAGCGGTCTCGGTCACCAAAATCTGCCGTGCCTTGGTAAACTTGACCACCGAGCCCTGGGGACCGAGCATGCGGCTGATCTCCGCCTCCGCCTCGTCAGGCGTGAGCATGCGCAGCGTGAACAGCGTGCTGACCAGCTCGAACTCCCCCTTGCGGTCCAATTCTTCGAAAGGCACCGTCGGCACGAGGTTGGGCGGAATGCCGTCCTCAAGATTGATCACCATCAGTAGCCGATCCCGCCGGATGAGAGTGTAGCCCTTGGTGAGCAGCACGCCATTGAGCAGGTCGATAGCTTGCGCAGGCGCGTAGCTGCGATTATCGGTGTAATTGAACGTGCCCGAGGGCGGCGCATCCATGATGAGCGAGAGATCGGCCTTGTCTGCGAACCATTGCAGCACATCTGCCCATGGCTGAAAGCGGAAGTTGAACTGCAGCTTGACGTCATCGCCAGCCAGCCTGGGCGTGTCGCTTGAGGCTGGTTCGCTTTCGGCCGTCTCGGGAGCAGCTTCCGGGGCAGCCTCGGCAGCGGCAGACTGGTCAGCAGGTCGTTGGGAGGGGGAGGCCTCCGAACTCGCCGAACCAGGCGCGGCATCGGAGGTCGGCACTGGGGTGGGCGACTGCGTGCTGGCAGCTTGGGGGGCAGGCGGAAGGTTGTCTTCCACGCGCGTTGCCGGCGCGTCGCCCTCGCTAGCCTGGGGCTGCTCTTTTGCTTGGGGTTGGCTGCTGGCTTGCGGTTGGTCGTTGTCGGCCGCGTCGCTGCCACCTGCGGCGGAAGGGTCCTTGGAAGCGGAGTCCGCGTCCCCAGCGTCGGTGGTGGCCGCCGTCGCCGGAGCGACCGCCGCAGGATCCTCCCCGCGGACCATGGCGTCCCACTTGGCTCGCTGAGAGGGAGTGAGCAGGCCCACCAGCTTGCGTTCGTATTCGATGCGCACCATGCGGTTGCGCCGCTGGTTGGCCCCCGCCAGGGCTTTGGCGCGTTCTTGTAGCAGTTGCTGTACGCTCGCACGCTGCTCAGCGGAGAGTCCGAGTTGCTCGCCCACTTCTGCGTCTGCCAGTGAGGCCATGCCTGCACGGTCCAGCCACAGAGCGTGCAACTGCCGGCGCTGCGCCTCGGTCAACAACGCCAGGCCCTTTCGCTCCGACTCGGCCCTGAAGGCAGACAACCGCTGTTGCCGTGCCTCGGCTGACAGCTCCTTCAGGTCAAGCGCCAACTCCAGTGCGTCTTGCTCGCGCTGGTCGATCAGCGCGAGGATCTGCTCCTGTTGTGCCTCGGTCAGGTCTAACCGGACGGCCACCTCCGGCTCGGCCAACAGCGCCACCCGGCCGAAAAACTCCGGATCGGCGCCCGCGCAGGGAAGAGCCAGGGCCAAAACCGTACAGAAGCTCACCGCCCTCACCATGCCGCCAGGCTTGCACCACGCGCGCATTACTACTCTCCCACCAACGCCGCCTCCAAGTACTTCGTACCATGATATACCAATTTGGTATTCAATGGGAGCTAGTTTCTCCAGGCACTCCCGCCTCGACCGAATACCCGTCCCGCCGGGTCTATGCCCCATGCGGCCGGGCACGGTTCGGGGCCGCCCAGGCGTTGTGGCCAGAACCCACAGCGAGTCGGATGCGGCTTGCACACCGAGTGGGCAACGCCCGTTCTCGCGTTCTCGGCCGGCCGTTTTCAGGCAGACCGGGCTAGGGGCTGGCCAGACCAGCGCGCACCATGTGCCGTCGGCGGCGTCGAGGTTTGCCCCCGACCTGGGGTTGGCATGTTGGGGCGCACTCCCCTACCATTTGCGGCCCATGGCATTACCGCTTGAACTGGCAAAGGCGGCCGGGGCCCTCGCCCGCCGCCATGCCATGCTTTGTGCCGAAGGCATTCTGAATCCCATGGCCGCCGCCTGCCACGTGCCGTGCCCACGCCGCTTCGTGCTGCTTGACCGAGACGGCACGATCAATGTCGAGCGCTGCTATCTGACCGATCCGGCGGATCTGGTGCTGCTGCCGCGGACCGCCGCGGGCCTGCGCCGGCTGGGCGAACTCGGTCTTGGGCTGGTCGTGATCACGAACCAATCGGCCGTGGGACGGGGCCTGATGGACGAGGGCCGGCTGCAGCTCATCCACCAGCGCTTGCAGAGCATGCTAGCGGAAGAGGGAGTGCGGCTCGACGGTATCTACTTCTGCCCGCATGTCCCCGAAGCAAGCTGCACCTGCCGTAAGCCCGCTCCGGGACTGGCACGACGTGCCGCTGCGGAACATGGCTTCGACCTGCCGCAGTGCATTGTCGTGGGCGACAAGCCATGCGACTTGCTGCTGGGCCGCGCCATCGGCGCCGCGACCATTCTGGTACGCACCGGTTACGGCCAACAAACCGAGGCAGCCGGCCGCGCATCCAGTGACGCAGTCGCCGATGACCTGCTGCATGCCGCCAACATCATCGCCGGCTGGCTGGAAGTCGATACAGAGGCGAGGCAAGTGCAGTGATGCCGCTACAGGACGGCGCGGGCCGCACGGGAGGCACACACCACTCACAACCGCCGTTCGGAGGCAGCGACACGGTTGCGCGTCGCCGTGACCGTGTGGGGACGTGGTTGCCTTCTCAGCCGTCACAGCGCGCTCGTATGCCGCGGGCAGAGAAGGCCCGTGCGGCGGCATGGTCCGGCACGCATCGTGCGAGGTGAAGGCCCGAATATCTGGTGGCCCGCTCGGGCTGATGATGGTTTGGATTGCCGGCTGTAGCCCAAGTCCCAAGCAGCGCCGGGGCCTTGCTTGGGCTGGCACGGGGTGTGGCGGTCCTCTCCGAAAACGTGGGAGGCAGACATGCTGGGCGACGCCGTGCGCCCCATGCTTCACGCGTTGTGGGAGATGGCCTGTCGGCAACGGTACCACGGCCTGGGCGACCGTAGAAGAGCAGATTCAACGCTCACCACCGGCCTGCTTTTCCTGCGTTCCGTTGGCCAGCCGGTAGATGGCATAGGAGCGGTTGCGGTAGAGGCAATCTAGCTCCAGTGGCGGCTCGCTTTCGACGAGCAAGTAATCGGCCCCATAGCGTGCTCCCAGCTCCCGCAGCCGAGAGGGCGGCAGTTCTGCAAGCGATTGGCACCAGAACCAGCCTGGCCAGCAGGGATCGATGCCGTAAATATCGCGTAGCCGCTTCCACCAGGCGAGAATGGCCTGGGCATCCTGAGGCGTATCTTTCCAGGTGGCCGCCTCGGCGCGTTCGGCGTACCATTTGAAAGTCTGCGACAAGCGCGGCGTCAGGAAGCGTGCATGGGCCGGCGTGTTGCGGGCTGCATAGTGACAGGCGGCTTGCCAGTCTTGCCAGTCTGCCACCTTACCGGGTTTATCGGCGCGGGGGCACGGGCTAGCAAGCCTCTGCTGGGCTTGAAAGCCAGCGGCGGCCAGGGCCGCTGCAAGCAGTGCGAGAGCGGGCACGCGCCACCAGCCTAGATTCCAGCCGCGGCGGGCCAGCCCCAGCAGGCCCAGCGCTGCCGCCATCGGCACGAAGACGTCGCTCGTGCGAAACCAGTAGTAACGCAGCAGGCCATAAACACGTTCCGGCAGCACCAGCCCTATCAGTCCCAGGGCCAAACCTGTCACCATGATCAGCACTGCTCCCTGGCAGATGCCCCAGAAACGGCGCCAACGGCCATTCCAGTTAACGGCTGCCATGAGGAATGCCCACGCGGCCAGCAGCAGCCCGAACCGCAGCAGACTGTCGCTGGGAAATGCAGCAGGCCACAAGTGATGTCGCAGCCGCCATTGCACATGGATCTCGCTGGCCTGCTGGACCACCTCGGACGCAACGCCCCAGTTCAGGGCCAGCGCGGGCACGAGGCCCAGCAGGGCCATCAGCCCGCCGGCCGCCACGCCTGCCCAGGCACCATGCAGCCTCGGCCGCGGCCGCACGGACAGGTAGCTCCAACATTGAGACAGAGCCGTCCATCCCCCCACCAGCGGGTGCCAGGCGCTGGCGGCGCCGCTGTAGCACGCCGAGCAGCCTAACCGGCCACGCACCTGCTGGGCCAGCGCCAGCAGCACCAGGCCATGCGCGAATCCCTTGGCCTCCAGTCCGCCGACAATCCACTCTCCCGCAAGCTGACATCGCTCTTGCAGTTCCACGAACAGGGCCGCGGCCGCGACCGCCCACAGGCCACGCAGACCCAAGACGGCGGCCAGTCGCTGCCACGCGTATGCCAGCAGCAGCCAGGTGCATGCTCGGCCGGTCCAGGCGAGCGTCGCGAGCGAAACGTAGCGCGAGGGCCATCCCCAGACCACGTAGAACAAAAGGTGCGCCGCAGGGGACTCGAGCAACAGGTCTCCCGCGCACCACTGGGGATCCCAAAAATGCCGCGCCTTGCTGAGGTAGTGCGGCTCATTGGGATCCGGCGGGGGATAGGCCCCATATGCTGCAAACACCAGCGCGGCCAGCAGGATTGTGGCAGCGGCACGCAGCCGCGGCCTGGAAAGCCGATGGCGCGGACTCAACGGAAAGGACACAAGAACAGCACGCTGGCGGAAAGTTGGGGGGGCCTGCCCGGCGGCCGCGGTTCTGCATGATGGTGCCGGCCGCGATCCGGCTCGGGCCGAAGGGCCCGATGTGCCGACTCCGGCAGCAGGGGGCGCTGCCTCGTCTGCGCTGCACGCAGGGCACCTTCTATTCTGCCCGAGGTGCGGACGGGGGCCAATAGTGTTCCAACGGGTTTGGCGCATGTGGAGGCGGTCTTGCCGCCCTCACACCAAGGCGCTATGCTGCGAACATGGTGAACGCGTGGCATGCTTCATGCGAGGGGTGCCGCCGCGAGCTGGGTGGCCGTGGCACCTGGCTCGCGGGAGTGTGGCTGCTTTGGGCTGCCAGTGGGCTGCTGCCGGCGGCCCGGCCAGAAGAGCGGTCGTTGCGTGCATCGTACGACGTCACTCCCCGCGCGCTGGGCCGCATTCCGGCGGGAACGGTGATCGATGACGGGCCGCCGCAGGGCTGGTCGCACCTGGTGATCAAGTCTCGCAGCGTGGCCAAGGAGGGAGACGCCTCTGAGGTGCCCAAACTTGCCCGCGACCTGGCAGGACTGCTGTTCACGGCCATTGTGGCGGACGTCCGCCCGATCCAAAGAGATGGCAAACCGGCCGGATACCGGCTGGCACGGCTGGCAGTGGGGCTGGGAACCGAGATCGCGGGACGCGACACAATTATCACTGCTGATACTCAGGAAGAACTGGGGGCCGATTTCGGATTCATCAAGGCCGCCATTCTCGAAAAGTCGGAGGAGCGGCTGAAGGCCATGCAACTGATCGCCCGCTCCAACACCATGGCCGTATGCGACATTCCGGCCATCATGCTGGTGGAGAACGCGCACGCGGAGATTGTGCTGCGGTACGCATTGTTGGTCGATGCCCGCAGCGGCCGCCTCGACACGCTGGTGTGGGCCCTGCCGGCGGCGAAGCCCGGCCAGGACCGAACGCCGTCGGACTCGCTGAGCACGGTGGAATGGCTCGCACCTTCCATGTTGGAGGAGTGCGTGCTGCATGTTGACAAGCGCGAGTTCGTGTTGGGAATTCCCAGCGAGCGCGCCTTTGCCATCATGCACCCGCCGCGCGGCGAGCGCAGCCTGGACTTTGCCGAGCTGCTGCCGCAGCGCGAGTTGCGTGAGGCGGCGTGCAGCCGCTCCTTCACGCTCGAGACAGCAGCGGCTCTGGAGCGTGCCTTGCACCGGGCTCTCCGCACAAGCCACATCAGACCCTAGGTCGATGACCCCCAGGGCGGAACGGCAGCAGCGTGGCTGCCGCAGCAGCGAGCCAGACGAGCCGCAGGGGAACGGAGCCTGTCGACGGACTTTCCGCCAGCCCGTCGAGGCTGTATAGGGTGCGTGTGCAAACGGCCAGCGCCGGTCGCCCATTTTGATGTGGGCAAGATGCGTCGGGAAAGATCGCGCGTGCCCGAGCTGCCGATGCGCGAGGGGGGCGGAGCCTGTAGAACCGGGTAGGGCGGCCCTTTCCTTGCAATGTCTGACGGTTGTGGCGCGATGGGCTTGTGCGCGAGAGCCAAGACGGCCATGTGGGGGGGCGAGGTTTGCACCACACCAACCCCTTTCACCTGGGTCGGACACCGGCGGCCCAAACGGCCAGGTGCGCTGCAGGGTTTTGCACCTCTGTCGTCGTCGGGCAGGGGGCACCGGGCCTCCACGGACGAGGCTGGCAAGAGGGTTAGCGTGGGGTGCCGCACAAAGCGAGGTGGAGGAGCGCGTGTTATTTCCGCGGGGCCGGTTGGGTACAATGAGGTGGTGTTGCCAGGGAACACGGAGCGAGGCCTGGGCAGCCACGCAGCAGTGGGGGGCCGCGAAACACGATCGGCGAGTGCCTGCCGCAAGTCCAAGGCGCGGGGAGGCAGGAGGCGTCCCAGACGAGCGGCGAGGAGACTACCTTACGGCATCCCCTCCGGAAGCCTGTGGCGACATGCCTGTGTTGGTGAAGTGGGAACATGAGTCTCTCCGCCTCTGGGCCAGTAGTGCGAGCGACGTGGCGAGCCCACGGCGCGGCGGTGACCGCCCTGGTTTGTTCTCCCGATGGCGGGGTAGTGGCAACCGCCGCGGCGGAGCCGCGCCGCGCGGGGCCTACGCGCGTCGCCGGTGCGGTGCGGTTTTGGCATGCAGAAAATGGAGCGCCGCTGGCGGAACCCTCGGGCGGCCACTGGCGCGGCGTGGTGCAGGAGCTGGACATCTCGCCGGATGGAACGCTGGCGGCATCGGCTGGCAGCGATGGGGTCGTGGGGATCTGGCACGTTGCCGGAGGTTTTCGCGTCCATGCGCTGCGGGGCCATGGCGCGGCGGTGTCAAGCGTGCGTTTCGACCCCCGCCGGCCACGGCTCTACTCGCTTTCTGAAGACGGCACCCTCCGCGTGTGGAACACCGACGATTTCGATCAGCACTGGGTGGTACCCACGGGGCAGCGGCGGGCAGGCGCGCTGGCGGTTTCGCCAGATGGCAGCATGCTTGCCATGTGCTGGCGGGCCCAGGCCCCCGTACTGTTGTGGGATGCCCTGAAGTTAAGCGAGCGTGATCGGCTGATCTTGCCCCCCCGCGGCATGGCGAAGACCGGGCCCTGGCATTTGCGCCCGCAGGAGACAAACTGACAGTGGCCGGCAACGACGCCATCCGCACCTGGGATCTCGACACCATGCAAGTGATCCTGGAGGTGGATCTTGCCGACTCGACGGCGTTGGCCGTCTCTCCCCACGATGCCACGTTGGCCATCGCACAC
>JAIMBC010000096.1 GCA_023511675.1 Pirellulales bacterium
GCCGCCCCGGGTCAGGCGAGTGATAACCACCGACCGCCCGCGGCACAACATAATACGAAGGCGAGGCGGCCCAGCAGCCATTTCCCCGCGGTTGCTGGCAACGGCATCGCTTCTTACCCCTGGAGTCATCATCATGAGAACGAAAGCAGACGATCGCATCGCGCGCCGCGAGTGGCTGGCGGGCGCCGGCGCACTGGCGGCCGGCAGCGCCATGCTGGCGGGCGTGCTGGCAGACGAGAACAACCCGGCCGTGCAGGTGGCCGACAGGGCGAGTTCCATCCGCATCACGCGGCTGGCAGCTACGCCGGTGGGGCCGAAGGCCTACGTGAAGATCGAGACCAGCCACGGCATCACAGGGTGGGGAGAGATCACGGGACTTGAACCCGCTGTGGCCTGTGCCCTGGCGCACTCACTTTACGAGCTGCTGGACGGCGAGAACCCAACGCGCATCGAGCACCTCTGGCAGAAGATCTACCGGGCCCACCGAGACATGCGCGGCGGCCCGTTCATGGTACACACGCTGGCTGCCATCGACATGGCGCTGTGGGACATTGCCGGCAAGCTGTGGGGCGAGCCGGTGTACCGCCTGCTGGGCGGCCCCACGCGGGAGAAGGTGCGCATGTATCCCACGGACAAGGCAGTGAAGGCCGGCACCGGCGGGCCTCATCCCATGTCTGGCGATCCCAAGGATGTCGAGCACCTGCTCAAACTTGTGCGAGATGCACGCCAGCGCGTGGGTGCTGACGGCACCGTCATGTTCGATGCGCACTGTGCCGTTCCGCCGGCCACCCTGATTCAGTTCGCCCAGGCCCTCGATCCCAAGGAGGTGCTGTTTATCGAAGAGCCGGCCGTGCCGGGGAATATCGAGGTGTTCAAGCGGCTCAAGCAGGCCATTCGCATTCCGCTGGCCACGGGCGAGCGCGACCGTACCATCTGGGGGGTGCTGCCGTACCTGACCGAACGCTGCATCGACATCTTGCAGCCCGACTGCGCCCACACCGGCGGCATCACCCAGATGAAGAAAATCGCCACGCTGGCCGAGGCCTTTTTTGTTCCGCTGGCACCCCACTGCACCTGCTCGGAACTGGGCCTTACCGCCAGCCTGCACGTGGCGGCGTCGGTCCCCTTCTTCCTGATCCACGAAGGCTATCTCGACGGCCACATTATGCCCCCAGGCGTGGCACGCAAACAGTGGGATCTCGGCCCCGACGGCTACGCCACCCTGCCCCAGGGGATCGGCCTGGGTGTGGAGATGGACGAGCAGCGCATGGCCCACGTCGCCGCCGAGCCCCACCGCCGCTTCCAGTGGCCGCATCCCACCTACGAAGACGGCTCGGTGCGCGATTATTAACTACTCAAGCGCCCTCGCGCGAGAGGCGGCCTCCGGGACGGGTTGCCCCGCACCGGGGCAATTTTGAAAGCGCCCTCGCGCGAGAGGCGGCCTCCCGCCACCAGCTCAGCTCTCTTGGCACCCATCGTTCCCTGGGAGCGCGGGCGTCTCGCCCGCCGGCTGCCACCAAAAGTAGCGCGGGCGTCTCGCCCGCTTGCCGGCGGCGCCGAGGCACCTCAGGTCCGTGCTTGCCCCCCAGCCCGTGACGGCGACCCTGCGGAAGCGAACATCTGCACGCGGCTCGGTGCCGCAGCGTGCAGCCAATGCAGCGCGCGTGCCTGCGGCGCGTGGACTTTATCGGCATCTTGCGGCATAATCCGCCGTTTTGCACGCAGCCGCCCCGCCATTTGCCCTCAAGCTGTTCCTTCGTGCCCCGATGCTATGGGAATACTTGCTATTGTGTGTGGCCGCAGCGCTGGGCGGAGCCGTGAACAGCGTGGCAGGCGGCGGCACGCTGCTGACATTTCCGGCGCTGTTTGCCGCCCTGGGCAGCACGGCCGACGCCGCTGTGCTGGCCAACGCCACCAGCACGGTGGCCCTGTTTCCCGGATCGCTGGCGGCGGCATGGGGCTACCGGCGAGAGCTGGCGGCCTGCCGCGCCTGGCTCTGGCTCTTGTTTTGGCCCAGCCTGCTAGGCGGCACGGCCGGAGCCTTGCTGCTCACCAGGCTGCCCGCAGCCACGTTCGAGCGTCTGATTCCCGGCCTGATCCTCGGCGCCGCGGTCCTTTTTGCAATGCAGCCGCTCGTCTCTCGTTGGCTGGCGCGCCGCGGGGAGCGTGCTCGTGCTACCGACGTGTCGCCGGCGTCTGCTGAGGCGGCGCCAGCCGGGCTTCGTTCCACAGCCGCGTTGCCAGACTGCGAGCGGCCTGCGTCGTTGAGGCATGCGCTGTTTGCCCTGGCCTTTCAGTTCCTGGTAGCGCTGTACGGGGGCTATTTCGGCGCCGGGATCGGCATCCTCATGCTGGCCGCCCTGGGGTTGGTAGGGCTGACGGACATCCACCGCATGAACTTGTTGAAAACGCTGCTGGCAGCGGCCATCAACGGCGCGGCGGTGGCCGTGTTTGTAGCCCAGCGCAAGGTGCACTGGCCTTCTGCGCTTGCCATGGCAATTGCCGCGAGCGTGGGAGGGTTTGCCGGCGCACACCTTGCCCAACGCACGCCCCGAGCGCTGGTGCGAGGGCTGATCATCGCCATCGGCGTGGCCTTGGGAATCTATTACGCCTTGCGCAACAGCCTTTGACACGCCCTGCCGCGGGCAAGACGACGAGCGGATGCGGGCTCGCCGCTGACGATCTCCACCGAGGGAGAGCCTCGCACGCGGGCCGATCCCAGGCAGGGGCCTGGGATCGAGAGAAACTGTCCCCGATTCCCGGTTGCACCGCTACGAGGGGATCATCCATGGCAGCCCGTATGCCTGGGCGAGCGTCAACAGCCCTACCAGCATGGCCAGCAGCACGCTGTGCAAGAGCACAAAGCGCAGGATCTCGCCCTCCTTGCCATGCTGTTCCGTGGCCACGGCCGCAACGACGATGCTTTGTGCGTCGATCATCTTGCCCATCACCCCTCCCGTGCTGTTGGCCGCCGCCATGAGCACGGGGTTCAGCCCAAGCTGCTCCGCGGTAATGCGTTGCAAACTGCCGAACAGGGCGTTGGACGAAGTGTCCGACCCCGTCAGCGC
This sequence comes from Pirellulales bacterium, assembly GCA_023511675.1. Classification (GTDB taxonomy): domain Bacteria; phylum Planctomycetota; class Planctomycetia; order Pirellulales; family JAIMBC01; genus JAIMBC01. The sequence continues at coordinate 3,069 of JAIMBC010000096.1, forward strand.
CACGCCCAACCAGCCCAATAGCGGCGCGAAGAACGGATACAGGCTGCCGCTGCGTGTAAAGGCCAGACCCAGCGTGGCGTCGCAGCCGCTGTAGCGCGTGGTGAACGCCAGGGCCAGCATGCAGGCGATGGTGGCCAGCGCCGCCCGCGCGCGCCAGACCGTTTGCACAAATTGCCTCGCGACCACAGCGGGCGGTAGGCCCATCCACGCCGCCGAAATGAGTGCCGCAAGAAACACGGCCGTGCCCGTGGCGGAGAGCCAGTTGAACTCGTAGCGGGCCTCCTCCGGCTTTTCGGCGCGGTCCGATCCGCTTGGCACGGGCACGACCGGCCGCGTGCGGTAGACGCGGCCGTGCAGCCGCGGCACCTCCCAGCTTGGCTTGCCAACGCCCCACAGCAATCCCGGACGCTCCGCGGTGCCGCCGTTGAGAAAGGTCTTCACCTGCGGCCATCCCCAAAGGAACACAAGCGCCGAGAGCAACACCCAGGGCATCCAGGCATGCACGGTCTCGCGCCGACTGGGCGGGGCGCAAGCGGGCATCCCAAGGCCGCCGGCTCTCGAGTCCGGATTGGCGGCTGGAGTGGGGCAAGCTGCGCCGGCATCGCCACGGGCGGCGCCAGTCGCATCGTGGCCGACAGTGCCCGCGTGCGCGGCGTCCGCCTCGGCCGCGGCAGCAGGTGATTTGCCGCCCCTGGCCGCCTGCCGCGATGCCTCCGCGTTGGGGAACGTCCACACCTCGCGCGGCTGCCAGACGCGCAAAAAAAGCGTCAGGCACACCAGCGAACCCAGGCCTCCGGCCACGTCTACCAGTTCGGGACCAACGTAGTTCGAGGTTACGAACTGAATTGTGGCAAAGCTGCCGCCGCACACCAGCACCGCCGGCCATGCCCCTACCAACCCTCGCCAGCCGGACATCACCACCACCAGCCAGGCGGGAATCAGCAGCGAGAACAGCGGTAGCTGCCGGCCCGCCATCTGACTGAGCTGCAACACGTCCAGCCCGGAGACCTTCGCCAGCGTAAGAATGGGCGTACCCAGTGCTCCAAACGCCACGGGCGAGGTGTTGGCCAACAGCGCCAGTCCCGCAGCATAGCGAGGCGTGAATCTCAGCCCGATCAGCAGCGCTGCGCTGATGGCCACCGGCGTGCCAAACCCTGCCGCCCCTTCCAGAAAGGCTCCGAACGAGAAGGCAATCAACAGGGCCTGCATCCGCTGATCTGGCGAAAGCGCGGCCACCGACCGCTTGACCACCTCGAAGCGACCCGCGCGTACCGTGAGATGAAACAAGAACACCGCAGAGACCACGATCCAGCCGATCGGCAGCAGGCCAAAGCACGCGCCTTGCACCGCCGCGGCCAGCGCCGCATCTGCGGGCATGCCAAATCCCCAGATGGCGGCGAGGAGTGCGGCTACTAGCCCCGCCAGCGCGGCCCACGGCGCACGTACGCCGCTGGCGAGCAAGCCCAGCAGCAGCACAATGGGGCTGGCGGCCGCGGCCGTCGACCAGAAGACCGAACCGAGCGGGTTGTAGTCCTGAACCCAGGGCACAGCGTCGCTCCACCACACGGTGTGGCCGAACATAGCCAGCCTGCGACCAGGCCGCAAGTTGGCCGGGCGGGGGGGCAACGCCTGGCAGCAGGCGCGCCGTCCCCCGGGCACATCCCCCATGCGCAGTTTGGCATCGACGCATCTCACAGGCGCGGCAGGGGAATGCTACTTCTCGTGTGGGAGATGTTCAAGGATGGCCGCCGACGCCACGCCCTCGGCCGGCCCGTGTGATCACCAGGAACAGGCAGGCGATGGCCCACCCTCTGGGCCAGGACGTTCGCTCTTCCTCCTGTTTCGCGCAGGGTGGCGCGCCTGCTGGGCTAAGGAACCATCTTGCGCAGGTGCTCCAGCAGCTCTTCCAAGTCGATGGGCTTGTAGCAGACGGTGTCGGCACTCTCCTTGAGGGCGAACTCAATCAGATGCTGCATTTCCGTGCGAAAGCCGGTGATCAGCACCACGCGCAGCTCAGGTTGTCGAGCGCGGGCCTCGCGAAAAACCGTCAGGCCGTTACCCTGGGGCAGCTTCATGTCCAGGATCAGCGCGTGAAACGGCCGGTCATCCAGGGCAGCCAGTGCTTGCCGATGGTGGTGCGCCACCGCCACGCGGTAACCGCGATCCGCGAGCACGTCTGCCAGGCTGGCGCACAAGTCGCGGTCGTCGTCCACGATCAGCACCAGCGGCCGATCGATCCGTCCTTCGATGGCCTCCAACAACCGCGGCACTTCAACGGGTTTGGAGACGATCTCGCAGGCACCGGCGGCGAGGATTTCCGAGGCGACATCCCCGCTAGTATAGGCCGTGATCACGATCACGGGTGTGTCCGGCCGGAGCCGCTTGAGTTGGCGATACACCTCCAGTCCGTTCATGCCGGGCATGCGCAGGTCGAGCAGCACCAGGTCATACGCCGCGGCGCCGGCCCTTTCCAGTGCAGAGGGGCCGTCGGCAGCCACATCCACCTGATAGTCCATGTCCTGGAGGATGTCGGCCAGGTTGGCGCGAATATCTGGATCATCGTCCACGACCAGAATGCGCGCCCGAAATTGCGTCATGGTTTGGCCTCTGCGGCGACGCGAAGCCGAACCGTCACCGTCGTGCCGCGGCCTTGCTCGCTCACAAGCTGTAGCTGCGCTCCGTGTCTTTCCAGAATGCCGCGGCAGATGGCAAGTCCCAAGCCCATGCCACGTGCCTTGGTAGTGTACAGAGGCTGCCTGATCCGTTCCAGGTCCTCGGCAGACATTCCCACGCCCGTATCGCTCACCTGTACCACCACCGAGCTTCCTTCGGGTTCGGCCGAGATCGACAGCACACCGCCGGAGAGCATGGCATCGGCGGCATTGCGGATGAGGTTGCGGAACACGATGACGAGCTGCCGGCCATCTCCGTTGACCGGCGGCAGAGCAGGTGGCAATTCGATCCGCAGTTGGATCTGCTCGGAGAGCGAGCTGCTTTCGGCGGCCTCGTGCAGGCACGCCAAGAGATCGACGGGGGCAAGCTGCGGCTGGCGCTGGCGTGCAAACTCGACCAGGGCGCTGATCACCCCGTCGGCCAGTGCCACCTGGCGCTGGATACGTTGCAGGTGCTCGACGGTTTTTTCGGGCGTGGCGCGGCGTGCATGGAGCAAGTAGTAGACGGAGGTCTTCATCACGTTCAGCGGATTGCGCAGCTCATGGGCCACGCCGCCGGCCATCTGGCCGATGGTGGCCAGCCGTTCGTGCTGGCTCAGCCGGCGCACGTACTCCGTCTCGTAGGCCACCTGGATGATGGCCAGATCCAGATCCAGCAGGCGGTTGAGAGCCGAAGCCGCGGCAGCGCCATCGATACCGGCACGGGGGGCAACCTCGTCCAGAGTCTGCAAGAGCCGCCACCGCAGCCGCGCCACGGCGATGTTGGTGTACACCTGGTCCAGGCCGATCTCCACGTGGCGCAGGCCTACCCGCCAGCGGAGCATAACGTACTGTTCGTCGTACACCCCCGCCAGGAGCTGCTCCAGCCAGGCGGTCAACGTCTTCTTCAGGCGTGCCACCTGGGCATCGCCGCCGGTGATCACGCGGAGGGCCGCGGGATGCCTGGCGATTTCTTCATAAAAGTCGTCAACAATGGCCGGCAGATAGGGCGTTAGATGCGGGCCCAGGCTCCGTACAAGGTGGGCATCCGTCTCCTGCCAATTCAGATAGCGCTGCAGATCCTGATACAGCTCGAACAACTGCTGGCTGTCAATCACGCAATACTCCTCCAGAAGCGGCCCTTGCTGCAACCAGCGTGCCATGGGGGAGCAAAGCGTACAGCGGCGGGAAGAAGAGCGCCAGGCCGCCTCGGCGCTGAGGCAGTGGGCGGCCCATGGGACGGGGCAGGGAAGGCTCCGCCATGCCTGTCAGAGCAGGGGACTGCGGGGTCGCTGCACTGGCCAGGCTCTGCTCGTCCTTCCATGCCCGTGGGTCCCCTAGCAGATTCGCGGCAAGGGGCTGCCCCACGGCTCATCGAGGGGCTGCTCATTGCCCAGTGCGCGTCGAACGACGACGGGGGCGGACCGGCGCGCCACCACCTGGCCGATGCACGCCGCCTGAGACGAAACCGCACACCTGCGCAGGGCCTGAAGGGCCTGCTGGCATGCCTCGCCCGGTACGGCCGCGGCCAGCACCCCTTCGCAGGCCACGTGCCAGGGCTCGAGGCCGAGCAGTTCGCAGGCGGCCCGTACATCTGGCGTTACAGGCAATGCCGATTCTTCCAGAAGAAGCGTGCACCCGCTCGCGCGTGCCCACTCATGCATCACGGCCGCCAGGCCGCCCCGAGTGCAATCGCGCATCGCCCGTAGGCCGATGGCCGATTGCTGGAGGGACGAAGCGGCTTCCACCAAGGCCGCGCAATCACTTTCGGGAGGGGGGGTGAGTTCCAACTGTTCTCTGGCGCACAACACCGCTATGCCATGACGGCCGACAGGCCCGCTTACCAGCAACGCATCTCCCGAATGGAGGGCGGCGGGGCCGGGCAGCAGCGGCTCGGTAAGTGTGCCAATGCCCGAGGTGGTGATGAACAGACCATCGCATGCCTCGTGCGGCACCACCTTGGTGTCCCCGGCCACCACCGCCACGCCCGCGGCCCGCGCTGCGGCAGCCACACTCGCCAGCACACGGTCCAGCACCGCCAGGGGCAGGCCCTCCGCGGCAATCAGCGAGAGGGTCAGGAACAAAGGCCGCGCACCCGATACGGCCAGGTCGTTCACCGTGCCGTTGACGGCCAGGCTGCCAATATCTCCTCCGGGAAAGAACAGCGGCCAGACCACAAAGCTGTCCGTGGTCACGGCCAGGCGGCCGGAAAGGGATTCGAGCAACGCTGCGTCTCCCAATGCCTCCAACCACGGATTCTTCAAGGGGGGGAGAATGTGGCGCTCGATGAGGCGGCGCATCAGCCTGCCCCCTTCGCCATGCGCCAGCAGCAGCCGCTCGTCGGGCATGGTCGGGGTTGGGCAGGCCGGCAGCCAGGAGGGGCCCTTCATGCGCTGCTCCCTGCGGTGCCGGCCAGCCGATAGCGATAGTAGGCCGCACAGGCGCCTTCGGCTGAAACCATCGGTGCGCCCAGGGGCGCCTCGGGCGTACAGCGCGTACCAAAGGCGGGGCAGGCATCCGGCCGCAAGCGTCCCGCCAGGACCTCGCCCGCACGGCATTCTTGCGCGCACTCGGTGGGCGGATGGGCCGGGGCCGGCGAAGTGACGGAAACGTGGCAAGAGGCGAATCGCTGGCGTGCGTCCAGTGCGGCAAACTCGGGCCGCAAACGCAGGCCCCCCCTGGGAATGACTCCCAGCCCTCGCCAGGGACGATCGCAGATCTCGTACACCTGTTCGACCAGATCGAGCGCCTGTGCGTTGCCGTCGCGCCGCACGGAGCGGCCATAGCAGTTTGCCACGCGAGCCTGGCCGGATTCGATCTGCCGCACGCATTCCAATATCCCCCACAGCAGATCGACGGGCTCGAAGCCCGTTACCACAACAGGCATGCCATAGCGCTCGACGAAGGGGAGGTAGGAGGCAAAACCCGCCACCGTGCAAACGTGCCCCGCGGCGAGGAAGCCCTCGATGCTGTGGCCAGGCGCTTCCGCAATTTGCTCCATGGCAGGCTGTACTCGCACGTGCGAAACGAGCAGGCTGAAGTTGCTCACCTGCCGCTCTTGCGCGTGCAGCGCCGCTAGCGCCGTGGCCGGAGCCGTGGTCTCGAAACCCACCGCGAAGAACACCACTTCTAGCTGGGGCTGCCTTGCGGCCAGGGCCACGGCTTCCAGCGGCGAGTACACCAGCCGTACATTACCGCCCATGCGGGCCTCCAGCAACGAGCCGAAATTGCCGGGCACGCGCAGCATGTCGCCAAAGCTGGCGACCATGGTCTGCGGCCGCTGTGCCAGCCGGCAGGCGAGGTCGATGTCCTCAGCCGGCGTCACGCACACGGGGCAGCCGGGACCGTGGACCAGCTCGACGCTGCCGGCCAGTTCCTCCACCAAGCCGTGCCGCAACAGGCTGTGCGTCTGACCGCCACAGACCTCCATGATCGTGCGGGGGCGAGAGACGCGCCGGCGGATGGCGTCCAGCAGCCAGCGGGCCAGGACCGGATCGCGAAACTCGTCAAGGTATTTCATGGGGCTACTCCGCGCAGGGCGCGTCCCTTAGGGTTCCGGGGTGGGCGGAACGCGATGGGTGCTGGTGTCGCCCCCCGCATCTTGCAGCGTGCGCCCGCCGGCGTCCGTTTCTCTCAAAGACTCCAGCTCGGCGCCACTCGCTGTTTCGTCGAGCGATGCCAGCTCCGCCAGCAGGCGGGCGGCCTCGGCGGCTGTGATTCTGCTGATGGCCACGCCCGCGTGAACCAGCACGTAATCGCCTTCCGCCGCCTCGGGAACGCAGGCCATGTGGCACACGCGCCGCAGCCCGTCAAATTCGATTTCAGCACGTGCGAACAGCGGGTCGCGATCCAACCAGCGTGCCAGTCGGCCCGGGATAGCCAGACACATCAGGCGGCGTCTCCTCGAACAAGCTGCTGCGCGGCCACGGCCAGTTGGCCTGCCGCCAAGCCCCCATCTCCTGGGGGAATGCGTGCCGCGTGCTCCACTGTGCAACCACGGGCACGCAGCTCTTGCAACACCAGTTCCGTGAGGATGCGGTTCTGAAACACCCCCCCGCACAACACCACGGGCTGCACATTCAGTTTACGGCACACTTCGACGATGCCCAGGGCCAGCCCGCGATGAAACCGCATGGCCAGCACGTCGGGGCCGATGCCCTGCCGGGTGTCGGCCAGCAAGGCGCGCCATGCCGGCCGCCAATCGATCCAGAGAAGCTTGCCTTCACGGGGCGGCATCGGATAGGCGCCAGCCGCCGTCTCATCGCACGCTGCCTCCAACAACATGGCCGCCTGGCCCTCATAGTCGGCGTAGGGGACGCCTAGCACCAGCGCTGATGCCGCGTCGAACAGACGGCCGGCACTCGTGGTGCGCGGCGCCAGGGCCGGCCGCAAGGCTGCCTGCGCCGTCGCCGCTACCAGGCTGTGCTCGACCTCGCCCCATCGCAGGCGGGCTGCGGCCTCCACGCCGCACGCCGCAACCGTGGCAGCCACGGCCGCACGCCATGGCGACCTGGCAGCCAGGTCCCCGCCCGGCAGCCCCCAGGGAAAAAGGGCCGCCGCCCGCCGAAAGCCACTGCCCGACGCCACCAAAAACTCTCCTCCCCAGATGCTGCCGTCGGGCCCATAGCCGGTGCCATCGAAGGCCACGCCCAGCACACGGCGATCGAGCCAGCCATGCTCCAGCATGGCTGCCGCCACGTGCGCGTGATGATGTTGCACCTGCACCACGGGCAGCCCCGCCTGTTCTGCAAGTTGCGTCGTGTAATAGTCGGGATGCAGGTCGCAGGCGAGCATTGTCGGGCGCACGTCATAGAGCCGGACAAGATCGTCGCGCAGAAGTGCATACCGCTCGCGCGTGGCCAGGCCGTCCAGATCTCCCACGTGAGCAGCCAGCACCGCCTGCGCGCCGGTGGACAGGGCCAGCGCCGTCTTCTGATGGCCTCCCAGGGCCAGGCAGGCCGCAGGTCCAGAGAGGGGCAATGGCAGCGGTGCAAGTCCCCTGGCCAGTCGCAACACCACGCCGCGGCCGCCGATTGGTCGAATGACGCTATCATCGATTGGGCGGGCTATGGGGCGATCGTGCTCCAGCCACAGCTCCGCCATGCCCGCCAGACGCTGCCGCGCCTCCTCCTGCTGCCAGCAGAGCGGCTCTCCCTCTCGATTGCCGCTGGTGCAGATGAGCGGCCTGCCATACCCGCTCGCAAGTTGCCAGTGCAAGGGCGTGGTGGGCAGCATGATGCCAACCTCCCGCAAGCCAGCAGCCACATTGGCCGCCAGCAGACAGCCCCCACGCCGCGGCAACAGCACAATTGCACCAGCCGCGTCGGCAAGCAACGCTCGAGAAGTGCCGTCAACCTCCGCCACCGCCTGCGCCGCCTCCAGCGAGGGCACCAGCACGGCCAGGGGCTTGCTCGGGCGGCATTTGCGCTGGCGCAGGCGGGCCACGGCCGCAGTGTCGGCGGCATCGGCCAGCAACTGATATCCCCCCACGCCCCGCAGGGCCACCACATGGCCCTGCGCCAGGGCGCGCAAGGCGGTCTCGATGGCAGCCTGGTCATGGGCCGCCACGCGGCCCATGCTGTCGGTGCACCACGGGCGCGGGCCGCAGGCGGCACACGCCAGCGTCTGAGCATGGCAGCGGCGATCCGATGGATCGTCGTACTCGTGTCGGCAGGTGTCGCACATGGTGAAACCCGCCATCGTGGTGCCCGCCCGGTCGTAGGGCATACTGGTGATGATGGACCAGCGGGGGCCGCAGTCGGTGCAGCTTGTGAAGGGGTAGGCATGCCGGCGCTGTGTAGGGTCTGCCACCTCTTGAAGGCAGGCAGTGCAAGCCACACGGTCTGGAGGCACATGCGCGGCCAGGGCCCCATGCTGGCTGGTGGGGGCGATGGAAAAACGGCGCCTTCCTCTTAGAGGGGCGGAGCTGATGTCGATGCTGTCGATACGGGCTGCCTGTGGGAGGTGATGGATCAGTTCGGTGGTGAAGCGGGTCACGCTGGCTACCGGCCCTTCGACCTCGATGCATGCGCCGGCCGGTTCGTTACGCACCTCTCCGGCCAGACCCAGCGAAGCGGCCCAGCGGGCCACGGCCGGCCTCAGCCCCACGCCTTGCACGCGTCCCCGCAACAGCAGGCGGCGGCAGGCGAGCGGCTCGAGCGAGGGGATGGAGGTCATGACGCCGCGCTTTCTCCTGCTTCCATTGGCCAAGCTAGCGGCGCAGCCGCCATTTGCGGCAAGAGTGCTTGCCGCTTGCGCTGGAGATAGTGGCACCACGCATCCATCCCTTGGCCGCTGCGGGCTGACAACAGGAGCACATCCAGCTCAGGCTGGATATTCCGCGCGTCTGCCACGGCTGCCTCGATCGAGAAGGGCACATACGGCAGCAGATCCAGCTTGCTTACCACCAGCGCATGGCTAGTGCGAAACGCCTTGGAATACTTCGCGGGCTTGTCATCTCCCTCCGTTGTGCTCAGCAACAGGACGCGCAGGTGCTCTCCCAGATCGAACGAAGCAGGGCAGACCAGGTTGCCCACGTTCTCGATGAATAGGTAGTCGGGTTGCAGGCCCAAGGCGGTGCTCCCTCGCTCGACCATGGCCAAATCCAGGTGGCAGGCTCCCGTGGTACAAAGCTGTACCACCGGCACCAGCGGCGCCAGCCGCCGCGCGTCTCGGTCGGTGGCTGGATCTCCTGTCAGCACAGCCAGGGTGGCCTGTCCCATGAGTCGGCGAGCCGTGGCCTCCAGCAGGGCGGTCTTGCCGGCTCCTGGACTGGAAAGCAGGTTCACCACCAATGTACCCTCTGCGGCCCAGCGGCGGCGCACCTCCGCCGCCGCCTGTTGAGGCTGATACTGAACATCCCGCTCGACAACAATCACACGGCTTGTCATGGGGCAGCTCCCGCCTGTTCTGCTTCGGCAAGCTGTACGGTTTCGAGTCGCAGGGCGTCTCCGCGCATCACCTGCACCTGGCCTGCACCGCACCCGGGGCAGCGCAGCACCAGGTCCGGCACCTCGAACTGCTGTCCGCAACAGCGGCACCTTGCCAGTAACTCGACCCATTGCACTACCAATCTGGCCTGGGGGTGGCCGTGCTCGGCAAACAGCCTCTGTGCCGCGCTGGCCAGCAAGGCAGGCTCCACCCCAGAAAGCGGTCCCACAGACACACGCACCTCCGTTACATGACAGCCGGGATGCTGGGCCGCAATGGCACGTACCTGTTGCACTAACGCGCGTGCCAGGGAAACCTCGTGCATCGCTGCATCGTCCGAGAAGAAGCGCACAGCCTGCACATGGCGAGGCTGCTGGCTCGGCCACCAGGGGCCTTGTGCCATCTCGTTTTTCCGCGGTACCGCTCACGTGGTACCATGCACTGCCGCAGAGTGCGGAACCATGGCACATTTCGCGGTGGCTGATCGAGGCGGGAAATCATCGTGGCGGGGACCACTCTCTGTGCGGCCTCATGATGGCAAGTCAGGCGATGGCAAGTCAGCCGGTGCGCCAGGGGAATGCCCCACCCAGGCGGCCTGCTCAAACAAATCGCGCATCACATCAGCGACGAGCGCCGAAAGCGCCGCACGCAGCGGGGGCGAAAGCTGGCAGGCCAGCTTGGCACGCAGCCTGTCGGCATCCGCGCACCCCGTGGCCGTGGCCGCACACGCCATGCCGTCGATGGTTGCCGTGACAGAGGCCCACGACCGCGTAGCAGCAGCAGGGTCGAAGCGCGCCCCACCGCTCAGCGCGGCCTCAGTCACGCGAGCCATGTTAGGGCTCGGAGCTTGCGTAACCGTGTTTCCCCCGCCCGGGGGCGGCAGAACCCGTTCGGGGGCGATCCACACGCCCCAAACGGTGATCTCCTCCGGCAGCACGCCAAGTGTGCTGCCCAGTGCCAGCGTCTCTGCCAGGCCCAGATCGTGGCTGGTTGCAGGTCGCAGGCGGCAAGCGGGAAGGGCCGGCCACCGCCATGCCTGATACGTTCCCGGCAGCGGCTGGCTGCCTGTTGCATCCGTCGCCAGTGGTACGCAGGCATCCACAATCACCAGCCTCGATGCCCCCCCGCACCAGTGCAGCAGTTCAAGTGGAACACGGGCCTGCCGCACGGTTAACGCGCGTCTCTGTGGTAAGTTTGTGTGCCGCTCCAGTGCTGCGGCCACCGCGCCGGCCACGCACCAGCCCACCGCATCGTCTGCGTGCGGGCTGCCCAGGCCCACCAGTAACGTGGCGGCCGACGCGGCGCCCTTGGCGGAGCCAAGGCTCTGCTGCGAGCTAGCTGCTCGATGCTGGTGAGCTGGCATTAGACACTCTCCCACGTTACGCGCAAGAAGTGGGCAGCACAGCTAATGCACGGATCGTAGCTACGTACCAGGCGCTCGCAATCGAGTGCCGCACGCTGCTCGCCGGCGGGGAGCACCCTGGGCAGCCAGGCGCGCAGATCGTCTTCGATCTGCGCCTGATTCTGCGACGTAGGGGGCACAATCCGCGCCTCGGCCACGGTGCCATCTGCCGAGACACGGTAGCGATGGTAGAGCGTACCCCGCGGCGCCTCGGTGGCAGCACAGCCGGTCCCCTCCCGCGGCTGCCACGGCACGCGCGGCGGCCATACTGGCCGATAGTGCCTCAACAGCTCCAACGCTTCTTCAAACGCATGTACCACTTCCACGGCGCGGGCCACAATGCCTCGAAAGACGTTTGTGGCCGGCTCAGGCAGCAACTCGTCCGCCAGGGCACGCGCACGCGGTGCCAGCCGCTCGCGGCTCAGGGCGACCCGGGCCAACGGTCCCACCAGGTAACAGGTGCCCGTCTCGCGCCGGCGCGCTTGCAGAGCCGTGGAGTGGGGCACCTGGTATTCTTCAAAGCGCTGCTCAAACTCCGTGACGGGGCAGGCCAGACCCGCCGTTGAACGCAGCTCGCCCTCGTTCATGGCGTACTCGTCCGGATGAACCAGGGCCACCATCTCGTAACTGCGGTCGAAATCCGGGAAAGAGAAGCTCGCCACCCAGCGGGCTGCATCGCAAGCCAGCTCCAGGCCCTGGGCAAAGTCGGCGACGAGTGCCTGCACCACGTCGGCGCGTGGCAGCCCGTAGAACCCGCCCACCGCCACGCTAACGGGATGCACTGCCCGCCCCCCCAGCGCTTCCAGCAGCCGGTTGCCCAGCTTGCGCAGGGCGAGGCCCCGCGCCACCGCCTCGGGATGATCGGCGGCCATGGCCAGGCCGCTCTCGTAGCCCAGGAAGTCCGGTGCGTGCAACAGATGGATGTGCAACGCGTGGCTCTCGATCCATTCTCCACAATACAGCAAACGCCGCAGGGACCGCAGCTCTGGGGTCATTCGCAGGCCCAGCGCTGCTTCCAGCGCGTGTACCGAACTCATCTGGTAGGCAACGGGGCAGATGCCGCAAATCCGCGCGGTGATATCGGGCACGTCGTCCAGCGGCCGTCCTCGCAGCAGCGCCTCGAACAGCCGCGGCGGCTCATAGATGTTCAGTTGCACGTCGTCCACCTGGCCGTCGTGCAGGACCACTTTCAGGCCGCCTTCGCCCTCCACGCGCGTGAGGGCCGGCACCTCGATGACGCGGCGATCCGTCATCGCTCTGCCTCCTCCAACGCAGCCAGCCGGTCGCTCTCCTGCTGGAAGGCAGGCGCGGCCGCGTTGAAAAGCCGCAGACCACTCACCAGCCTGCGCGGCGCCATGCCGGCGGCTTGCAGGTGGTTCGTCAGCCCCGCCAGATTGGGCTGGGCCGCAGGGCCGAAGCAGCCGTAGCAACCCCTGCCAAAGGCGGGGCAGAGGGCGCCGCAACCCGCCTGCGTCACCGGCCCCAGGCAGGGAACGCCCCGCGCCACGGCCACACAAACGGCCAGCCGCCGCTTGCACTCGAGGCAGACGGCATGCTCGGGGGTCTTCGGTCTGCGTCCCGCCAGCAGCGCCGCCAGCACCTCCAAAAGCTGCTGCTTGCTGATCGGGCAGCCGCGCAGCTCAAAGTCCACCGGCACGTGTGCGGCAATGGGGGTGGAGTGCGCCAGGCTGCGAATGTACTCCGGTTTGGCATAAACGCAGCGCAGGAACTCCGCGTGATCCCCCCAATTCCGCAACGCCTGGATGCCCCCCGCCGTGGCGCAGGCGCCGATGGTCACCAAGTACCTCGAGTTCTGCCGAATCTCCAGAATCCGTTGCAGATCCTCCTCGGTGCTCACCGAACCTTCCACCAGGGCCACGTCGTACGGTCCGGGCTCCATGCGGCTGCTCGCCTCGAGGAAATAGCAAATGTCCACGGCCTCTGCCAGTTGCAGCAGCTCATCTTCAAGAGAAAGCACCGTAAGCTGGCAGCCGTCGCACGAGGCAAACTTGAACACGGCGAGTCGCGGCCGGCCCATCACAACCCCTCCACCTGCAGCCAGCGCTCAGCGTGGTCGTACCGCACCACCGGCCCGTCTCGGCAGAGCAACAGCGGACCAAGCTGGCAGTGGCCGCACATGCCCACGCCGCACTGCATGTGCCGTTCCAGAGACACCCAGATCTGCTGCGGCGGTATGCCGCGAGCCAGGGCCGCACGGGCAGCGAACAGGATCATCACCTCCGGGCCGCAAATGAAAACGACGGTCCGGCCCGTATTCAGCCCGCGCAGACGGTCGAACAACTGCGGCACCACGCCCACGCGGCCCGTCCAGCCGGGCTCGTGGCGGTCGACCGTCAGCTCTACCTGCCAGCCCGCATCCTGCCAGGTGGCATAATCGTTGCGGTAGAGCAGCCCGCTTGGCGTGCGCGCTCCATACAGCAGCGCCAGCCGTCCGTAAGCACTGCGCTGTGCAGAGAGCTGCTGGAGGGCTGGCCGCAGCGGGGCCAGACCGATGCCGCCGGCGACCACGATCACGTCGCACCCCTGTGCATTATCCAAGGGCCACGGCTTGCCAAAGGGGCCTCGCATGCCCAGTACGCCTCCGACCCCCAGCCGCGACATGGCGTGGGTGACCACTCCCGCCAGCCGCACCGTATGGAGCCAGCCCTCGGCCTGGCGATCCTCGCCGCTCATGCTGATGGCCATCTCTCCTGCGCCTGGCACATACAGCATGTTGAACTGGCCCGGTTGAAAGGCGTAGTCGGCCTTGCCGCCTCCCCCGCAGTAGCGCAGCCGATAGGTGGTCACACCTTCGCTTTCCGGCACTGCCTCCACGATCTGCACCGGGTGGATCTGCCAGGGATCGACAAACGGGGCCGACGGCGTCATCAGCGTCCCTCCGTGGAGCGCGGCGATTCGGATCCCGGCGCATCGCTCTGGCCCAGCTCCGGCGCTTCGTCTGGAAGCGGCCGGCCGGCCTCCCCCCGCGGTTGCTGCAAGAACGGGCGGCTGGCCGATAGCCCTGAGGGACCCCGGCCCTGGCCCGAGACGCTCGCAGCATGTTCGCCGGCCCCCGGCCGCCGATCGAACAGGGCCCGATCCGCCGCCGCGCGAAACCCTGCCACCTCTTGCGTCAAATCGATCCCCACCGGGCACCAGCTTATGCACCGCCCGCAACCCACGCAGCCGCTGGTGCCGAACTGATCATGCCACGTGGCCAGCTTGTGTGTCAGCCATTGCCGATAGCGCGAGCGGATGTTGTGCCTTACCAGCCCGCCATGAACGTAGCTGAACTGCGGGTTAAAACAGGAGTCCCACACCCGCTCTCGTGCAATCTGTTCCCCCAACAGGTCCGACACCTCTTCCACTGAGCTGCAGAAGCATGTGGGGCAGACCATGGTGCAATTGGCGCAGGACAGGCAGCGGGCAGCCACCTCGTCCCAGTGCGGGTGGTTCAGGTTCGAAAGCAGCAACTCCCGCAGGCCGGCGGTTGCCAGGTGGCGGGTGATCTGCTGTTCTGCCTGGGCGCGGGCATCCGCGGCGTCGCGGCATTGCTGTTCGCTGGCTGGGGCTAACGGCAATCGGGCAGCCAGTTCGCGGCCGCGGGGGGAGCCGATTTCCAGGACGAAGCCTTCGGCCAGTTCGGTGAGCGCCAGGTCGAAGCCTTGCCGGCAGCGCGGTCCCGTGGCCATGGAGGTACAGAAGCAGGTGGGGGCAGCCTGGGTGCAGTTGACAGCGATCACAAGGGCTTGCTGGCGCCGTTGCACGTAATGGGGATCGGGAAACGCGCTGTGCATGAACACGCGATCCTGCACGTCGAGAGCGGCGAGTTCGCAGGCACGCACACCCAGGAAGGCGTACTTCGGCACGGGCTCCTCGGCTGGCTGCATCTTCCACGTGCCGTGCTCGCATTTGGCGGTCAGCAAGCGTGTCCGAGGCGGGAAGAGATACTGTTTCCACGATTGGGGGCCCACGACAAAGCCGAACCAGGCCTCGTCGTTGCGGCGGACCAAGCGATAGTGCCCGGCCTCCTGCTCATCGGTCCAGCCGCGCGGCAGATCGGCCACGCTGCGCAGCGGGCCGTAAACAATCGCCCCCTCGCCAAGCGTCGGGCCGATCACCTCGTATCCCTCGCCTGCCAGAAGATCGAGCAGGACCTGAAAGTCCGCCTTGGCGAGGTACTGTTCGTCGGCCGTTGCCTGATCAACCACGACGCACCTCGAACTGCGGCGCCTGCTGCACGTACAGGTCGAGAAGCTGCAACCGGGTCGCCACCAATCGACGTGCCAGTGCCTTGGCCAGACCGTGCATGATTTCGTAGCCGAGCTGCGCGTCGGCCGCACAGGCGGCTTGCAGCCGAGGGCCATCAAACCCCAGCAGTCGCGATGACTCCAGGGCCACGGCAGAGGCCGTCATCAGCCCCTCGCCCAGCAAGGCCGACCATGCAGCCAGATCTCCGCTTTCCAGGGTAAGAATCCGCACGCTGCCGCGGCCGGGCACGTGCATCTCCAGGCCCAGCCTGCCCAGGCACACCAGATACACCCGGTGATGCACCTCCCCCTCGCGAAACAGGTAGGCGCCGCTGGGCAGAACCGTCTCTTCAGCCAGCCCAGCCAGTGCCTGTACCACGTGCGGAGAGAAGTGGCTGGCGAACGCTGTTTCTGCCAGCAAGTCGGCTACCGTTTGTGGGTCGACCATGACCCCCTTCCTGTGCTTGGTTCGCGAGATACCCCTCCACGGTGCCGGTGTGGAGCGCTTCAGGCTAACCTTTGCTGGCCCCATTGCCAAGCAGGTGCAGCCTGCCACGCGGCGACGCATGGCCTCAGCCGCAGGCCGCGCCAGTCCAGCGCGCAAGCGTCAAGGCGCCTGCCTCTATCAGCCGCCACCGGCGCATGCCGTCAGACGCAGCCTGGTGAAAACATATGCGCCAATCAGCCGCAAAGTCGAGCGTGCCGAGCCGGCCAACCACAAACCCAGAAGCTGCTGCACCCGAGCCCTTCCCAACGCACAGGCCCAAGCCGACCACCGCCAAGCGCGTTACGTGGGAGCAGTTGCACCACACGCGC
>JAIMBC010000097.1 GCA_023511675.1 Pirellulales bacterium
ACGCGCCAGAAGACGCCGTCTAACCTGAGGATAGAGCCGATCTCGCTTTGCTCGACGGCTCATCCGCCAGCCGTTAGCCCGCTCTGCCGAGGGCCAATCTCTCAAGAAGGGAACACTCACTGATGAACCAAGGTGCGCGGACCGAACCCCTCTTCGATGCGGCTGGGCCAATGAATGCGCCGGCGATCGTGTTGGTGCATGGCTCCGTTGTCACGCGCAAGATGTGGCTGCCACAATTGCGTGGCCTTTCGGATGTCTATCGGGTGATCGCGCCCGACTTGCCCGGGCATGGCGCACTGGCGCACATGCCCTTCACCTTTGCCGCCGCCGTACAAACTCTCGCCGAGCTCATCCGAGACGAGGTGCAGGGCCATGCACTCGTCGTCGGCCTCTCACTCGGCGGCTATGTCGCAATCGAGTTGGCGCATCGTCATCCAGATTTGGTGAGGGGCCTGGTGCTATCAGGCTGTAGCCTCAATTTCGATGGCGTGCTGGGTCTGTATCTCAAGATTGTAAGCGAATTAATGCAGCGTGGCTGGCTAAAGCAGAGCCGCACTCAGGCGGCAGAAAAAACACGGCGGATGTTCCCGCTGGCGCTGGCCGATGTCGCCGAGGCCCAATTGCAGGCTGGCGTATATCCTGAAGCACTCGGCCCATCGTTTTCGGAAATGGCTGGTAAGGACTACACAGTCCTGCTGGCCAGATATCCCGGACCTTGTTTGATACTCAATGGCGAGAACGATAAGGCATCGCGCCGAGGTGAGGCGAAATTCGTCTCAGTGATGCGGCACGGGCGAGTGCAACTCGTATCGGGTGCAGGTCACGCCTGCAACCTTGACCAGCCCGAGGCCTACAACCAGGCGGTGCGCGCGTTTGGGCAAGCTATTGGCGAAACGTTACCAGAGGCGGGCTAACCCCGCGTTGCACCTGACACGCTTCGCTGCGCTCCGCGTGCAGGTGAACGCGACCGTTAGACGGCAGGAGGAACTACGCATGGCGAAGCTGTGGAAGAAGGGACGCGGCAAACTTGGGCCATTCCAGCCCTTGCACGGGAGTTGGGTGGCCGAAGCCGAGTCCAATATGGGGCCGGTTCGTTGCCAGCGGGTATTCGAACCCATCCTGGGCGGCCACTACCTGAGGCTCACGGCGCGTTGGGAGTTCGGCCCCAAGGCATCGAGTCGAGCCTATGAGGAAGTCGCTTTGATTGGCGTCGGTGATGAGGGGGAAGTGTGTTTCTGGTCCTTCACGTCGGACGGCAAGCGGTCGCAGGGGGTCGCGGCCAACGTGACCGACCTCCATCCGGAGGCCGTCGGCTTCGAGGCAGACATGCCGGCCGGCCGAGCGCGAATGGCGTACTGGCCGGAGGAGGGGGGCGGTTTCCGCTGGGTCGTGGAGTCCAGAACAAAAAAAGGCTGGAATCGCTTCGTGGACCACAGCTACCGAGCGATGTAGCCCGCCTAACAACGGCATGCAGCGGACGGCGTTCCGCCGCCGCTGATGCTGAGCGTTATGCGGCTTAGGAGAGGCAATGCGCATCCAAGCAGAGTTCCTGTTGACGACGGGTTTGGTGATTCTTACTCGCCTTGGTGATGGTCTCAGCACCCACTTGGTCACCCCCGATCTCTCACGCGAGATGAATCCCTTCGCTGCCGGAGGTTGGCCGACCTTGATTGTTGCCGCTGCCGTGGTGCTCGCACTGTCGACAGCATTAAACTATTGCTACCTTTTCCGGCCCCTCGATAACTTCCCGCAGACGTTGGGACTCAGCCTTGACGCGTTCAAGCGACATTACTTCGATCCGCGTGCCAACCCAACCCTAGCGGCCCGTACAGGCCGCGTGCTCGCTTACGTCTTCGGCTACATTGTTCCTCGCACGCTCATCGTGTGGAGCTTGCTGTTGATTGCAAATAATCTTCTCACGGCTTTCCATTTCGAGCCCTACGTTGCGCTCAAGAAATCTTACCCGGTCTGGGTCGCCTACTACTTGATGCTGCCAGTCCTGGCGCTTGTGTTCCTCGAGCGCCTGCAACGGCGGGACTTCGCACGATACCAGGCGACATCCGATTCTCGAGAAGCACCCGCAGAATGAAGGATCGGCAGCCGGATGAACTTTCGCCATCGCATCCCGAGTTGGATCGCTCGATCTCGGCAGAGCGAGCATTGCTGCTGCTCTTCCTGCTGGCGGGACCGCTTGTTCTAGCGGAATGGGTAATCTTCTCGATATTGTGGGGGCGAGCAGCATTGTGGGATGGACTTGATGTCGTGCTGACTCTTCGCACTGGCGTGCTCTTGTTCATTGGCGGTCTACTCACGCATGAGTTCGTACACGGTCTGACGTGGAAACTGGCGGGACGCGTGCCTTGGCGGCACATAACGTTCGGCTTTCAACCGAAGACATTTACACCATACGCCCATGTCACGACCTCACTCCCCGCACGAGCCTATCGGTGGGGCACGGTAATGCCGCTGCTGGCGATTGGGCTACTACCATTCCTCATCGGCCTGGCTTTCAATCAGCCAGTATGGGCAGCCTTCGGGATGGTTTTTACATTCGTAGCTGGGGGAGACCTCGCCGTTCTCTGGGCATTGCGCGGCGTATCGGCAAGTGCTTTGGTGCGAGACCACCCCAAGCGTGTCGGATGCTACGTTGTCGCATAACAACGGGTTGCAGGCGACGTTGCGGCGCTGGCGCTCCGCAACGCGCCTGAACCCGAGCGTTCGTTACAGTTCGGATACTTTTCCCCTCTCCCACGCGAACCCGACCCGCTCCACACGGCTACCCCGTAAATCCAGCCCGGTGAACACCGAACCGAGGATCTCGTTCGCCTTGCGTGCATAGCCCAGGTTGGTCTCCGCCTCGACCCGCCGCTGGTCTGCCAGCCGCCTGGCCTGCTCCTCGGCCTTCAGGGCCGTGGCCTTGGCGTCGCGCGCGCGGAGCGCGTCGGCGGCGTTCGCCGCTGCTAGAGCAACTCGCGCAGCGTGTCGCCCTTGACGAGCTTCATGGCCGAAAACGGCTGGCCGTTGGAGAGCGTGCCCAGTTCGTAGGCGGGCGGGATGCCCGGGTGCTGCAACTGGCCGGTGATGGCGGCCTCGACGCGGAAGCGCACGGCGGCAGGCGCATCGGCCGGCACCCCGGGCTTGAGCAACTTGATGGCCACGTCTGGGTCGAAGAGCGTGTCGCGTGCGCGGCGGACCACGCCCATGCCGCCCGAGCCGATTTGCTCGGCTAGTTCGTAGCGGCCCGCCAGCAGCTCACCGTGGGCCCCGGAAGAAAGGGGATTCGAGCACTGGCTCGGGTGCGGTTCAGCGTCGTCCGACATCATGGCATGAGCCTCTAGAAGCAGAGCAGGCTGCATTGTACTGCGCGACTGGGCTGGCAACGCGCGTCCGTTGTGTCTGGTTCCCAGGCTGCGGCATGCGAAGGCGTGGCGAGCGGGGGCTGCGGGCGCTACGCCAGCCCCCCGCTTTGCAAAGGGGGGGCTTGGTTTTCGCTGTTCGCAAAGGGGGCTTGGTTTCCCCCCTTTGCAAAGGGGGGGGGCTTGGTTTTGCTTCGCTTGCACTTGGTCGCATCAACGGCGTTTGATACAATACGGTTCCCCCTAACCTGTACCCGCCTGCGGCAGAGATGGCCGCTTACTCCAGTGCTGGAGCGCCCTGCATTGCGTCCCGCCCCTTTGCTTTGCTGCTTGTGGCTCCTGGCGGCTGTGATGCTGACTGTTGGTTTGCGGGCGCAGGCGGCGGTGGCGGCAGACGGCCCGCCGGTATTTGAGCGCGACGTACGGCCCATCTTCAAAGCCTGGTGCCTCGATTGCCACGGATCGGGCGAGGAACTATCAGGCGGGCTGGACCTGCGCCTGCGGCGATTTGCGGTCTCCGGCGGAGACAGCGGCCCGGCCATCGTTCCCGGCTCGCCCGAGGAGAGCCTGCTGTTGGCGCGCCTCAGGGCGGGGGAAATGCCGCCCACCAAGAAGAAGGTGCCGCCGGAGCAGATCGCCGTGATCGAGGCCTGGATTGCCCATCAGGCTCCCACGCTGCGGGACGAGCCGGAGTCTCTGCCGCCGGGTATCGACATCACTCCGGAGGAGAGGGCTTTTTGGGCGTTTCAGCCGATCCGGCGCCCTGAGCTGCCGCAGCTCGAGAACACGGTTCCGGCACCTGCCCCCGGCAGCGGACCACCGGTGCCTGGCCAGCCGGATGTGGTACGCACGCCCATCGACGCCTTCATTCTTGCCCGTCTGCGTGCGGAAGGGCTGAGCATGGCGCCGGAGGCGGATCGCCTGACCTTGTTGCGGCGGGCTTCGTTCGACCTGCTGGGCCTGCCGCCGACGCCGGAAGAGATCGAGGCGTTCTTGCACGACCCAGCTCCCGATGCGTACGAGGCCATGCTGGACCGGCTGCTGGCCTCTCCCCATTACGGGGAGCGTTGGGCCCGGCATTGGCTGGACGTGGCGGGCTACGCCGATTCGGAGGGGAACGGCAGCGAGGACACGCCACGGCCCTACGCTTACAAGTACCGAGATTATGTGATTCGTGCGCTCAATGCGGACCGGCCGCTGGATCGGTTCATCACCGAGCAGCTTGCTGGGGACGAGCTGGTCCCGCAGCCCTGGTCGAATCTGACGCCGGAGCAAGTTGACATTCTGGCGGCCACGGGCTTCTTGCGGATGGTGCCGGACGGCACCGCAGGCGGCCGCGTGGATGAAGCGGCGGCGCAGCAGGTGGTGGCCGATGCGATCAAGGTACTGTCCAGCGCGCTGTTGGGCCTTACGGTGGGGTGTGCGCAGTGCCACGACCATCGCTACGACCCTGTTCCGCAGGTCGATTATTATCGCCTGCGCGCAGCGTTCGAGCCTGCCTTCGACCCGTCGCACTGGCGGCTGCCATCTCAGCGCCTGCTTTCTCTGTATACCGATGCCGATCGCCAGCAGGCCGCCCTGGTGGCAGAAGCCGTGGCAGCCCTGCAAGCCGAGTACAATGCCAAGCAAGCGCGGCTGGTCGCTGAGGCGCTGGAAAAGGAACTGGAGAAATACCCGGAACCGCAGCGCAGCGAATTGCGGCAGGCGTTGCAGACTCCCGCGGAGCAGCGCAGCGAGCAACAGCGGGCCTTGCTCGCCGGGCACCCCAACCTGAACATCACGCCCGGCGTGCTCTACCAGTACAATCAGGCCGCGGCAGATGAACTCAAGGCCGACATGGCGCGGATCGCCGCCAAGGCGGCCGAACGTCCTGTCGAAGACTTTGTCAGTCTGCTTTGCGAGCAGCCCGGCGTTCGGCCGGCCACACATGTTTTCTACCGCGGCGACCATCGGCTGCGGCGCCAACAGGTCCAGGCGGGGGATCTGACCATCTGTGCGCCGGAAGGGGCGCGGTTCGAGATTCCTGATGCGCCCCTGGCCGCGGCCAGTTCCGGCCGGCGGCTGGCCCTGGCACGCCACTGGACCAGCGGTCGGCACCCCCTAGTGGGCCGCGTGCTTGCCAATCGCATCTGGATGCACCACTTCGGCCGAGGCATCGTGGACACGCCTGGAGATTTCGGCATGCTGGGCAGCCGGCCCAGCCATCCCGAACTGCTCGACTGGCTGGCAGACGAACTGGTACGGCAGGGATGGAGCTTGAAACGGATGCACAAGCTGATCATGTGCTCGGCGGTGTACCGCCAGTCGTCTGTGCCGCGGACCGCCAGCCATGACACCCAGAATCGCCTGCTGGGCCGCTTCCCCATCAGACGCCTGGAGGCCGAGGTGCTCCGCGACCGCATCCTGGAGGCGGCGGGCCGGCTGGACCGAACCATGTATGGCCCGCCCGTGCCCGTTGAACTCGACGCGGTGGGTCAGGTGATCGTCAAGGACGACCTTCCCCGCCGCAGCATCTACCTCGAAGTCCGCCGCAGCCGGCCCGTCTCGCTGCTGGCAGTGTTCGACCAGCCCAGCGATGTGCTGCACTGCGAGTGCCGCGTGCCCAGCACCACCGCCAGCCAGGCATTGATGCTGATGAACAACGACTTCGTGCTCAAGCACGCGCGCCTGTTTGCCGAACGCGTCTACAGCCAGCCCGACCGCTCCGCGCGGATCCGCCACGCCTGGCAGATCGCCTACCAACGTCCCCCTGCCGAAGACGAGCTGCACCTGGCCACGGAATTCCTGAATCGGCAGGAGGCGATGCTCCAGGCCTCGGGACATGCCGAGCCCGAACTAGCCGCCCTCACCAACCTTTGCCAGCAATTGTTCGCCTCGCACGAGTTCTTGTATGTCGACTAGCAGCATCCCCCTTACACGCCGCGAATGGTTGGCCCGCTCCGGCTGGGGACTGGGCGCCCTGGCCCTCGCACAACTCCTTCAGCAAGATGGCTTGCTGGCCGAACCCAGCGCCAAGCCAGAAGACAACCTGCCGCTGGACCTGAAAGTGCGTCCCCCGCACTTCCCGCCCAGGGCGCGGGCCGTGATCTCGCTGTTCATGCATGGCGGGCCGTCGCACCTCGATCTGCTGGACCCCAAGCCCGAACTGACCAGGCATTCCGGCACCGATTACGGAGGCGAGGTGGTTTACAGCTTCGTCAATCGCGCCAGCAAGAAGCTGTTCGGCTCCCCCTGGACCTTCCGGCCGCACGGCAACTGCGGCACCGAAGTCAGCGAACTGCTGCCCCATCTGAGCCGGATCGTGGACGACGTGTGCGTGATCCGCTCCATGCACACCGGCCATAACGGCCATGAGGTATCCATCCGCTTCTTCCACGGCGGTCTGGCCGGCGTCACGGGCCGCCCCACCCTGGGAAGCTGGATCGTCTATGCACTCGGCAGCGAGGCACAGAACCTGCCCGCCTACCTGGTCCTCTCCGACCCCGCCGGACACCCCGTGGACGGTACCCACAACTGGAGCAGCGGCTTCCTCCCCCCCCTGTACCAAGGGACCGTCCTCCGCCCGCAGGAACCGAGGATTCTCAACCTCGAACCGCCCGCACACCTCAAGGGCACGCTGCAAGCCCAGAACCTCGCCCTGCTGGAGCAGCTCAACCGCCGCTACCAGCAACGGCACGCCGAGGAAGCCGAGCTGGAAGCCCGCATCGCCACCTACGAACTGGCCGCGGCCATGCAAACCGCCGCCGCCGAGGCGCTCGACCTCCATCAAGAGCCCGAGCATATCCATCGCCTGTACGGCCTCGATCGCGACGAGACGCGGGAATATGGCGCCCGCTGCCTGCTGGCCCGCCGGCTCGTCGAACGCGGGGTGCGATTCGTGCAGATCTTCCTGGGCGGCCAACCCTGGGACAACCACAACCATATCCGCCAGACATTGCCCGCCATCTGCCGGCGCACGGACCAGCCCGCGGCGGCCCTCGTGCAGGACCTCAAGCAACGCGGCCTGCTCGACACCACGATCGTCCACTGGGGCGGAGAAATCGGCCGCCTGCCCGTCTGCGAGGGCGAGCTGAACGAGCAAGCTGGCCGCGACCATAACGGCCAGGGCTTCTCCATCTGGCTCGCCGGCGGCGGCATCCGCGGCGGCCTCACCTATGGCGCAACCGACGAGGTCGGCCACCGCGCGGTGGAAAACGTCGTCACGCCGAACGACTTCCAGGCCACCCTGCTGCACCTGCTGGGTCTGGACCATGCTCGCTTGACCTACGTGAGCAACGGCCGCGTCCAGCGCCTCATCGACCAGCGGCCCGCCCGCGTGGTGCGCGAGCTGCTGCTTTGATCCTCTCTACCCCGCTTCTCCCCTGAACGTGGCGGGGCACGCACGTGGGCACTGCGCAGCCACGCCACTCACCAGAGCGCCATCGCCGCGCGTCGCTCGCCCCTTGCGGCCGCCGCCCGTTCGGGCCGCGAACGGCTGCACATTCGTTCATCTTCGCTCGCGGTCCGAACACAAGACTGCAACAGGCGGCCTGTGTCATTGCCATGCCGGCACACCACGATGCGAGGTACCACTGCCTTCGCCCACACTGCCGGTGTTGATCCGCCATGGCCGGCATTTGGCGTTAGAATGGAGGTACAGCCCGGCAACGCCTACTCTAGGGCCAAGATCACTCAGGTCGCTTCATGCCCGCTACGCAGCAATACGTCGCTCAGGTCATTGCCAACTACCAGCGCGCCGCCGAAGCCAACGAAGAGACGGCTGCACGCCTGGGAAATGTGGTGGAACTCTCTCCCGATGACGGCGATGAAATCCTCATCACCGCCGATCTGCATGGCCACCGCCGTAATTTCAACGCCATCAGGCGCCTGGCGGCGCTCCCCGACCATCCGCGCCGCCATCTCATCCTGCAAGAGGTGTGCCACGGCGGCCCCACCTACGCCAACGGCGGCTGCATGTCGCACACGCTGCTGGAGGACGTGGCGCAGCTCAAGGCGACCTTCCCCGAACGCGTCCACTTTCTGCTCTCCAATCACGAACTGGCGGAACTGACAGATTACCCGATCCTCAAAGCAGGCAAGATGCTCAATCTCATGTTCCGCATGGGCATGCAATACACCTATGGCGCATCGGCCGAGGAGGTGCGGCGGGCCATGCACGGCTTCATCCGCTCCTGCCCGCTGGCAGTTCGGCTGCCCGGCGGCCTGTTCGTCTGCCATAGCCTGCCGGAGCGGACAGACGCACGCGGCTTCGACGTGGGCATTTTCCAGCGCACCCTCGACGTTGCCGACCTGCGCGAGCATGGCCCCGTGTTCCAGCTTGTCTGGGGCCGCGATTACCGCGAAGAAAACGCCCGCGCCTTTGCTCGCAGCGTGCGGGCGCGCGTGCTGATCTGTGGGCACGAGCCGTGTCCCGAAGGGTACATGGTGCCGAATCCGCATCAGATCATCCTGGATTGCTGCTCGGAGCCCGCGTGTTATCTGTTGTTGCCGATTGCCCGCGACCAGTGGACGCAAGAGGAGTTGGTTTCGCGTATTCAGAAGTTGTGAGCATGATGAGCGGACCTGGACGCGCACCGACCGATCCCTTCGCCCCGCGACGGCGGTTGCGCGTGCAGTTTCGCCTGAGCACACTGCTGGCCGCCATGGTGCTATTTACCATCGTGGCGTGGGTGCTGGGCGGGCTGCTGAGGGAGTCGCAGCCCCGGCACGGCCCTTCGCACCTGCCGTTGTATGTGGTGTTGACGATTGCCGCCCCCGTGCTGGTGATGGTGATGTTGAATTTGGCCAGCATCGTCCGCCAGCGGCTGGTCCGGCGGCGGGCCGCTCATCGTGGCACGCGGGCGGAAGAAGAATAGGCAGCGTGAGCGTTGGGGGCATTCGATGCGCCAGGGGGGTGCGACTGCGCGGCGCCTCCTGGTGTGCCGGCTTCCTGCACGCTCACGAACGCCAACCGCCCGGAGGGGCGGGTGAGGGGCCGATGGCACAGGGCTCCCCACGCCCGTACACGTAGCTTATTTGAACCTTTCCGCCTGTTGGGGCGACAAACTAGGTGGCTCCATCGGCCGCAGCGGTTAAACTGAACGGCTAGTGCCTCTCAGGGCTCCCCATGCGGTGATGAGACCGGAGGCCAGATGGTTCCGCTGGACGGCGAGCGTGAAGCCCGAAGAAGTTCAGCAAGCTGCCGACTTGTATTTTGCCCGCATCCATCGGGCGGCGCTCATCCTCTGCGGCAACCCCTGGGATGCCGACGACCTGGCACAAGAGACCTTTCTGGTGCTGGCCCGAGATGGCAGCGGCTTTGCAGGCCGGAGCAGTCTGTACACGTGGCTGTATGGGGTCTTGCTCAACCTCGAGCGGCGAATGCGACGATCTCGTACCAACCGGCAGAAAGCACTGCGTCTTCTCTCAGAGCAGGCGGCTGGGCAGCAGGGCTCGGCCGCAGGCCCCGAGGCATGCCTGGAGGCGGCCGAGTGGCGCAACAGCCTGTGGGCCCTGGTGGAGCAGCTTCCCGATCCCCAGCGAGTGGCGCTGGTCTTACGCTTTGCCGCGGAACTCAAGTACGAAGAGATTGCCGAGGTGGTCGGCTGTCCCGTGGGTACGGTCAAGTCCCGCATCCACCACGGTCTGCTGGGCTTGCGTGCCCTGGCGGCGAAGGCCGCGGAGACCCAGTCCGGCGAGCCGCGCGGGCGGCCGGAAGCAGCCGGCCCTGCCCGGCCCGCAGCCGGTCTGGCAGCCCAGCCTGAGCAGGGAGGGATAAGCCGTGTGGTCTAGGCTGCAACGCTTGTGTCTGGCAGCACGCCGCGAGTCTGTCGAGACGCGGGAATCTTGCCAGCTTGCTCCAGAGCTGGAGGCACTCGGCCAGCAGCTTGCTCGGCAGGCCGAGGATCTCGCCGCCACGTATCCCGCCTGTGCCACACCACGCTGGGTGGCTGCCGGGGCTGGTACGGAGGATCATGTGGGATTGGCCGGCAGGGAGGATCAAATGGGCTTGGCCGGCTGGGAGACGGGCCGCGCTGCTGGGCCGCTTTCCGGGTGCCCGCAAAAGGTGGGGCTGCGAGCCCTGGCAAGCTGCTTGACACTGGCCGTGCTTGCAGGTGTCTGGCAATTTTGCACGCCCGACACGGCAAGCAATCGAACAGCTCGCCAGCCGCGTGCCGAGGCTGCCGGCGGGAAACGGCTGGGCCCGCACAGCGCGTCAGCCAGGCTAGATGCCGCACATGCTGAACCGCTGCTAACCACCCGCGGAGCCCCTGCACCCCCCGCCGCGATCGCCTCGCCGGAGCGTGTGGCTCCGCCTGAAACGCGCTTCGAGATGCCCGCGCATCTTTTTGAGTCGCTCAGCGGGCCCGAGCAGGAGGCAGTGCTGGATCTCCTGAATCACGTGAGCACGCCCGGAGGCACGCTCGATTTGTAGGGTCGCATTCCTGTCGCGCTAGCGGCGTCTGCTTGGGTCTTTCATCTATGTCCCGTCCTCTCCGATGAGCCGCCAACTACCGCCGAGAAAGCCGTGGGCCGTGTGCCGCTGCGATGCACGGAGAGGCGCGCCGCGCTGGGCGCTGCCTGGCTTTGCCCTGCCACGCAGGGGGCCGGTCCCCCCGTCTGGGAATGCTAGGCCGCGACGGCGTAGTGCCCTTCCGTGCAGAGGGCCGATCCGGTGCGTGTTGTCGTGTTGCCTCGTGGCGATGTGGGTGCTGCACGCGGGGGCTCGTCCGGCTGAGGGACAGGCAGTACCATCCCCGCCGACGGACGTCCCAGCGCAAGCGGCAGGCGCGCAGGCGCGGGCCCTGCTTGCGGCTGGGGGGCAAGTGAGCAATGCCGTGCGGCGTCTGGCCGCGGCAACCGTCACAGTGCGTATCGCCTCGCCTAGCGACGATCTGGCAGGAGAAGAGCCGCCAGCCGAACGCAACGGCCAAGGCCCCCTGGCCGCTCGTGCCGCAGGAGAGTCTAGCGGGGCTGTGGCCGAAATCGCGGTCTGTACGGGAGTTGCTGTGGCCGAGCGGTTGGTGGTCACGTGTGCGGCGGCGCCGGCCGCTGCACGGTTTCGCATCACGCTGCCCGATGGCGGGCAGGCTGTGGCACAGCCGCGTGTGATCGACCGCTACAGCGGGCTGACCTTATTGGAACTCGAGCAGGCTTCGCTGCCCGGGCTGGAGCTGGCGAAGGAATTGCCGCCGGCGGGGGATGCCGTGCTGTCGGCGTCGGCAGCGGGCATCGAGCCGCCCGCGGTCTCGCTGGGGATGGTCAGTGCCGTGGGGCGCAGGCTGCGGGCCGTGGGCCTGCCTCCCCTGTTGGAGTGCGACGTGCGCACCACCGAAACGAGCTGTGGCGCAGGCGTGGTCGATATCGATGGGCGGCTGGTGGGGGTAATGGTCGGGGCGCCGCTGGCGGGCGGGCAGGCCTGGAGCTACGCGGTGCCTGTGAGCCATGTGCGCCGACTGATCGCGTCCTGTCAACCTGACGTGCTGGTCGTACTTGATCGGCGGCGCCCCAGTGTGGGGCTGAGCCTGGGGCCGGGCGAGGTCGAGGGTACAGTGCGGGTGGAGCGGGTCACCGCTGGAGGTCCGGCCGAACAGGCCGGCGTGAAGGTGGGAGATGTGGTTCTGGCAGCGGAAGGCCGCAAGATCCGCAGCGCCTACCAGGCCGTGGACCTGATCGTTCAGAAAGAGCCTGGCGAACCGTTGCAGCTTGTGGTGTTGCGAGAAGGTCGGGAACTGGCAATCGAACTGGTACCTGCCGGCGGCATGGCACGCTCGATCCTGCGCCCTGACGCAGCGGCCGAGCTACGCGGCGTGCGCCTGGGACCCCAGGTGGCCGCGCGTGCGGTGGCCGGCGGCATCCGGCTGGGGAGCGGCCGCGTGGCCGAGCTGGCCGTGGGCCCCGCAGAGACTTCCAGTCCCGGCCGCGTGGTTGCCGACGAGATCACCCTGTTGCGGAAACAGCTCGATGCCTTCGAGCAGGTGATTGAGCGTTTGCAAGCCGAACTGGACCGACGCGAACGCATTCAGGCTGAAACCCAGGCACTCCTGGAACAGCTCAGCCAGCAGGTGCGTGAACTGCGCGCCGAGCTGGAACGCGTGCGTTCTGCCGAAAGGGCGGACCGTCCCACCGAGCCTTGAGGGGCCGCCGGCCAGAGAGTGGCACGTCAATGACCGGCCGGTGCAGCGTCGTGGCGCCGCAGGCCAGACGCCACCGCGGCAGACGCGCGGGTGCAGGAGGTGGCGTGATGGCGGTCCGGGGTCTTGAGAATGTCGTCGCCGCAGACGCGCGGGTGCAGGAGGTGCCTGAGTGCGGCTGGGCGCCGTCGCCGCGTGGGGCACGCGGTGGAGGCTGGCAGGCAAGCTGTCTCCGTGCGGGCTGGGGTGTGTGCAGTGGCAAGGCTGCCGGCCTCAACTCGGCGGCAGGATCGTCTGACGCCGCGGTGGTTGGCACGCTTGCGCGGCATGTGCCCCGCCACGCTAGAATAGACTAGGGCAATGCGGACCTGGCGAGCATGTCCTTCCCTGTAGTTCCGTCGCAGATACCGTGGTGGGCGGTGGCGCGCCGCTGGCTGGCGCTGTACTTGCCGCTGTCGGCCGTGGCGATCGCGGCGGTGGCGGGTGTGGTCTGGTCCCGCAGCCGCGTGGAAGAGGCCCTGTTGCGGCTCAACGAGCGCGATCTGGTGAGCTTGCAAAGCGAGATTATCGAAAGCGAGCTGCGCGTGCTGGTGTCGGACCTGATGGTGCTGGCCGAAGGTGCCGCGCTGCGGAGCATGCTGGCCGACCCCTCCCCTGCCAGCGAAGAGGCCGTGCGTGCCGAGTTTCGCCGCTTCGCCCAGTTCCGTGGCGTCTATGACCAGGTGCGGTTCCTCAATACACAGGGACAGGAGGTGGTGCGCGTCAACCTCGTGGACGACGCCGCCGTGCTGGTCGCACCCCAGGACCTGCGCTGGAAGGGGGACCGCTACTACTTTGTAGAGACCTTGCGCCTTGAGCGGGGAGAGGTATTCGTTTCTCCGTTCGACCTGAACGTCGAGGATGGCCGAATTGAACAACCTCTCAAGCCTACCATTCGTTTCGGCACGCCCGTGTTCGACGACCGCGGCCGAAAGCGCGGCATCGTGGTGCTGAACTACCTGGGGGACCGGCTGCTATACAAGCTTCACCGCGCGGGCATCACGGCAGCCGATCATGTCTACTTGCTCAACCCGCAAGGCTACTGGCTGAAGGGTCCACGGCCTGAGCTGGAATGGGGCTTCATGTATGCCAGCCGCCGGGGTGAGACCTTTGCCCGGCATTATCCGGAGGTGTGGCAAGAGCTTCGCAAGCAGCGCGCGGGTGCGGTGGACACGCCAGCGGGACTGTTCACGTGGCAATATGTGCATCCGCTGAGTGCGGGGTCGCGTGCCTCAGCCAGCCTGCACGTGAGGGGAGCCAGGGGCAAGGATCCTGCCTCGAGCTACTATTGGGTGATCGTGTCGCATGTGGGGCCGAAGATTCTCACAGCCAGCCGGGACCGGTTGCTGGGCGTGCTCTCACCCGTACTGGGCGGCATCCTGGTATTACTGGGGGGCGGTACCTGGTTCCTTGCGCGCTATCGCATGGAACGCCAGCAAGCTGTGCGCGGGCTGCGTGAGCAGGAGCTGCGCTTTCGCCAGCTTGCCGAGGCACTGGACGAGGTGTTCTGGATGACCACGGCCGATGGAACGCGTTTTCTGTACGTGAGCCCTGCCTTTGGCCTGCTATGGGAACGCGACCCGGCCGAGCTGATCGCCTCCCCGCAGCTCTGGCAAGAGGCGATCCATCCCGAAGACCGGGCCCAGCGCAGCGAGGCACTGCGGCGGCTGCCGCAAAGTGGCGGATTCGATATTGAGTATCGCCTGCTCCTCCCCGACGGCCGACAGCGCTGGATCTGGGATCGTGGCTTCGCCGTCCGCGACGAGCAGGGCCGCTTGCTCCGCGTCGCCGGACTGGCCGAGGACGTCACCTCCCAGCGCGAGGCCCAGGAACGCCGCGTGGCCACCGAGCGGCTGGCCGCCATCGGCGAAGCCATGGCAGGCCTGGCTCACGAAAGCCGCAATGCCCTCCAGCGCAGCCAGGCCGTGCTGGAAATGCTTGCCCGTCGCGTCCAGGGCCGCGACGACGCCCTGGAACTCATCGCCGAACTCCAGCGCGCGCAGTACTACCTCCGGGACCTCTATGAGCAGGTTCGCACCTTCGCCGCCACGCCCGTACTGCGCCGCGTGCCCGCCAATCTGGTGGCATTGGCCCAGCAAACCTGGGACGATCTGCTAGCTGCCCGCAATGGCTGCCACGCCCGCCTGCTGCTCGAAGGCGATCAGCCGGTACCCATTTGCTCCGTTGACCCGCACGCCATGCAGCAGGTGTTCCGCAACATTTTCGAAAACGCCATCGAGGCCGCCGATGGCCAGGCCAACCCCTGCGCTCCCTCAACGCTACCAGCGGTACGCTGCTCACACCAGAGCACGGACCACGAACGGACGCCCCACAGCATGCCCACAATGGTTGTTCAGACCCCCAGCACCGAGGCCGTGGTCCATCTCTCCTGGACGGCCTGCGAGCATGCAGGCCGCCCCGCCTGGCGGCTGGCTATCCGTGACGAGGGACCAGGACTCTCCCCCGAACAGGCCCAGCGCATCTTCGATCCCTTCTTCACCACCAAGGTGCGGGGCACAGGATTGGGCATGGCCATCGCACGCCGCCTTGTCGAGTCGCACCAGGGCCGCATCAGCGTTGGCGATGCCGCCGCTGGCGCCGAAATCATCATCGTCCTGCCTGCCGAGGTCTCATGACGGAACCCCTGCGCGTTGCCCTCGCCGACGATGAGCCGCTCATCCGACGCTGGCTGGAGGAGACCTTCCGCGACATGGGGCACCTCGTCGTGGCCAGTGCCGCCAACGGCCGCGAACTGGTCGAGGCCTGCCTCACGCTGCGGCCGACCCTGGTGGTGAGCGATATTCGCATGCCCGTGCTGGACGGCATCGAGGCCGCGCTCGCCATCGCTCGCGATGCCCCCGCCCCCATCATCCTGGTCTCGGCCTACCATGACGAGGACCTCATCGCACGCGCCACCGCCTCCCAGGTAATGGGTTACCTGATCAAGCCTATCGAGCGGCCCGACCTCGAGACCGCCGTGGCCATTGCCTGCCGCCGCTTCCAGCAGCTTTGTGACGCACAGCGTGCCGCCGCCGACCTGGCACGCACGCTGGAAGAACGCAAACTCATCGAGCGGGCCAAGGGCGTGCTCATGAAGCACGCCCATCTCGATGAAGAGCAGGCACACCGCCGCATGCAGCGCATGGCCAGCGATACCAACCGCAAGCTGGCCGACGTGGCCCGCCTGATCCTCGCCGCGCAGGAAGCACGCGACCTGTTCTCATAACACGCCGGCCGATGAACTTCGTATCATTGTGGCCGGACGTCGCGCTGGTAGCACGCGACCTTTGCTCCCAAGACGCCCGCCGAGTTTATCAAACACCGCCCGAGGCCCAGATTCACGCCAGGGCGAGAGGCGTCCATTCCCATCCCCCTCACCCCGCCTGAGGCGGCACGCCACAGCAACGCCCACCGCGACGAACCTCCTCTGCCCCACACATCCCCTTTTACCCGTATCGTCCCGCCTCTCTCCCTCCCACTACCCACTCCACTCTCCCCTCTCCTTGTCCTACCATCCAGCCCCCACACGAACCGGCCTTGACCTGTGGGGGCTGCGGCGTTAGTTAACTGCTGTTTCAGACTCCAGCACGGCATGTTCTGCGATCCGCGGGCGGTGCGAGCCATGCGCTGCCTGCGGCGGAGGTAGTCCCGCTGTTCCGCCACGCCCTTGGTTGCGGTCTGGCAGCCGCACTGGTGCTGGCCTGCCTGCCAGCGTGGGGCCAGCGCGTGCAGTTTCCCTCGCCGCTGTCCTCCGAGCCGCCGGTCTATGCCGGGCCTGCGGCCACGCCGGACAGAGCCGGGGCCGCGCTTCAGGGCAGCATCCAGCCTGATAGCGGCTGGGACCCCTACGCCGCCGCCACGCCCGAGCCTCCCGCCCTGTATCCCGAGGGAGGCTATGTGCAACCCTATCTCGATGGCACGCAGCCGCCCCGGCAGCGGCTGCTGCACCAGGTTGGTGTGGAAGGCACGTATCTCGCCCGCTTCAACACACGAGGCTTTGGCGTGACCGACGCCGGCGTGTATGCCACGTTTGCCATGCCGTTTCTGTACAACCCGGCGCCGATCTACCTCACGCCAGGGTTTACCTACCACGCCTGGGATGGGCCCGACCCGGCGGCGTTTGTGGGGGCGCCCGATCTGCCTCCCAACGCATACGACGCCTATCTGGATGCCTCCTGGAAGCCCGTGGTCACCACCTGGTTCAGCGGAGATCTCGGCGTGCGCGTGGGCGTGTACAGCGACTTCGACCGCGTCAACAGCGACAGTATCCGCATCATCGGCCGCGGCCTGGGCGTGATCACCTTTAACGACCGCTGGCAGGCGGCGGCCGGCATCTGGTACCTGGACCGCCTGAGGGTGAAGCTGCTGCCGGCAGGCGGCGTGATCTGGACCCCCAACCCAGACGTACGATACGAGATCCTGTTTCCCAATCCGAAGCTGGCCCAGCGGATTACCAACCTGGGTAATGCCGAGATCTGGGGCTACGTGGCGGGCGAGTACGGCGGAGGTAGCTGGACGATCGAACGCACCAGCGGGCTGGCAGACCGGATTGACTACAACGACATCCGCGCCATGCTGGGCGTGGAGTACCGGGGCTTTGAGCGCGTGACGGGCTATTTTGAGGTGGGCTACATATTCAGCCGGGAGATTCTGTACATCAGCGGCACGCCGGACATCAAGCCCACCGATACGTACATGCTGCGCGGCGGCATTTCGTTCTGAGGGGCGGGCAGGGATGCCCGTTATCCGTTCGGTTCTCTCGTTGCCAGGCGGGAACGTGGGAACGAGGGGGAATGCGTTCATAGAACGGTTTGTAGTGACCCGCTTGAGCGGGTCGGGAAGCGTGACGAACGCGGGACCGCATGAATGCGGTCACGACGAACGGGGACACGACGAACGCGATCACTACCAGCGCGGGCAGGACGAACCTGAGGGCCTCAGGTCGCTTTGGCCTTGGCGCGCTTGATGGCGCGACGGAGGCGAATGGCCGCCAGGCCGCGGCGGATACGCCCCACGGTGCCGGGCGCACTGAGCAGCGTCTGCGGCCTCTGGCCGAGTTCTGCCCGCAGCACCGCTGCCATGCGCTGGACTGCCTTTTCCGTCATTTCTGCATAGCAGGGCAAGTACACCATGCCTTCGAGCAGCCGCTGCGCCACGCGTGGCTCCGGCGCCGGGCTGTCTTGGGGCACTGCCACCACGCGCATGCTCTCTCCCTGAGTGGCGTCGAATCCGGCCTTCCAGAGGCGGTCGATCAGCCGCTGCGGCTCTTCGCACAGCACGGGAAAGACCCAGAACGAATGCTCAGGCTGGGCGCTGCCCGGGCAGGCCGCCGCTGGCGAGATCTCTTGCAGCAACATGCGGCCCAGGTTGGTACGCCGTGCGAGGAGTTCGTGCGAGAAATGGCGGATCCGCCGGGCCAGCAGTGCCAACAGGGGTGCGCTGGGCTGGCGTCTGATGCGGGCAAAGAAATCCGGCCCTGCAAAGCCGCGCACGGCTCGGTTCAGCAGGCGGTCGTGATCGACGCGCGCCCAGCGGAGCAGCCGTATAAACACAGCAAAGGCGACCCGTTGCGAGAGCGCCTTCAGGCAGGCGTACTTCATGACCCGGCAGAAGAACGCCCAACGGCTCTGGATGGGCCACGTGCTCTGGATCCGCCGCATGGCCTTCAAGAGCGCGGCATTCTGCACGCGCACCATCGCTCCTCCCAGGGCCGTGGCTGTTTTGATAGGGCCGAAGCTGAAGAAAGAAACGTCCGCCTCCGCGTGGCCGCGGTAATGCCCGTCGAAGGCCTGCGCACAGTCTTCCCAAACGGCCAGTCCGTGGGCCTGCGCTAACTCGATCAGCGGCTCCAGATTGCAGCGGCCCCCAAACAGATGCGCCACCAGAATGGCCCTGGTGTGGGGAGTGATGGCGGCGCGCACCTGCTCCACGCTGGGGGCCATCGTTTCTGCCTGCACATCCACGGGAACGGGCACCAGGCCGTGGGCCTGCAAGATCCGCGGCATGTCGGGAATGGTGAGGGCAGAGACCAGCACCTGGCTGCCGGGCTCAAGCTGCAGGGCCTCCAGCAACAGATCGAGGCCGCTGCGTACGGAAAGGCAGGCCATGCCGTCGCCCTGGGGAAACCAGGCACGTTCCAGGCAATGCTGACCATGCGTTCTGCGTGCGTGGAGGCAGGCCAGCGCACCGGCGGCCAAATCGAACCAGCCTATATCGATCCGCTTGCGCGACCACATGGGATTCTCCGCTGTTCGATGGCCCGGTATCTGGGACCGCGGCGCCGGGCACTTCCCAGACGGCGGCTATTCGTATTCTGAGGGCAAATTGTCACCCACGCAATCGGCTTGCGCCGAGAATGGGAGAGGTAGCCGCAACAGGGCGGTTCCCCTTCACGGGGTGCCTTGCCTGCCGGCC